>CALVEI010000066.1 GCA_944326515.1 Candidatus Gastranaerophilales bacterium | reverse complement strand
GGCCGTGTTGAAAGAGGTAAAGTTAAAGTTGGTCAAGAAGTTGAAATCGTTGGTTTCGGCGAAACTAAGAAAACAACTGTTACTGGTGTTGAAATGTTCAGAAAATTGTTAGACGAAGGTTTAGCAGGTGACAACATCGGTGCTTTGCTCCGTGGTGTTGATAAAACTGAAATCCAACGTGGTCAAGTATTGGCTGCTCCTGGTTCAATCACACCTCACACTAAATTCACAGCTAACGTTTACGTTTTGACAAAAGAAGAAGGCGGACGTCACACTCCATTCTTCCCTGGTTACAGACCACAATTCTACATCAGAACTACTGACGTAACTGGTTCTATCAAATTTGACGGCGAAATGGTTATGCCTGGTGACAACGTTGTTATGGACGTTGAATTGATCGCTCCTGTAGCTATCGAACAAGGTATGAGATTCGCTATCAGAGAAGGCGGACGTACAGTTGGTGCTGGTGTTGTAGATAAAATTGTTGAATAATAATTTTATTTCATAACAAAAAAAGCTGCTTTAGAAATAAGGCAGCTTTTTTATTGTTTATATAAATGGTTGTTAAAATATTAAAACCCCAAATTGCATATAAACAATTTGGGGTTTTATATTGTATATCAGTCAATTAATTAGTTATTAACCAGTTTGAATATATCGTTGCATATCTTAAATACATCTTTAGCCATGTCTATAGAAAGCATGTTAGGTCCGTCACAAAGTGCTTTATCTGGATCTGGGTGTACTTCAAAGAACAAAGCTTTTGCACCTGCTGCAGTGGCTGCTTTTGCCAGAGTTGCAACATATTTTCTCTCACCTGAAGAACATTCACCTGCGCCACCTGGGAGTTGAACACTGTGAGTAGCGTCAAATACTACAGGGAAACCCATTTCTTGCATTATTGGAATTCCTCTCATATCAACAACGAGGTTGTTATAGCCAAAGCTTGTGCCTCTGTCTGTAAATAGTACGTTTTCGTTCCCAGAGTCAACAATTTTTTGCGCAAGTGGTTTCATTTGTGCTGGGGCGAGGAATTGTCCTTTTTTAATATTAACAATTTTACCTGTTTTTGCTGCTGCAACGAGCAAATCAGTTTGTCTGCATAAAAATGCCGGAATTTGAATTATATCTGCAACTTCTGCAACCGGTGCTGCTTGATCAGGTGTGTGTATATCTGTAACTATAGGCAGGTCAAATTCTTTTTTTACTTCTGCAAGTAGTTCAAGACCTTTTTCTAGACCGGGACCTCTGAATGATTTTATTGAGCTGCGGTTTGCTTTGTCAAAAGATGACTTAAATACATAGTTAACGTCTAGTTCTTGAGTAAGTTTTTTCAATGCTTCTGCAACTGTCATTAAAACATCTCTGTTTTCAATCGCACAAGGGCCTGCAAGTATCGTGAGTTTTTCTGCACCAATTTCAAAATTTCTTAGTTTTATAGGTTTAATTTGTGTCATTTTCTTCTCCATAATTATCTTTTGACAATAATTGTTAATGATTGTAAAATTTAGTTAAGCATATTTAATTATATCATTAAATAATTTTATAGGAATAAATAGTAGGAGCATTACCAATATGTTAATTGAAGAATTATTGGAAGACGCTGTCGGCCAAGGTGCCAGTGATATTCATATTTCAGCAAATCTTCCCCCTGTATTCCGTATAGACGGTAAATTAATTAGAACTAATCATGAGTTGTTAACAGCTGAAAATGTTGAAACACTTATATTCCCGATTTTAAACAATGAACAAAGAAGAAGACTTGAACAAGATTGGGAGCTTGACCTTTCTTATGGTATTCATGGTTTAGGCAGATTCCGTGTTAACGTTTATAAAAACAACAACACTTATGCGGCTGCATTCAGAACCATTAACACAAGCTGCCCTTCATTTGATCAACTTGGTCTTCCTCCAATTGTAAGAAAAATTACTGAAAAGCCAAGAGGGCTGATTCTTGTAACCGGTCCTACCGGTTCTGGTAAATCTACTACCCTTGCAACGATGATTGACTATATCAATGAAAACAGAAATGAACACATTTTGACAATTGAAGACCCTGTCGAATTTGTGCACAAGTCAAAACAAAGTGTTGTTCACCAAAGAGAGTTGGGACAAGATACACGTTCTTTTGCTAACGCTCTTAAGTCAGCACTTCGTGAAGACCCTGATATCATTCTGGTAGGTGAGTTGCGTGACCTTGAGACTATTTCTCTTGCTATTACAGCTGCAGAAACAGGCCACTTGGTTATGGGTACACTTCACACCTCATCTGCAAGCCAAACTATCGACCGTATTATCGACGTATTCCCACAAGGTCAGCAACAACAAATCCGTATTATGTTGTCTAACTCACTTTGTGCGGTATTCTCACAAACTCTTTTGCCACGTTTAACAGAAACAGGTGAAAAGAAAGGTCGTGTAATGGCGCAGGAAATCATGGTTGTTAACGGTGCGATTGCCAACCTTATCCGTGAAGGTAAAACTTCTCAAATGTATTCAGCTATTCAAACAGGTGCGCAACATGGTATGCAGACTTTGGAAACTGCACTTGCTAACCTTTATAAGAAAAATCTTATCTCTGCAGAAGATGCGCTTGCTAAAACAAGCCGTCCTGATGAATTGAGAAGATTAATCGGTATGTAATTTATTTAACAAGAAATAATTTAAAATCCGTACAAACTAATTTGTACGGATTTTTTATTTGTCTTTGTCGTTTGGCATAATTATATTTTTTTTAATATATTCTTGTACGTTAGAAGAAATTTGTATATTTTGCAGCCCAAGATTATATTTTTTTATTTCTGCAAGTTTGTCTTGTTCTGACATCAAATCTTTTTTGGGGATTTTTATTGAGTTTTTTACATCTTCAAACTCTGTAGATTTCCCTGCTGTTGCAATTTTTGTGATTATGTAATCTATGTCGTCTGATTGTACTCCGTATTTTGAAGCGAGTTCTTTAACGCTAATGCCATATGGGAGTTTGTACAACCATTGAAGCGAGTAGGCATCTCGTGGGGATAGGTTTACTACTCCATATTTGTGTGGAGTGTACATAATATCTGTATCATAAGGGCTATGGCCTAATCCGAGTGAGTGTCCTATTTCGTGCAGAATTGTGTGATAGACTTCATTTTCGTCTTGGTATTGTTTGTGGATTATACCGTCAGATAGGCCGATTTGAACTTCTGCAGAGTAGAGTCTGCTTTGGTTGTCAAAGTGGAAATAACAATGCCCAAGTGATTTTCTGTCTATTCTTTTCCAATCCAAGTTAACTTGAGATTCATTCAGAGTTTGGACAATTTTAAATCTGACTTTGCCGCCGCTTACCTGTTCCCAAGTATCTAAGGCTCTTTTTACAAGTGCTTGATATTTATAACTATCATTTTGTGAGCGTGCATACCATCTAAATGGCGCGATATAGAACTTCAGCGGAAAACAGCTGTCGGGCCATCTTATCAGCTTATTATCTTTTAAATTGTCTTGAAGGTATGTAAGCTTTTCTTTCATACTTTGATTTTATCATATTTGCTTTGTAATAATTGCAAAGATGTCGTTAAATATTAACACCATCATAAGTATTATCAACAGCAAGAAGAAGAAATTGCTGATTTTTGCTGTAACTTTTTCATCAAGCGGTTTGCCTTTGAATTTTTCTATAATCAAAAACATCAAATGACCACCGTCCAATGCCGGTATAGGTAGCAGGTTCATTACAGCTAGGTTGATGCTTATGATTGCTGTTAACAAAATACCGTTTAATATACCTGTTTGTTCTATCATATCACCGCCCATTTTTGTTGCGGCAACTATACCTCTGAGTTCTTTAACGGGAATTTGGCCTGTGATGAGTTTTTCTAAACCTATTAAAGTATATTTTGTATTTATCCAAGTGTATTGAAGTGAGCCTGTAACTATTTTTACAGGAGAGTTAGTTTCAATAAATATTCTATCACCGTCTCTTTCAATACCGATTAAGCCTTCTTCGTTTGAGTAGATAGCAGGCAGGTTGAGGATTTTATCACCTCTTTTTACGGTAAAGAACATTGGTTTTCTTGTATCGGAAATAGCTGTTGCGATGTCGCTTAGCGTTGTTTTTCCGTCTGCTTTGTATTCTTTTTTGTTTTCTAAATCATCTCTTAATTTAACTTGTTCTTTATTAAGTTTTATAGAATCGTTTTTAATTTTTTCTATACCCATTAACGCTGCTGCAGAAAGGTGCATAGCTTCTTCATCAGCAGGAGTGATAAGTTTTACGACCGTACCTTGCTCAAGAGCTTCCATTGTGTTTTTGATTTGTGGGTTTTTAGCTTGTAACTCTTTTAAAGTATTTGCATAAGCTTTGCTTGAGATATAACCGTCAAACTTTCTGCTGGCTTTTGCATAAATATTAGTTTGGAACGGTTGGATAATGTTTGAATTGTTGATACGAAGGATAATATCGCCTTTTTGTAATCCCGAAGCTTTTACTGATGCGCCTTTGGCTTCTGTTACGCTTTTGACGTAAACAATAGCTTTGTCAGATGGAAGTTTGTGTGTAATAGCACCTGTAACCATAATCAAAGCTACTGCACAAAGCATGTTTGCTGCGACACCTGCAACAAGTACGATAGCTCTTTTCCAAGCAGGTTGGTTTTGAAAAAGCTCAGGTGAATCTTTTGGAATATCGGAATTTTCTTCGTCATCCGGAAAAGATACGTAACCGCCCAGTAAAAGTGCATGAACAAGAATTTCTATATCACCGATTTTGCCTTTAAAAAGGGTTGGGCCAACAGGCAAACCAAAGCCGAATCTTGTAACTTTGAAACCGAGCATTTTTGCGGTAAGCAAGTGCCCCAATTCATGCACGAGTATCAAAAAGCTTATAAGCAAAATCATTATAATAATGTTCATAAAGTATTTATCCTCTATAGTTTATATGTAATTACACATTCTATTTTATCATATACAATTTTAGGTAAAACCGTTATTATAATTATATATGTTTGGAATTTTATCTCAATTACTCGACCTGATATATAAAAAACATTGTTATTTTTGTAGAAGTACAAGAGAGAATACAAAATTTTGTTCTAAATGTTATGCAAAAGTAAAACTTTTACCATTTAGGCGAATTGAGTTCATTAATAATGTTGAGGTTTTTTCTGCTACTGCTTACACAGGTGCAATTTTAAAAATGATAAGAGGTATCAAATATCATAAACAAAGAGATTTGGCTTTTTATCAGGCAAAAATAATGTACGATTATTGGAAAAATCTTGAAATTTCAAAAAATGAATTTGTAATTGTTCCTGTTCCGATAAGTAACAAAAGGCTTAAAGAAAGACATTACAACCATATGTCATTAGTCGCAAAAGAGTTTGCTGCATTAACTGGTTATGTGGTAAATGAAAATTTAATTGTAAGAGTCAAAGATACAGCACCTCAGTATAAGCTAAATAAAGTCCAAAGAGCAAAGAATCTTAAAGGTGCATTTGAACCAAATAAAGAAAATTTTTCCGAAGTTAAAGGTAAAAAATTGCTTATTTTTGACGATATCTTAACGACCGGCAGCACAATATCTGAGATAACCAAAGTTATGCGCAGTCTGGGTGCAGAAGATATAACGGCGTTTACAACAAGTTGCAGTGATTATAATTTACGTTTTGCATGATATTTTAAAAAGGCAAATTTTATATTATTTGCAAAAAACTGTATCGGATTAATTTTTGTTTGGAAGTAAAGAGTTTTCTTTAAACATAACCTGCAGCTCAACACGTCTACTTTTTGCGTAGTCTTCTTTTCCGTTAACTATAACAGGGTTTGATGGGCCTTTGCCTTGTACAGAAATTATTTTAAACAAATCTTTTTGATAAGCTTTTTTGCCTTCAAAATCAGAGAATACGATGTATTTTGCAACGCTATTGGCACGTTTTAAGCTGAGCTCCATGTTTTTGTAATATTTTTCTTCTTCTGATTTTGCACCTGCAAAAGTCTGAGAGTCTGTATGTCCTTCTATAATAATTTGTGTAATGTTGTCTCTAACTTTTGGGTCTTTCATTATAGAATTTATGTAAACAGGTACAAATTTAGCCATGTATTTTTTGCCTTTTGAAGAAAGCTCCCAGCTATTCAGTTCAAAAAGTTCCAAGTCAGAAATTTTTATCTTGCCTGAAAATTTATCGGCTTCAACTTTTATATTGTTTTTTTGAAGTTCTTCAACAATTTTTTCAGTAACTTCGTATCGTTTTTGTTGTTCAGAAACTCTTGCTTGTGTGTAACCTGTTATTGCAAATACAAAAAGTACAAGAAAAACAACTACAAGACCTAGTAACAGGTCACTCATCGTAACCCAAAAAACGTTGTCGTCTCCGCTGTTTTGTATGTCTGTTTTGTACTTAATATATTTCATTATGTTTACTCATCATCATTGTTTGTGCCAAAAATATTATCTAAAATGTTTCTGGCTCCTGAGTTATTCTTTTTTATGTTTTCTTGTAGTTTGTTAACTGAGAAAATAAGGTTGTCCAAATATGGTACAAGCGTTTCTTTAAAACTATTGTCAAATGCTGCTTTCATTTGCATTGGCATAGTTGTAAAGGTTTGGTTGAGTACGCTGTTTTGCAATTTTGATTCTCTTAAAAGTTCTACAAGGAATTTTTCAGATGTTATATTGTCAAACAACTTGTTCATTTCAAGTTGGAAGGCGCTTAGTGGAGTTTTGCACATATTTTTGTACAAAATTCTTTCAATAACCATAAATAAAATAGATGTACCAACTGCAACAACAGAAATCATTGCCGCAACTTTCATTGACGCGAGCAGTGATGATACAGATGCAATTGTTGCTTCTTGGGTTGCAAAGTTAACTTTAGAAAATGCTATTGCAATGTGCATAAATGTGAACAGTGGTCCAAGACCTGTTAAAATTGTAGGTACTGCAGATATAAATTTGTAGTTAAGTTTGCTATTGATAAGAGTTTCTTCGTTGAAAAAGTATGAGGAATCAACAGTACATTGGATAGATGAATTTTCAGGTGCGGCACCTTTTAGTGCTATACCTTCGTTGAATACAAGTGTGTTTTTAAATTCTACCCAGTAGTTTGAGATAAACGGGCTTTTTAAAAACATCTCATCAAGCTCTTTGAATCTGTAAACAATATTGCCTTTTCTAAAGTTTCTCAAAATATTAGTCAAATTTATTAATGATCTGTTAATATATTGAACTTTAGATATAAAATATCCTACAACTCCGATAAAACAGACAATAATTGCCAATATAACCGGGTTTAAAAATACTGAAAAATCAAACATTATACTTCCTTATTATTCCTTCTTTATAATATTTATACCATTTTTCAGTGATTAAGTACAATTATGAAGTAAATTTTTTCATTATAATCAAAATGTTTTTGTAAACTTATGTAACAAGTTGGTTTGAAATACTAAAGAAAATTCAAAATAGCCCGATAACAATAATGTGATTGAAAGCAGTCAGTTTAAAGGGATATTTAATGCTAAAGAAATTATCAAAACCAACAAGTAATATAAGTGACGGAGTTGCATTTTTGCTAAGAGGTGCAAAAAAAAGACGCTCTATGGCGATAGCAAGTGCGAAGATGATTAATTCTGATATGGGAGTATCATCAAGACTTGTTGCTATAAAATAGACTTTTCTTACCCAAATCCTAATAATCACTCGATGTGAGGTTTTTACAGTAATATTTGGAACATTAGTACATAAAAGCTTCTTTGATTTTTCAAAGAAGCTTTTTTGTTATTGTTTTTGTGATTTGTTTTTTTTCAAAATATTTTTCTTTTTTTGATTTTCTGTGGAAACAGGTTCTTGCGGCTTGTTTATTATAACTAGAACCTCGTCTTCTCCTGCCATTTTTAGGTTGTTTCTGGCGATTGCTTCAAGACTTTTCATTGAGCTAAAGTCTTCAAGTTCTTCTTTGAGCCTTTGATTTTCGGCGTAAGCTTGTTGGTTCAGAGCTTTCATTTTTTTAATTTTGCCGTGGTAGCTTATGCTTTTTGTGATGTTGTTAAATGCACTAAAACCTATTTGCACAAGGCAAATTAAAAGAACTATGGTCAGGAAAGAATAATAAAAACGAATTTTGTTTTTTCTTTTATTATTTTTTGCCTGAGTTTTTTCTATCAAATCAGGTTTGTTCATATTTAACCCCATGTTGCTCTTTGTCATGACATTATAGCGTTAAAATGCTCTGCTGGCAAATTTCGGGCAATTTGACGGTTCTATGTGTTTGCTAAAACTGCTTTTATCTGCTCTATGATGTTTTTTGTTGCATTTGTTTTAACAAGTGCTTTAGCGTTGTTTTGGAGCTCTATCATTTTTTGTGTGTTGTTGATTAGTTCTTCCAATTTTTCTGTGAATGATTCCACTGTGCATTCAGAATCGTCAAGGTATAAAGAAGCACCTAGTTCTTCCATTTCTCTGGCATTTTTTCTTTGATGGTCTGCTGCTGCATATGGGTATGGAATCAAAATTGACGCCAAGCCTGATACACATATTTCTGAAATACTTAAAGAGCCTGCTCTTGATACGGCAATATCTGATGCTATCATTGGCAAATACATTTTTTTGAAATAAGGTCTTATTACATATTGAGAGTTTTCTGTGTATTCTGGATAAATTTTCTTAAGTTCTTTAATTGTTTCATCATAGTTTTTCAAGCCTGTTTGGTGAATGATTTGTATATCATATTTTTTGAACAAGTTTTTGATGCTGTTAATAAGGACTGTGTTAATTTTTTTAGCACCTTGAGAACCGCCCATAACCATGATTGTTAATTTGTCTTTGAGGTTCCATTTTTGTCTTGCTTTGAATCTATCAACTGTAGAAAATTCTTCTCTTACAGGGTTTCCGTTGTAGTAGATTTTGTCAGATTTGATATTTTCTTTTGCGCTTTCAAAAGCTACAGATACAGAGCTTGCATATGGTGCGATTAATTTTGTTACTTTGCCGGGGATTGCGTCACACTCGTGTATAACAACAGGAGTTCTTGTTAAAATACCAGCAAAAAGCATAGGTGCACTAACGTATCCGCCTGTACCAAAAATCAATGACGGACTATATTTGAAAATATAATAAACAGATTTTGCTGTTGATAAAACAAGTTTGATTGCCCATTTTACAAAATCAAGACTTATTGTTCTTGGCATACCTGTTATGCTGACAGGGAGAAAGTCAAAAACTTTTTCGTCTGCAATTTTCTTTTCAAGGTTATCAGGGTTGCCTACATAGAATACTTTTTCTGTATCAGGTTCTTTTTGCAAAGCATTACCTACAGCTACAGCAGGATAAATGTGTCCGCCTGTGCCGCCGCCTGTTACAAAGTAAACTTTTTTCTTGTTATCAATAGTTTCGCTCATAGTTTTTTATCCTTTTTATTCTCTTTTTTGAAATGTTTAATAATATACCTACCATGCACAAAGACACAACCAAAGATGTTCCTCCGTAGCTGATAAAAGGAAGTGGTACACCTGTTGCAGGGATTAGTGAACTTGATACGCTCATGTTAATAAATGCCTGCAAACCTATTGATAAAGTAATACCAACAGCTAAAAGTTTTCCGTACATATCATTTGCGCGTGATGCAATGATTATGCCTCTGTGTATAAATGTCCAGAACAACCCGATTATAAGAAAACATCCTAAAAACCCTAGTTCTTCTGCTATAACAGCAAAGATAAAGTCAGTGTGCCCTTCCGGAAGCCAAGCGAGTTTTTGTTTGGAGTTTCCATATCCTACTCCCCAAAAACCGCCTGCAGCAAAGGCCAGTAATGATTGGATGATGTTGTAACCTGCTCCGTAAGGGTCAGAATTAGGGTTTAACCAAATTTGAATACGTTGCATTTGGTACCCGTGCAACAGTTTATGACCAAACATCATAAACGTTGCCCCAACAGACGCAATAACTGCAAGACCTGCTCCTACCATATATTTTATAGAACCTGCAACACTAAAATACATTACGCAGGTTGTCAAAAATAGCAAGACGACCATCGAAAGGTTAGGCTGTTTTAGTACGAGAAATACCATTATCAAAATCGGTACAAAATACCTTGCCCATTTAACAGAATCAAACAAATTGCTGTCACGATTAAAGGCACTGCCTAAAAGTAAGATAACTGCAAGTTTGGTCATTTCTGATGGCTGAAATTGCACAGGCCCGAGCATAATCCAACGTTTTGCACCGTTAACAATAACACCCAGTGGTGTAAAATCAACGAGTGCAAGCATAATGATTACAATCCAAGCAAATGGTACTGCCCAATCTTTCAATTTTTTATAATCAAGTTGCATAAAATATTTAAGTCCAAAGAAACCAACTATGAGGTACGCAAACTGTTTTAATACAAAAGATGCAGGATTTTGTCCCAAATCCATAGCTTTTGGCGCGCCTGCGGAAAATGTTGCCATTAAACCTATTACAACAAGAAACGCAACTACTACCATCAGTGTTGTATCCGGAGGCGATAAAACTATATCATTTGCCGGAGGTAGTGACTGATTGTCGTAGTTATTATAATTGTTTCTGTTATTTCTATTATTTATGTGGTTTCTTTGTGGTCTATTGTTTCGATAAGGCATACTCTTTGAACACCCTTCCGCGTTCTTCATATCCTGAGAACATATCATAACTTGAACAAGCAGGAGATAACAATACTACTTCGTCAGGAAGTTCAAAAGCTTTGTCAACTCCATCTTGAAAACTTCCGTCAATCATGATGATGTTTTCATATCCGTTTTTGCGTAGTTCTGCTTCAAATCTGTCTTTTGCAAGACCGAGCAAAACAACGTGATTTACGTATTTTTTAACAGTTTCACAAAATTCTGTTAAGTCTGTGTTTTTGTCTGTTCCACCAGCAATAAGAGTTACGCTTCTGCCTTCAAAAGATTTTAGCGCAAATATTGCAGCTTCAGGATTTGTTGCTTTAGAGTCGTTGTAGACATCTTTTCCTTGAATATTTGCAACAAACTCACATCTGTGTTCAGGTGCTTTAAATTCTTTTATTGCTTCTCTTATTTTTTCTGTATCGATACCGACAAGTTTTGCACTTATCAAAGAAGCCATAACGTTTTGATAGTTGTGGTTTCCGACAAGTGGAATATCTTTTAAGTCAATAATTTTTTCTTCAGAACCTTTTTGTCTTTTATAAAAAATTGCGTTGTCTTTAATGTATGAGCAATTTTGTTCAAACTCTTTGCCAAAAAAGAATTTTTCTCCGCAGTAATTT
>CALVEI010000065.1 GCA_944326515.1 Candidatus Gastranaerophilales bacterium | reverse complement strand
GTTTCAACAATTTTTTCTGCAGAAACATCAATGAGCTTATGATCATATGCTTTTAAGCAAACTCTGATTCTTTGTCTTTGAGCTGTACTCATTTGTTATACTTCCTTTGCTTTTACTTATTGTTTACTTAACAATCGGGGATGGCTTTTCAGCTTTTTTGCACTACCCGCACAATTTTATACACGGGCCCCGCTAGTGTATTAACTAACTTATATTAAACAAAATTGCTCGTCAACAGTATTTTTACGATTTTTTTTCAAATTAAAAAAAATTTACAAAAGTTTATAAAATTAAATAGAAATTAAAGATTTTTTCAGATTTTTCACCGGTTTTAAATAGTTAATAATATTATTATCAATTGCACTAATTTAAAATATTCTTTATAATCTATTTTATGAATTTTAAAGTTGAGTATATGGATAAGTTAAAGATATTTTTAACTGCAATTTTATTGGTATTACTTTTTGTTTTCGCGCATTTTTTCAAAGACGTATTTGACATCTTTGAAAACAAGTTTATTGATTTTCGTTCAAGACTGACAATGGACGGCGGCTTGTTTGCGCAAAGATACAAAACGGCAGACAACAACATTGTTATTGTTGCAATCAATGATTTAACTCAGTATGAAGCTGCAAATTCACCTGAGTTAAATTTAACAAGATGGCCTTGGTCCAGAGTTGTATGGGCAAAAGTTATAAACTTTTTAGAAAAACAGAACCCTAAAGTATTAGTTGTTGATTTGAATTTTTCAAACTATGAAGATTTATCAAGAAACTACGCTTCAGCAGATATGGTTCTTGCAGATACGCTCGGGTATTACAAAAACATCGTACTTTCAACAGCTTTGAGAACACAAATTGGAGAAAGTGAAAAGTATGATGCTTCAAAAATTTTAGAAAACTATGAAAACCCTTATAACCCGTCAAGCGACCCGTTAAATATGCGGATTTATAATAACGAATTGGACAAAAATATAACATATTATTCGCACACACCAATTCCAAATATCTTCACAAACAGTACAACTATGGGTGTTACAAATCTTGTAACCAACAAACATAACAGAGAAGAAAATATAAGATATTCTCAACCTGTTTACAAACTTGTAAAAGGTAACAAAGATTATTACATTCCGTCATTAGCTCTTGCAACAATGATGAAGTACAAAGACATTGATGCCTTAACAGAAGAATTACCAATAGAAAACAATCTTTTAAAAATCGGTTCACACTCTATTAGAGTGAACGATGAAGGAAAAGCATTAATCAACTGGCACAAAAATGCAAATACGTATCCAGAAATACCGATAAATTCTATATTACTGAGTATGGTAAGAGGAGCTGATTATTTTGAATATGACAACCAAAAAATTCCTCTAGATTATTTTAAAGACAAAATTGTCATAATTGCACAAACACAAACAAACTCAGAAACACACAACACAGCTGTTTCAAAGGATATGCCTGATGCACAGATTAAAGCTACAATTATAGACAATTACATAAACGATTCCGACACTCAAAATAAACTGAGAAAGAATTTTGTAAAACATATATCACCCGTCAAAGGAACAGTAATTACTGTTGCTTTTTGTTTGGCAATCATATTTGCAATAATTATAGCAACAAACCTTCCTCTCGCATTTATAAACGGTGGTTTGATAATATTTACATACGTATTGTTCAGTATATTTGCCTTTGCCCATCCAAAGCTGAGAATTATGCTTGATATGGCATTACCTTTGTATTGGATAGGTGCTATATTTATCATTGCATTTGCACTAAAAGCACATTACGAACTAAAAAGAAAACAAAAAATAGAACGCATATTTGGCAACCTTGTATCAGAACAAGTATTAAAACAACTTGTAGATAAACCACACAGGTTAAATCTAAAATCAACTATTCAAAAAGTTACAGTAATGTCTTGCAACATCTACAACAATATACAAATTTCAAAAGAGCTTCCGCCTGAAAAATATGTTGAATTGATAAATAAAATATTTAATTCCATAGAAGAAATAATTTTCAAATATAACGGAACAATTAACCGTTTTGTAGGAAATTCCGTACTCGTTTATTGGGGATATCCGATTCATTCTCGAAAAGATAGTGAAAAAGCAATCCGAGCTGCAATCGAGATTCAACAAAAGATTAACGAGCTCAATTCTAGTGTCAATAACATAAGTTTTGAAGAGTACGACGAACAAACTTTTGAAGAAAAAAATCCGGGTAAATACTCAATAGATGTGAAAATTGCAATTAATACAGGGAACGCTCTCGTAGGGCAGATAGGTTCATCAAACTTGTCTGATTTCACCGTTATGGGTGAAACTGTTGATGTTGTAGAGAGGGTAGAAGATATTTGCAGTGAGTTTGATAAAAACATCATTGTGACAGAAAGCACTCTCAATAATCTTGATGAAAAAATCCCTGCAGAATATCTCGGTATTGTCAGAGTAAAAAATTCATCAACTAAAGTTAAAATATTTGAGATAAAATTATAAAACAGCCGTTACTTAGTATTTTTAGAGAAGATTTATGCTCAATATTGATTCACTTTTATTAGACGCTTTTTACCAAGAAAACAAAGACTTTTTTATAAACGCAAGGGTGCAAAAAATACAACAGCCTACAAGGCGTGAAGTAATTTTGCAACTTCGCAACAATGGCGAATCTAAAAAACTCTATATAAACATAAATCCGAGTTTTCACCACATTTGTTTTATGAACAAAGAAAACGAAGAAAGAAGAAATATAGAAATCCCCAAACAACCGCCAATGTTTTGTATGCTTCTTAGAAAACACATGGAAGGTGCAAGAATTTTAAGCGTTAAAAAACCCGAATTTGAGAGAATTATCGAACTAAACTTTGAAAATTACAACGAAATCGGGGACAGAATCGAAGAGTGTCTGAGCATAGAACTTATGGGAAAGCACAGTAATATTGTCCTTTATAATACAGACAACAATATCATTTTAGGCTGTGCGCACAATATCGGAGAAGAGAAAAGTAAAGAACGTGAATTGGCCGGAGGTTTGCCATATATTTACCCTCCCAAACAAGACAAAAAGAATCTGCTTTTAACAAGATATGATTGGTTTGTTTCTGCATTAAACAAAGCAGACTGCGAACTAAAAAAAGCAATATCAAACAGATATTTTTGCCTATCTCAAGCTCTTGTTGAAGAACTTTGCAACAGCAAAAATATTAATCCTGCGCAAAAAAGCTCTGAGCTTTCTGATGAAAACAGCAAAATTTTATTCATAACCCTGCACGAATTTTTGGAAAACAAAAATAAAGAATACTCTGTATCAAAAGACAAAACAAAATACTCTTGTATAAACAAACTTGATTGTACATACTCAACAATCAATGAGCTAATTGATGATTATTTTTCTTATAACATCGAAAAAAACATTGCAAAAAGTATAAAAACATCACTTAAAACCAGAGTAAACAAAGAATTAAAAAAACAACAAAATACCCTTACAAATCAAAAGAAACAACTTGATAAAAAAGACAAAGCACAAGAGTATATGCAAAAAGGTAATCTTATTACAGCAAATTCTTATGCAATAAAAAAAGGCCAAAAATCTATTTTATTAAAAGATTACGAAACAGACAATGAAATAGAAATTAACCTTGATGAAAATCTAACCCCGATAGAAAATGCCCAAAGATATTTCAATTTGTACAATAAAACAAAGAAAGCCTATCAAATAGCAGAAGAAATGTCGCAAAAAACTATAGAAGAAATTAATTACTATCAGCAACTTATCTATGACATCGACAACACAGATTCAATAGCAGAACTTAAAGAAATATCTCAAGAAATTGAACCTGAAATAAAACCATCTCCGTCTAAGAAAAAAGAACTAACGCTAAATATTATGAAATTAGAAATAGATGACTTTGATGTTTACATAGGCAAAAATAACAAACAAAACGACTATCTGTATTCAAAAATTTCATCACCAGATGATGTTTGGTTCCACACATTAAACACCCCCGGGTCTCATATTATTGTAAAATCTAAAAACTCAAGACAAGAACTAAAAGATGCAACTATATTAAAAATAGCAAAAATGGCAAAAGAATATTCCACTGCAAAAAACTCAACCAAAGTTCCTGTTGTTTATACATTGAGAAAATACATAAAACGACCTAACAATACAAAATCAGGTTTTGTTGTTTACAAAAACGAAACAGAAATTGTAGTGGATTAAACATCTTTGTTAAAGAAAATACTCGGCATTTTTGTAAAATTGTGCACAGTAGAGGCAGCCTCTTCAGGAGAAAGTTTTTTAATAACTCTTCCTGTATTTTTGTCATAGATTTCTATCATATCGTCAGCACTCATTTTAAAAAGATATTGAGGTTCTTCTATCTCAACCTCAACATCTTCTATCGATTCTTCTCCAACGGATTTATCAACGGATTTCTTTTCCTCTTGTTCAGAAGCATCCTCATCTTTTTCATCATTTTCTTCATCGGGAATAAAAGGGACCATTCCGTTAAAAGCAGCTTCTGGGTCTTTTTTACCTGCTTTTTCTTTTTTTCCAACCCCGTCAACATCAGGCAATTGATTTTCAAGAGCTTGCTTTGCAACAACATCAACTTCATTTGCCAGCTGAGCAGTAGTCAAGTTTCTATGAAGTCCCAGATTTGACATTGAAAATCCGTCTAAACCCATAATTGTAGTCCTTTACAACTTAGTAAATAAAATCCTTTGCCTAAAAAGCACTTATCATATTATAATACATGTTGAATAGAATACAAATAGCGGAGACAAAAGAGTTTATGTCATATAACAATTTGCAAATACTTATGGAAAGAATACTAAACGCCCCTTTATGGGTTCAAGAAGTTGTTTATCTTGACATAAAAAGACATCTTGAAGAAGTTCTTCCTAACGCATCTGTAGGAGCAAAAGAAAGTGAAGTATATCCTGCTCATTATCCTGAAATAACATTCAAAGGCAAAAAAGAGCTAGAAACTCACGAAAACGGACTTGATTTTAATATCTACAAATACCTAAAATCGGCTCTCGACAAACAAAGAGTTATTGATATCACCTTAAACAACTTTTGGACATTGGAAGAATCTTCAAAATATCTGTCTGAATGTATTAAAAGAGAATTTATAAAAGAACCATCAGACCCTGTTGTAAGCGCAAGCATCTATTACCTAAGCGGGGAAATCAGACTCGGAGAATACGTAAAAAGATTGAATAAAATTGATGTAAAAGAACTCGATGACATACTAAGAAAGCAAAAGCAACACAACGAAAAAAACCCAGAATCAAAATTAAAAATTGGAGAAATAATGGTAGATATGGGTTTTGTTGCAAACAAAGATATAGACAAAATTATTCACACAAAAAGTGAAGCAAAAAAAAGATACATTCTTACAGGTGATAATAAACCAGCAGCAATGTCACCAACAGCGCCAAATCTTCCACAAAACGGACCTAATGATGAAGTTGTTAAACGTCTGATGATGGAAAATAAACTTCTTAAAGATAAACTAAGAGCTGTATTCAATATCCAAAACAAACAGCAGAAATAGATTTTTAAACAAATTGATAAGCTAATTCAGAAGTTTCGAACTCTTGGCTATTTTTCTCAAATATAAAATAAAAAAGTCCAAAAAGTGTTGTCATTAAAATGCAATTGAATAAAATCACTATAAACTCCATAATCAAACTTATCCTTGTTTAAAACAATACATTCATACTTTCTAATTAGTTATTAACCAAAAGTTTTGAAGGTTTCTTCAATGTTTTTGTCTATAACTTTTTTAACAGAATCCATTTCTGTTTCTATAGCCTTTTGTTCTGTTGCAAGTTGTTGAATTTGAGTGTCAAATTTCTTGTCTATACGTTCAAGACTTTCCATTTTTCTGTTATATTCTGCATTTGCAACAGTAAAATCGCCCTTATCAACACCTTGATAGATATAAGAACTACCGTCAAGAGATTCATCTTCCCACTGACCATTAACATTTTTTTGAATATACCAGTTACCTGTTTTCAAGTTATTTTCAAAGTAATCAGCCTGAGTAGCATAAGGTTCGACTGCATAATTTTCAACAGTCATATTTTCTGGCATTGGGTCAGGGAGTTCAGTTACAACAATTCTTCCGTAAGAGTCTGTAACACGCATACCCATACCACCATCAGCAGGGTCTGATGTGACTATTTGGTAAGACAATCTTGGAAGATCTGTTGAAGAAGAACCATAACCTTGAGGATCATAGTACAAATGTTGAATATTCATACCATCACTCCACAAAGAAGCCTCTGTCTCCATTTGATTGGCCAACATCAACTTTTGTTGAGTCAATTGCTCAATTTCGAACTCAACGTTATTTTTTCTAGCTGTTAGACACAGGTAGCGTGCCTGTGATGCTGACATACCCATAGGCTAATACTCCTTTTTTACAATAAAGATATCGGTTGTTTTTTTAATAATCTTTAGAAATAAATAAGAAATTTTAACAAATATTTACAATTAATGTAACAATATACCTACCTTTTAACACTAAGTTATTTTTAGATTATAATTACTTATATAACTATAGATTATGAAGAGGCAAAATTTAGAGAGTATGGAAGAATTATTAAAAAAGACAGCGTCAGAGCAAAGAAAAGCTCTTTTAGATAAAGAAATTTCCGCTGTGGAACTTGTTAATGCTGAATACAAAAGAATTGAAGAAATTGACGACACGTTAGGTGCATTCAACTCTTTATGCAAAGAACAAGCTCTTGAAACAGCCAAAAAAGTTGATAAAAAAATTGCAGCCGGAGAAGAATTACCACCACTTGCAGGTATTCCTCTTGCGTTAAAAGATAACATCAACCTAAAAGATACAAAAACTACAGCATCAAGCAAAATTTTAGAAAACTTTGTATCACCTTATGATGCAACAGTTTCTACAAAATTAAAACAAAATTTAATCCCTATTTTGGGTAAAGTAAACTTAGATGAATTTGCAATGGGTTCTTCAACAGAAAACTCTGCTTTCAAAATAACAAGAAACCCTTGGGACACAAACAAAGTTCCAGGCGGAAGCTCAGGCGGTTCTGCAGCATCTGTTGCAGGATACGAAGCAACAATATCTTTGGGTTCTGACACAGGCGGAAGTATCAGACTCCCAGCAAGTTTCTGTGGTATTGTCGGAATGAAACCGACTTACGGAAGAGTTTCACGTTACGGACTTATAGCATTTGCTTCATCTTTAGACCAAATTGGTCCTTTTGGCAGATGCGTTAAAGATACAGCTTTATTATTAGAAGCAATAAGCGGCCACGATCCACACGATTCAACATCTTTAAATATGCCTGTTCCTGCTTTTTCAAAAGCACTAACAGACAACATCAAAGGTGCAAAAATCGGTGTGATTAAAGAATTATTAGCAGAAGGTGTATCACCTGATGTTAAAACTGCCGTAGAAAACGCTATCAAAATGTACAAAGAATTGGGCGCTGAAATTGTAGAAATTTCATTACCTCTTCTTGAGTACTCAATCGGCGTTTATTACATACTTGCAACAGCAGAAGCAAGCTCTAACTTAGCCAGATTTGATGGTGTAAAATACGGTCATAGAACAAAAGACGCAAAAAATCTTTTGGAAATGTACACAAAAACAAGAGCAGAAGGTTTTGGCGACGAAGTTAAAAGAAGAATAATGCTAGGAACTTACGCTCTTAGCGCAGGTTACTATGACGCATATTACAAAAAAGCTCAACAGTTAAGAAGACTTATTAAAGAAGATTTTGATAAGGCATTTGAAAAAGTTGATGTACTTATTTCACCAACTTGTCCAAATACAGCTTTTGAAATAGGCTCTAAAATTTCTGACCCGTTAAGCATGTATTTGACAGATATAGGTACAATCAGTGCAAACTTGGCTGGTATTCCAGGTTTGAGCTTGCCTTGCGGATATGATTCTGATGGTATGCCAATAGGTTTACAAATACTTGCACCGGCATTGCAGGAAGAAAAATTATTTAATATAGCTTATAATTTTGAACAAGCGAATAAAGATAATCAAAGAAGTCCTATTATATAATAGAGATTGGAGAAGGTATGAAAAAGATATTTATTACTCTCGGGTTAACATTACTGTTAGGAGTTGCTGCAGCGGGTAATGCAATGGCATATTCTACAGAAGGAGCTATGTACTACAATGAAGGTTTAGACCAGTATTCAAGAGGTGAATACGGCAAAGCAATTCAATCGTTTAAAAATGCGGTAGCAAAAGATCCGGATTTTGTTGATGCGTATTACAATATGGGTGCATTATTTGAGTATTTAAAAAGTTATCAATCAGCAATTGCAGCTTACTCAAAAATCAACCAAATTGACCCTAATGACAAAGAGACTGTCTTAAAACTTGCAGAACTTTACTACAAGTTAAACAACTATGAAAGAGCTCTTTTTTACGTAACTAAAATCAAAGAAAACGATGACTTATATTCAAGAGCTAAAAACCTAAAAAACCAAATCGTAGTTGCATCACAAAAAGAAGCAGCTAAAAGTTCATTAACAAACGTAAATACAGCTAATTCCGTTAACAGAAGTGTTGTTGATAAATTCTCAGGCCCAACAGGTTTGGCAATTGACTCAAGAGGTATTTTGTATGTTGCAAGTTACACAGATAACAGCATCTATAAGATTATGCCTAACGGACAAAGCCAATTATATTCCAAAAGCCCTCTATTAGGAGGTCCTATTGGTCTTGCATTTGACTCTATGGACAACCTCTATGTTGCAAACTATGCTAAAAATAATATCTTAAAAATCAACAAAGCAGGTCAGGTTTATACATTTATGAACAACATAACAAATCCTTACTACCTGATTATAAAAGGCAACAATATGTACATTACAGAACAAGGCAACAACACTGTTGTAAGATACAAGTTGTATTAATAAATAAACAGAATAAACTAAAAAGGATGAGCATTCTGCTCATCCTTTTTTATTAGATAAAATAACTTAAAAAAATTATCTATGTCTTTCTTCCAACTCTTTAAGCTCTCTTTGGTATGGAGAAATCTTGTTGAGTTTTTTTATAACATCAGGAAGCACCTTCAATACATAATCAATCTCTTCTTCTGTCGTGAATCTGCTTAAGCTGAAACGAATGCTACCGTGCAAAGATTCAAAAGGTACACCCATAGATTTTAGTACGTGGCTTGGTTCTAAGCTGCCTGAAGTACAGGCACTGCCTGAACTTGCACAAATACCCAAATCGCTTAAATGCAATAAAATTAATTCACCTTCTATATACTGAAAGCCAATATTTGTTGTATTAGGAACTCTGTTAGATGTATTACCGTTAACTTTTGCATTGTAAACAGTATCAAGAATACCTTTTTCAAGCTTGTCTCTAAGTCTTTTAACCTCCGTCATTTCGTATTCAAGAGATTTTTGAGCAAGCTCACAAGCTAAACCTAATCCAACTATATATGGAACATTTTCAGTACCCGCACGTTTGCCGCGTTCTTGGTGACCACCAATTACAAAAGCAGGAAGAAGTGTTCCTGTTTTTACGTACAAAGCCCCAATCCCTTTTGGTGCATGAAGCTTATGCCCTGCGATAGAAAGCAAATCTATATCAGTATTCTTTACATCTATAGGAATTTTACCGGCAGCCTGAACAGCATCAACGTGAACTTTAATTTTAGGATTCTTTTGTTTAACTATTTTAGCAGCCTTTTCAACAGGTAATATCACACCAGTTTCGTTATTAGCGTACATTATACTAACAAGAGCCGTGTCATCGCTAATAGACTCACTCAACTGATTCAAGTCTAAATTACCCTTAGAATCAACATCCAAGTAAGTAACATCATAGCCTTGTTTTTCTAAGTACTTATAAACATTTAAAACAGCAGGGTGTTCAATTTTAGTTGTAATAATATGTTTTTTATTTTTATTTGCTTCAAGCACCCCTCTGATAGCCATATTATCACCTTCAGAGCCAGAAGCAGTAAAAATAATCTCTTTAGCATCAGCAGCACCGAGAAAGTCTTTCACCTGTTCTCTTGCTTTATCAACAGCTTTTGCAACTTGTCCACCAAATTTATGCATACTTGAAGGGTTACCATACAAATCACAAAAATAAGGTTTCATCGCTTCAAAAACTAACGGATCAACCTTAGTTGTCGCATTATTATCTAAATACACAACATCGTGCGTACATTCTGCCATATTTATACCTCCACAACTTCAATATCAGGAGAAATGTGTTCCTTTAAAGAAGCTTCTACAAAATTTTTCAATGTATTAGACGAAAATTTGCAAGACTTACACATTCCTTTTAAAGAAACATAAATCTTATTGTCTTTAACATCGATAAGCTCAATATCTCCGCCGTCTTTTCTCAACTCAGGTGCAATATGTTTTTCTATAACATTATTAACCTTTAACACAAGCTGGGTTACAGACATATTTTTAATATCGACTTTTTCTTTCTTGTTTCTAATTTCATCAATCATTTTTTGAATAGCTACGTGACACTGCCCGCAAGCACCACCCGCTTTAGTGTAATTCATAACATCCTCTAAATCAGTAAGATTATTTTGTTCTATAGCTTCTCTTAATGAATTTTCAGTGACGTGATAACACTTACAGATAATTTTTTCATCACAGTGAGTAGTAGCATCTTCACCTCTGTAATTAGCAATTGCAGACTCAAGAGCCTCGTGCCCCATAACGGAACAATGCATTTTTTGAGGAGGCAAACCACCCAAAGCATCTGCGATTTGCTGATTTGTAATTTTAGCAGCTTCGTCAATAGTAAGCCCCTTAACCATTTCTGTTAAAACGCTTGAAGATGCAACGGCTGAGCCGCATCCAAAAGTTTGAAACTTAGCATCAGTGATAACGCCTTTTTCATCAACTTTCAAATATAGCTTTAAAGCATCACCACAAACCAAAGATCCTGCTTCACCGACAGCAGAAGGGTTTTCTATCTCTCCTACATTGCGTGGATTTTTGTAGTGATCCATTACCTTATCTGTATAATCCCACATAATAACTATTCCTTTTCAATTTTTACACCAACATTCTAACGCAAAGAATTGCAATATTAAACAGAAAAATAGCTAATAAAATATTTATGTAAATATTTTTAAACAATTAACAAAAATACCTAAAGTTTATGCTCAATAAAACCGATAAAGTGAACACAGGGATAACAAACAAGGAGTAATTTTTATGGAAAAATATTGGTGGCCCGGAGCTTACAGCTTTAAATTTGAATTGAAAGCACTACTTGAATCAGTCAAAGAACAAATCGACATAATCCTATACAAGATTGATAAAGCTGATAAAATGGCAAGATAATCAACACTTAATATTCAAAAAAAGCCGCCTTAAATTATCTGGCGGCTTAATTTATTATTGGGTTGCATCATCTATTGTTTTTGTTTATGAAAAT
>CALVEI010000064.1 GCA_944326515.1 Candidatus Gastranaerophilales bacterium | reverse complement strand
CGTTCACGTCTTCCTCTCGCAAAAACTGACATTTAGTCAGCTTTTGTTCGGCAGAGTGCTCCTTATCACGAATTTTTCTCGGACAATTTTTGTTCCGCTTTTTGTATATTGTATCTGTTAATTTTAATTTCTCTTATTAATTCTTTCATATTCTTTATTCTGTATTCGTAAGAGATAATCTTGTCTGACCAAAATTCTCTTTCTTGTGATGACATCACAGGTTTTAGGTGTTGGTAAAGTTTGTATAACTCACACTCTAGCTCAGAAATAGTGGCCTCATATTTTTCAACCTGTGTTTTTTCTTTTTTAGTAAGTTTTAACGTTACACCGACATGTTCTTTTAACGGATGTAAGTTTCTTCCTTCCGCATTTATCGTAGAGATAACAGTACCAACTTTTTTAATATTCATTTCTACCTCCGATTATTCAAAACAGGAGAGAAAAAAATATTGCTATAAGAACTTATTACTTATTTAAAAATTTTGATAAAATTTTACCCAAAAAATCATTGACGGAATTTGCAGTATCAGTGTTCTCTTCAACATATTCTACTTCGTTATTGTCAACGGAATCACAAAACAAAACATCTCCGTCAGGAGTAATTACCGTCTTTTTCATATCACCGTCAGGCATATTTTCGCTAATAATAAGATTGTTCCCCCAAGAACTCATGCCTGCTTTGTATTTTTTATCGTTTGTTGTTAAATTTACATTTCTATCCGTTGGTATTGAATAAAAACAATCTCCGACAGGAATTCCGTTTTGCTTTAGGTTGTCAAACTTTGCACGCAACTGTCTGACAGAATCCTCGTTTTGTTCGCTCAAAATCCTTGCACCAAAACCGCTGCCATGATTTGCAATTATGCTGTTAATTCTCATTTTATAACCTTTATTACTTCAATGTTTCAATAAGCTCTTTTATCGCATTGATTTGAGAAGCCAACTCATCAGCACGGGCTTGGGTTTCTTCAATCAATTCTTTAGGAGCTTTTTCAACAAAGTTTTTATTTTTGAGTCTGCCATCCAAGCTCATTTTTTCTTTGTTAAGTTTTTCTATCTTCTTGTTTTGACGAGCAATTTCTTCATCAAAATTGATTAAACCTTCTAAAGGAATAATAATTTTTGAATTACCGACAACAGTAGAAGCTGATTTTTTAGGCATTTGAGTATCTTCACCCTTAAATTCAACGCTTTCGATTCTTGCAAGACGTTTAAGGTAAGGTACAACAGCTTCAAAAATAGGTTTTTCTGCAGCACTTGCCAAAACAGTAATATCCATTTGAGCACTCAAAGGAATATTCAAGCCTTGACGAACGTTTCTTAAAGACTTAATAGTTTCAAAAACGAGCTCCATTTCTTTGTTTTCTGTTTCAAAAACAAACTCTTTCTTGTAAGTCGGGAAGCTTGCTCTGATAATACCAACAGCTTCTTTTTCCTGAGGGATAAGCTGCCAAATAGCTTCTGTAATATGAGGCATAATCGGATGCAACATTCTCAAAGCCATATCAAGAACATATCTCAAAACTCTTTGAGTATTAGCTTTTTGAGCAGAATCTTGAAGTTGGATTTTTGCAATCTCTACATACCAATCGCAATATTCATTCCAGAAGAAATCATATAACACGTGAGCAGTTTCACCAATACGGAAGCTTTCAATGTTTTCGTTAACAAGTTTTGCAGTTTCGTTAAGTCTGTGCAAAATCCATCTGTCAGCGATAGTAAGGTTTTCCATATCGATTGCTTTGTTATCAACGCCCTCAAGGTTCATAAGTACAAATCTTGATGCGTTCCAAATTTTGTTTGCAAAGTTTCTGCCATATTCAAACTTGTCTTCGCTTACTTTGATATCTTGACCACCGTATGTACACATAGAAGTCATTGTAAATCTCAAAGCATCACAGCCGTACTTGTCGATAATGATAACAGGGTCAACGGTGTTGCCTTTTGATTTAGACATCTTTTGACCTTTTTCGTCACGGATTAAGCCGTGAATATATACTGTAGAAAATGGTGCTTTGCCGGTAAATTCAAGCCCCATTGTAATCATTCTTGCAACCCAGAAGAAAATAATATCAAACCCTGTTACAAGAGTGGTTGTAGGATAGAATTTTTTGAAATCTTCCGCATCAGTGTTTGGCCAACCCATTGTAGAGAACGGCCACAAGCCTGAAGAAAACCAAGTATCAAGAACATCTGTGTCTTGAGTGTAATTTTCAGGATCAGGATTTTCCTTAGCAACAACCATCTCGCCTGTTTGGTTGTGATAATACGCAGGAATCTGATGTCCCCACCACAACTGACGAGAAATACACCAGTCACGAATATTTTCCATCCAACCAAGGTAGTTCTTTTCCCATTTTTCAGGAACAAACTTAATTTCGCCTGTTTTAACAGCTTTTATTGCAGCTTCTGCAAGCGGTTTCATTTTTACAAACCACTGTTCGCTCAATAACGGTTCGATTGTTGTATGACATCTTTGACATTTGCCAACATTGTGTTCAAGGTCTGTAATTCTGATTAAATCATTGTGATAACGAAGCATATCAACAGTTTTTTTACGAGCTTCGTCTCTGTCTAAGCCGTGAAGTTCTTCAGGAACTTCTGCACAAGCTTTCATTTTACCTTCACCGTCAATAACCCAAATAGGTTTGAGGTTATGGCGTTTAGCAATTTCATAATCGTTAGGGTCGTGTGCAGGAGTAATTTTTAACGCACCTGTACCGAATTTTTTATCAACATAATCATCAGCAATAATAGGAATTTCTCTGCCTGTAAGAGGTACAACAACTGTCTTGCCGATTAAATCTTTGTATTTGTAATCAGTAGGGTTAACGGCAATCGCAGCATCACCAAACATTGTTTCAGGTCTTGTTGTAGCAATTACAATAGCGCCAGGTTCGTCTTTTAATGAGTAGCTGATTTCCCAAAGGTGGCTTGCTTCTGTTTCGTATTCTGTTTCAACGTCAGAAATTGCAGACTGACAACGAGGACACCAGTTTACAATATAAGAACCTTTATAAATTAAACCCTTTTCGTATAATCTTACAAAAACCTCTTTAACCGCATCAGAACAGCCTTTATCCAAAGTGAATCTTTCTCTTGTACGGTCAAAAGAAGCACCCAATCTTTTGCATTGGTCTAATATTGCGCTTTTGTGTTCGTTAGCCCAATCCCAAGTGCGAGCGAGAAACTTTTCTCTACCGAGTTCGTGACGGTTTGTGCCTTCTGCTCTCAATTGTTTTTCTACAACGTTTTGAGTTGCAATACCTGCGTGGTCTGTACCAGGAACCCAAAGAGTTTCATAACCCGACATTCTGTGATAACGCACCAAAATATCTTGCAAAGTCTCGTCGATAGCGTGACCCATGTGCAACACGCCAGTTACGTTTGGAGGTGGAATGACTATTGAAAACGGTTTTTTAGGAGATTTTGAATCTGCCTTAAAACACTCGTTTTCTTCCCAAAATTTGTAAATTCTTTCTTCTGTAGCTTTTGCGTCATAAGTTGTTGGCAAATCGCTAAAGTTAACAGTCATTTCTTTTTCCATTATATCAAGCCTCTCTCGGGTGTCCTTAAAATTGCATTAATTATGCCTATAAAATATCACAAAAAAACTTTTTTTACACGATAACTTCTGCATTTGGCTCAATCAAAAATCTCAATCTCAAACATTCTTAACTCATATGAATTTTATAATGACATTTGGTTGTGTATCTGATAAAATCAGATAATTAAACAGACTGGTTAATTCGAGTGTTTATAAAAAATTGTTATAAGGAGAACGAAATGAAAAAATTGTTAACAAAAGTTTTAACGCTTGCTGTTATTTTCGGAATCTCTTCTATGGCTACTTTTGCCAAAGATTATAAAGATTTGCCGAAAAACCACTGGGCGTACAAACAAATTCAACTTCTTACCGATTTTGACGTAGTAGTAGGATATCCTGACGGGCTTTATCGTCCTGAACAACCGGTAACAAGAGCCGAATTTTCTTCAATGGTTGTAAAGGCTTTTAACCAAGAAAAAGCACCAATTACAAACCCTGTTAACTTTAAAGACTTTACAGAAAAAGATTGGTTCTACGGAGTTGTTCAAAGAGCGGTTATGTTTGACCTTTTAAAAGGTTATCCTAACGGAAACTTTGACCCAAGAGGAACTGTATCAAGAGGTCACGTTATCTCTACAATCGTTAATGCTTTGACTACAGAAACAATATCTAACCAAAAAGCAAAAGATATCTTGGAAAACAGCTATGACGATTACGACCAAATACCAGATTGGTTGATTATCGCTGCAGGTAAAGCAGAAATCCTCGGTATGGTTGTTAAAGCTCCCGGAGAAGATCACTATATCAATGCACAACGTCCTGCAACAAGAGCAGAACTTGCTGCATTCCTCGTAAAAATGCTTGAACAAGCAAAACTCAACCCTAACGAAAAACTCAGAGAAGCTATGAGACCAAGAATGGGTGAAGGCATAGTTATCGATTCGGCAGAAGTTGACGGATACATTGCAACTATCCCTGCAGGTACTGTTATCCCTGTTATGGTGTTAAACAAACAAATTACTTGTAAAAAATCAAACGTTGATGAAGATTTCCTTTCTAAGTTACCTAAAAACTTGGTTACAAAAGAAAAATATCTTCTTCTTGTTGAAGGTGACTGCTTAGACGGTAAAATTACTGATGTAAAAAGAGGCAGACTCTTTGTAAGAAACGGTTTTGTTAATATGCAAACTCACACAATCACTACAGACAGAAACCAAACAGCAACTTTATTAGGTGATGCTGTAGGCGGTTACAGACTTGAAGGTTTCTGGAAAACTTTATACCTTAAAGTTATTAAAGGCCACAGAATCGTTATCCACGAAGGTGACGTTCTTAACCTTAAACTTCAAAAACCAGTTAAAATCGACCTTACAAACGGTATGATTTTAGAATAGCAAAACAATTTTCAAAAACAAAAAAGACCGAGATTACTCCAATCTCGGTCTTTTAGTATATTTTTATTTACAAAATTAAAGTTTATAAAAATAATGCCGATGTATTTAACACGATATAAAACGAGAGATTTTGTTATGCTTTTTAAAAGAAAATGTAAAATAACCTTTATAGCACATGGTGCAACTCTTTATACGGAAGAAAACCGTATCTGCGATATAGAAAGTCACCCTCCATTAAACGAAAGAGGCCAAGAAGAAGCTGAAAGTATTGCAAAATGGATTGCAAGACGTTCCCCTCAGGTAGATGCAATTTATACGGGAGAATCTTTAAGCTGTATTCAAACAGCAAAATATATCGCAAAAGAATACGAAAAAGATATTATCATCAGACCTGATCTTAAAAACCAAGAATTTGGTATTTGGAAAGGTTTGAGTTATAACGAAATCGAAAAAAAATATCCCGAAATGCTTGATAAATATCATGAATTCACATCAAGCTACGCTCCTGAAGGCGGTGAAACCTTGCTTGAATTTCAAGCTCGTGTTGAATCCGTTATACAAAATCTTATAGAAGAAAACCTTACAAAAAGAATAATTGTTGTTACTCACTCAAACTTTATCAGAGCAGCAATAAGAAACGCTCTCGATATACCTGTAGAGTATCAAAACAGAGTATTTATTCCAACCGGCAGTGCAACTCAAATAAAATATTCACAAGGTTGGAACATGCTTATGTACTGCGCACATGTTCCGCTTTTTGCAAAATATGTAGTATAAAAAACAAAAAACGCCTATATTTAGCCTGTAAAACATACAGATTAATGTATAAGTTTACAGCTCAAAAATACAGAGCATTTTTTGCATATAATCGTTTCTTATTTTTCTTCAGAGCCAAACCAGTCACAGCTGTTTTCAGAACAAAAAGCTTTTTCCAAATCCTTCATGATACTTTGGTGAGTCATCTCAAAAGTAATCGGAGTAATAGAAACTTTGTTCTGTCTAACAGCGTTAATGTCTGTGCCGTCATTTTCATCGTACTCAATCAATTCACCGGCAAGCCAATAGTATGTTTTACCCCTTGGGTCGATACGTTTATCATATTTGCTTGTAAACATCCTTGTTCCTAGCTTTGTTATTGCTATACCTGCAATATCTTCCTCTTCTAAAGACGGGAAGTTGATATTAAGAATAGACTTTTGAGGGAAGTTAATATCTTTGATTTTGTTGACAAATTTAGCCATAAAATTGGCCGCAAATGCAAAATTTTCTACCTCATAATGCAACCCCGCAAGAGACGTTGCTATAGCTGGAAAGCCCAACATTGCGCCTTCCAAAGCACAACTAACCGTTCCGGAATACAAAATATCCGCACCAAGATTTGGCCCGTGATTTATCCCTGATATTACAAGATCAGGCATTTCGTGAGGTTCAAGTATTGCGCTTAAGCCTATTTTTACACAGTCACCAGGTGTACCTGTTGTTACCCAATTTCTTTTTGCTCCGAATTTGGGGTCTAATTCTTCGACCCTCAAAGGGGTATGCAATGTTAGTGAATGTCCTGCAGCACTGCGTTCTCTGTCTGGAGCAATTACATAAACATCATGCTCGCAACTCAAAGCCTCTGTTAAAGCTCTGATTCCGTTTGCCATTAGTCCGTCGTCATTTGAAATTAGTATATTCATAGCGCACTCCTGTATAAGCTGGTGTTTCTATATTAATAATACCCATTTTTTGAAAAAAATAACACTTTTTTACAGTTTTTTTAAATAAAGCAAACGCGGCTTTTTGAAAAAAATTCAAAAAACCGCGTTTACTCGTTCACCTACAAACAGTTTAATCATACAAATTTGTAAACGGCACAAATATAGTGTTATAAACACTGTTAAAAGGTGTCATCATTTTTTGAAACATATTTTTTTGCGGTTGAACAGTATTCCAATTACTATTTCTTTGCATCATATTTTGCTGTGGAGCAGGAGCAATTATATACGATACTGGAGCTGCAGCACCGGTAACGTTTCCTTGATAATTCATACCGCAAGATGTATTCACTCCGTTAATCGGACAAGATGCAAACGCCATTGAACCAATTGTCATCATAGCCATTGTTAACACTAATATCTTTTTCATAAGTTTTTCTCCTTTTTAAGCAGTGACGTTGTTTTTCTATTATCGGAACTTTAAAATTTAAAATTTCCGTGTGGTATTCTCATTTTTACATTTTTGAAAAAATTTACATTAGACTAACTGACTAAGTAGTTTTGTACTCCTGTTTAACTACAAATTAGGCAAAAGATAATAAAATATGATATAATCTCGTATAATCAAAACAGGTAAAAGGACAATTAAAGGTAATTATGGGCAATTCAAAAAAAATATATTTTGTAGATGTAACAAACAGAGACGGAGTACAAACATCAAGACTCGGGCTTGCCAAGCTTCAAAAAACTATAATAAACATCATGCTTGATGATATGGGAATAACTCAATCAGAGTTTGGCTTTCCAACAACACGCCACGAGCTCAATTACCTCAACGGAAACCTCGAACTTGTTGACAGAGGAGTAATAAAGACTACAAAACTTTCCGGCTGGATGAGAGCGATTGCTCAAGATGTTGTGCAGTCATTCCAAAATGTCCCACGACTAAAATACGTCAACTTGTCTCAATCTACATCAGATCAAATGATTAAAGGAAAATACGGAGACAAAAAAACAAAAGAGGATATCTTGGCTCAAACACTTGAAGCTGTGGATGCGGCAAAAACTTGTGGCGCTCAAATTATTGGCGTAAATGCGGAAGACGCATCAAGAAGCGACCTTGACTACCTTGTAAAATATGCTCAAGAATGTAAAAAACACGGTGCGACAAGATTCAGATACTGCGACACATTGGGTTATGAAGATCCCCACTCTTCTTACGAAAGAATTTATACTATCGCAAAAGAAGCACAAATAGATATGGAAATGCACTTCCATAACGATTTAGGTATGGCTGTCGGATGCTCTGTTCTTGGCGCGAAAGCAGCTATTGATGCAGGTGTTAACGCATACATAAACACAGCAATAAACGGAATGGGAGAACGTGCAGGAAATGCCGACTTGATTTCTTGTTTACTTGCAGTTAAAAAGTCTGCGGGTTTCGCTGGTAAATATGAAGTTGACCCTAACATAGACTTGTCTAAAGCTTGGAAACTTGCAAAATACACATCTCACGCTTTTGGTGTGCCAATTCCTGCAAATCAACCTGCTGTAGGCGGTAATGCTTTCGCTCACGAATCTGGTATTCACGCAGACGGTGCTCTCAAGGACAGAAGAAACTACGAACTGTACGATTTTGAAGAACTTGGCAGAGGCGAACCTGAAATTGTTGAAACAGGCAGAATGATTACCGTGGGCGAATACGGCGGTATTAAAGGTTTCAGAAACGTGTATAAAAATCTTGAACTCGAATTCCACGATGAAGATGAAGCAAGAAATATCTTGGAGCTTGCTCGTTATGCAAACGTTCATACCCAATTGCCTTTGACTGACAGTGAGTTGAGATTTATATACTATTATCCTAACATTGCAGCAAAGATTATGACTGTTACACCATACTATCAACCAACAGGTGAACTCAAAAAACGTATGGAAGCTTGCAGCAGCATGATTTCTTCTTCAATCGTTTAGTTATTTTAAAATATTTTATAAAATATCAAAATATAAAGACCTTCCTAAAAAGGAAGGTCTTTATTTATAGATTTATTTTTATAATGAAGCTTTTTCTCTTGCTTGTCTGTTTTGTATTCTCTTTTCTTCGATTTTCTCGATACGTCTATTTCTCTTATATCCGTATCCTGCGTAGATAGAAATACCTATCAACAACCAAAGAGGGAACAATATAGCGTTCTTACCCATGCTGACAATAGCAACACACATCAAGCTTCCGCATAACAATATACCCAAAGAAGGGAATAATGGTGAGAAAGGAACCTTGAATGGTCTTGGTCTGTCAGGGTCAGTTTTTCTCAAGATTAGAACACTCACACAAACCATGATAAACGCTGTGAATACGCTGAATATACAAAGCTGAGCAGCAAGGTTCAAATCTAGGAATAAACAACCTATCATCATCGCACCACCAACAAGCCAAGTTATAACGTGTGGTGTTTTATAAACAGGGTGAACTTTTTTAAGTATTGTAGGGAAGAAATTGTCTCTTGCCATTGCAAAAAGAATTCTTGTTGCAGCTAACTGCATTACCAACAATACAGAAGTCAAACCTGTCAAAGCACCTACAGAGATAAAACCGGCAATCCAGTTTTGACCTGTTTTTTGTATAGCGTGAGCAATAGGTGCATTAATATTGATTTGGTTCCAAGGCACAACACCTGTTAATACCAAAGCTACAAAAATGTAAACTACAGTACAAGCAAGCAATGTACCAATAATACCTATAGGAACATCTCTTTGCGGATTTTTTGTTTCTTCTGCAGCTGTAGAAATAGCATCAAAACCAGTATAAGCAAAGAAAATTGTAAACGCACTAATTAAAACACTGCCAACACCGTTTGGCATAAATGGTGTCCAGTTAGCAGGTTTTACATAGAAAGCACCAACGCCAATAAACAAAGCAATTACCAAAAGTTTTATAACAACCATTACGCTTGCCATATTTTTAGATTCAGAAATACCTTTTACCAAAATATATGTAACAAGTGCAATGATACATATTGCAGGAATATTAATCGAAATAGGAATCAAACCGAACAAATGCGGAATATGATCAGCAGGGTTCATACCCATTTTTAAATAAGCAGCTTTAGCCGAACCATAATCACTAATCAACCACAAAGGCGGATACATAACATGGTGAACAACCCCTTGCAACATAGCAGGCAAATGAGTTGTATAAGCTTCAAAACCTCTTAAAAATTGGAACAAATAACCTGTCCAACTGCAAGCAACCGCAATGTTACCGATGGTATATTGTAGCATCAATACCCAACCTACCATCCAAGCAGCTAACTCACCCATTGTTGCAAATGTGTAAGTATAAACACCGCCTGATACAGGTATCATTGCCGCAAATTCCGCATAACATAATGCGGAGAATATACAAGCGATAGCTGCAATTATCATAGAAATTACAAGCGCAGGACCTGCACCCGGATGAGAAGCTGTACCTACAACGGCTGTACCTACCATTGAAAATATACCAGCCCCGATTACAGCACCAATACCTAGAATAATTAAATCAATCCACGTCAACGTCTTATTCAAGCCCGTTTCTTTTGTTTCGGCTATCATATCGTCGGGATTTTTGGTTTTCAACAACTTAGAGATAAAGTGTTCAACCAATTTTGGTTCAGTAACATCTTGTTGGCTCATGTAATTTTCCTTATATTAATTATTAATTGTTGATTTTTTAAGTAAGGGGAAACCCAACTTTTCTCTTTGTTCAACGTACAATTTAGCTACCATTGCAGCCATTCTTCTAACACGATTGATAAAGTTAATTCTTTCATCCTTGCTTATAACACCTCTTGCATCCAAAAGGTTGAATGTGTGAGAACATTTCAATACATAATCATAAGCAGGTAAAACAAGTTCATTTTCAACACAGTTTTCAACTTCTTCCTGATACAAATCAAAAAGTTTGAAAAGCTTGTCAGCAGAAGAAACTTCAAAATTGTATTTTGATTGTTCAATTTCGTTTTGAAGATAAATTTCGCCGTATTTTAATTCCTTGTTCCACATAACATCGTAAACAGAATTTACGTTTTGCAAATACATAGCAATACGTTCAAGCCCGTAAGTCAACTCAAGCGCAACAGGCTTAATCTCCAAACCGCCAACTTGTTGGAAATAAGTAAACTGCGTAATTTCCATACCGTCTAACCATACTTCCCAACCTACACCGGCAGCACCTAATGTAGGAGATTCCCAGTTATCTTCAACAAATCTTACATCGTGTTGTGAAAGGTCAATACCCATAGCTTCCAAACTTTTTAAGTAAAGTTCTTGAGCATTGTCCGGAGACGGTTTCAAAATAACCTGATATTGAAAATAATGACCGAGTCTGTTAGGGTTTTCACCATAACGAGCATCAGTAGGTCTTCTGCAAGGTTCAACCATTGCTGTATTCCAAGGTTCAGGCCCCAACGAACGTAAAAACGTTGCAGGGTTCATTGTAGAAGCACCTTTTTCTATATCATAAGGTTGTTGAATTATACATCCGTAGTCTGACCAAAATTTTGATAAGTTTAAAATTAATTCTTGAAAAGTTAAAGCCATTCTCTCTTGATTCCAGTACCCTTTAACTATGCACTGTGCTCTATAGCATTTGTGAAATTTAGACCCAGTGCCAAAATCTCTTGTTATAAACCGATTTCACATACGGCCGTGCTTTTAGCTCTAATATTATAATATAATGTTACACATTTTACAAACTATTGTAATGCTTACACTTAAAAATTGTTACATGTGTAATCGCATGAGCCACGTACTTTTCCCGAAAATTTAAGTTATTATTACGATAGCAGAATGTAAAGTATTTTTCATAGGTTTACTCAATCTCGGTGAACTATTACAATTAGACAGCCCATTTATAAAGTACCAAGTCCGCTCTGAATTATTTTATAAGGCTTCAATATCTCCGCGAGTTGTGTCATAGTCAAAAAAAAAAAAAAAAATCCGACCGTTGTGAAATGAATTACAGAAAGTTATT
>CALVEI010000063.1 GCA_944326515.1 Candidatus Gastranaerophilales bacterium | reverse complement strand
AAACCACTATACAAAAAATCATACAGAAAAATTTATAAAGAAATTCTCAGAGATAAATAAAGAATCACCTTTGTTGGAAAAATATCTTGAAGGAATAAAAATAGCAAAACCTGTAATAATACTCGGTGGAATATATTATATTGCAATACCGATTATTTCAACATTTCTGGCCGATAAAGCAGAAAAGAAATTTTAATATATAAAGCTTTATTAAGAAACACTACAAAATACAACTACTCCTGTTATATAATAGGACTAACTTAGATTTAGGAGTATTATTATGAAAAAATTATTAACTTGTTTTTTATGTGTATCAACACTTTTAATCACAGGCCTTGCTTCCGACGCAAAAAAAGCAAAAGAGCCAAAGAAACAAAAGCAAACACAAACTCAAGTAAAAGATGCAAGATTTTACTACAATGAAGGCATAAGATATGAACAACACAACAACAAAGAAGGCGCTATTGATGTTTATGGCAAAGCTGTCGAATTAGATCCTAATTTTGATGCAGCAAGAATAGCAAAAGCTCAATTGGCTTATTTTTATGGCAGATATGAAGAAGCACTTGCGGATTTTGAATATTTAGAAACAAGACCGGGATATGGAGCAGGCGCATTTTTTGATTCAAGAATCGACTGCAGATTAAAACTCGGACAATACGACAAAGCACTTGATGACATGTACGAAGTTATACTTGCATACTGTGGACAGGTAAAAGTATATAAACAAATGCAAGAAATTGTTTCTCAACATCCAGAACTTGCTTACAAACTTAAACCAGAATCTCATCCTGAATTAAATGCAAAATACAAAGAAAATGCAAAAACACTTCGAGATTATGCTAGAACATTCAAAGATGCCAGAAACAATATAAATGAACCTGAAATGTACGACTTTTTTATGAACATAGCCATTGCGCTAAACCCAGAAACCCTCAATACAGAATGGGATGGAACAATTGAGGTAGGAAATACCGTTTACAGAAAGTCTCCTTCAGGCAATGAAGAAGTAACAGAAGTTAAAATCAATGATAAAAAAGATATAGAAAATAAAAACACAGATTCAGAACAAAGTGAACAACAAGTAACAGAAATTCAAGATGAAAATGTAGATTCTGAAGAAAATCAAGAAGAAAATACAAACACAAAAGAACAAAAATAAAATGAAATAAAAAAGCCTCATTAAAAAATGAGGCTTTTTTATTTTTATCAATGTCCGTAAAAATTCCACTTCAAACGAACGCCAACCTCTTTATACGTTGTTGATCCATAAGCTCCGACAGACAGATAAGAGTTGTCTTTAAGCTTTGAACGATAATCAACCTCAAAAGCTGCATCACTTTTGAACCAGGAAGCATTTGCTCTTATGCTAGAGTTTTTGTCTATTTGCTGAGAATACCCAACAGAAAGTCCGGGATTATCTTTATTCAGGTAAGCCCTCGAATCAAAAGAACTTTTTGGCATATCGTATCTCGAAGAAAGTTGTATCGTATTATCAAAAGGTTCATACTCAACAGCCCCCCTAAAAGTCGTACGACCACCATTTGTAGAATTTTTAACTTTTAAACCGACTGATTTATCAAAATAATCAACTGAAGTTCCACATTCAAAAGACGGAGAAAATTTCTTAGTCACATCAAATTCATCAAGAGAAACATCATATTTTAAGTCTTTGAAAAAAGTTGATTTTTTCTGAACAGAAGGAGTTTCTGGTCTAAAAACAACATCAGCAGCCGTATTAGTTTTTCTTTTAATCTGATGTTCCAAAGCCTCATTTGTAAGAACAGGTGCAGTGTTTGTTTTATTTAAATAATCAGGGGCAACTGCCTTTTTTTTAGAAAATATTTTTTTTGCACCATCACCGACAACTTCTAATACATCACGGCCTTGTTTTTCAAGCGAAGATAATTCTTCAGAATAAGATTCCAATGCAGCATCCACTAGCATTTCATCACCATTTTTATCTGACAAAACATCAAAAAATGCTTTAAAATTGTCGCCACTATTTGGCTTATTAAACTCTTTTTTCTCTCCGTCTTTATTTGGCATAGAATCTCCGTGTATATATATAAAGTATTTACAAAAGCAAAAATTGCTTCAAAGATAAAAAAGTTTTATGATAGAATATAGTGTCTGCAAGATTATAGAAAATTTGAGATGGAAGACAAAACAAAAAAAATATTAATAATGAGACTTGGTGCAATAGGTGATGTCGTTCACTCAACGGTCATAGCACAGGCAATAAAAACCAAGTATCCTCAGCACGAGGTGCACTTTATAACAGCATCATATATTTGCCAACTATTAGAAAACAATAAATATTTGGATAAAACTATTCCTTTTGAAATGAAAAACAAAGACAATATTTTTTATCTAATAAAAAAAGGACTGGAACTGCGCAAAGAGAAATATGACTACATAATAAATCTGACAAATGCAACAAGAAATTTTATTATGATACATTTTGCTGCTCCTAAAAAACTAATAAAAAGAAACGCCAAAAGAGTACACGCTGTTGACGCTTTTTATAACACAGCTTGCGATGCTTTTGGAGAATTACCAAAACCTGAAATGCTAGATCTTGGCATAGACAGAGAAATACAAAAAAGCCTTAAAAAGGAATTATCTGAGAGCAATGGACCTTTGGTTATACTCAGCCCCGGTGGTGATAACGATACACAACGCCAAGGTAGAATATGGGTTGACGACTACTGGAAAGAACTGGGTAATCAACTTGTCGAAAAATATAAAGCTCAAGTTTTAATTATTGGTTCCAAAACAGAAGAAATCAATCACAACCAATATTTAGAAATTAAAAATTCAAAAATTTATTCAGGAAAGCTTTCTTTAAAAGAGACAGCAGCATTAATTTCTATTTGCGATTTATTTATATCAGGCGATTCTGGTCCACTACACCTTGCAGACGCAGTAGGAGCCAAAACAATTGCACTTATGGGTTCTACACACCCAAGGTCAAGTTCAGCGTACAGCAAAAATGGAAGATTCATCGAACCAACTATAGAATGTAAATATTGCGGTCAAAGAAAATGCAAAATGATTACACCTCCACAAAAATTTACGCCTTGCATGTGTTCAATAAAGCCACAAATGGTTCTAGATTTGATAGAAAAATCAAACTTATTATAATAAATCTTTGAAACAAAAAGGAGAGTATTTCTACTCTCCTTTTTACAGTTTTATATCAACTAGAAAATAATTTTTAATTCTTCTCCAGGATTCAAACTTGAGTTGTTTGAGAAAGAAGGAACAATTAAGTACCTTACTTCGTCTGTAAATTCATAAAGAACACCAAATGTTCCACTTACAGCAAGTTTACATAAATCATAAACACCTTTACCAACTGTCACAAATACGTTACCAAAACTTTTAGCCCCTGCAACAGGTTGTAAAGAGAAAGTTTCAACAAATGTATCAGACAAATTATCTCCAACTTTTTCTAAGCCATTTCCTGTAACATTAACAGCAGAACCAACAGTTCTAACAGCAACGCCTACAACTCTTGCTGATGCAGTGAAAGGAGCGCCCAACAGTCTTGCAATAAAGTTAGGATTTTTCAAGTCATCAGCATAAGCTTGTGAAGAATTTTTTGGAAAATCTACACAAACATCACCGTCTTTTATCTGAGTGAATTTGACTTTTATTAATCCAGGATTTTTCAAACCAGGTCTAACAACTTCAACAACTTCACCTTTAACTGTAGCACCTTCTTTAAAGCATTTGCCGTTAATAGTAACATCATCGTCCAACTTAGCTGTAAATTTGTCACCTACGTTAGAACTTCTTGCTGAAAGTCTGTCAGCTAATTTAACTTCCAAAACAGTAGGATTATAATTTTGAATTGAAGCAGGTGCATTTTTGTCTTTACCTATAGTCTTTTTACCTGCCCAATTTTGTTTTAATGAACAAATCAAGTAAGCAACTTGTTCTTTAGAAAGATACTCATCATCTGCAACTTTATCAGGGTTAGGGATATCTTCTAACAACTGAGATGAAACAACTTCTTTAGTTGGAACAATTGCCCATCTAGGAATTTTTTGGATATCTTTACCTTTAAATTGCGGAATTATAAGACTTCTATCAATTGGAACCGCAATCAATTGAGCTATAGTAGCAAAAACTTCAGCCTTTGTTACTGGTTGGTCAGGTCTAAAGTTTTTGTCTGGATAACCAATCATAACATTACTGTTAAGAGCTCCATAAATCCAATCTTTTGCCCAATAGTCAGATGGAATATCTTTATAAGCTTTTTTTACAGTCTTGTCTTTTAAGCCAAATTCTTCAGAAAGAATAACAGCTAACTCAGAACGCAAAACTGGCATTTTGGCATTAAAACCAGCAGCCTGTTTACTTTTAAGTAAAGCCATCAAATCATCAACTCTAGAATTGATATACACGTTATCTTTCTTAATTACACCCAAACGATTGTGTGTTTTGTAAATTTTGCCACCTACCATATAAGTTTCTTTAGCCGTATTTGTTTGTTGAGCTTGAGAACCAAACATTGTTGGGTGTGCGTAAGCTTCTAACTTGTCAGTTGTTTTATTTGCACAGTCTTTTGCCAAAGCACAAGACGCTGATACTAAAACAACCAAAGTAGAAGCAAGCAAAATTTTAAAATTCTTCATAAACTTCTCCTAACTACTATTTCGTTCCTTTTACAGAAAACCACACCTCATTATCCATTTTATATTTCTTATCGTCAAGTCCAAAATAACTATTTTTTTTCGAAAATACACAATTGTTAAAAGCAAAAATATAAGCTAAATTGTTGCCAGATATTATGGGAGGATAACAAATGCAAACATTTGATTACTCTATCAAAGAAGTAGATAAATTAAATATTTTCCACAAGAACTACAAATTAAATATTGTCTCTCTATACAATTCAATCAAAAACTATGAAAAAAATTTTTATCAAAAAAATGCCGATTTTAACAAGACAAATCATTACAAAATTATCGAAGGATTAGAAAACGCCATTGTTAATAGAATTCTTTCAACTGAAAACGACACCGAAATTGACGTATGGGATATAAACCCATACAAAAGTAACAAATACATAATTTTTTGCGAAGGAATAAGCGGGGAAAAAAGTAATATTCTACTTCAAAAAGCATATCTAAAATTTATTAAAGAAGGCTGGGGTATAATAGCTTTTGACTACAGAGGTAGAGGAAAAAGCAAAGGTAAGTTTACCCAAAAGTCAGCTATAACAGACCTAAAAACAATATACAACTATCTAAAATCAAAAAATATTGTAGCAGACAACGTTGGTATAATTGGTCACTCAATGGGAAGTGCTGTTGCTACAGACTTTTGTGCCCGATATAAAACCGCTTTTACAATATTAATAAACCCATTCTCAAAAGCATCTGACATGGCTAAAGAAATTGCTCAAAAAGCAAACTTGCCCCAAATAGTTAGTAAAATTATTCAAAAGCTACCTCCTTGGTTGATCCCTCTACAAAACAGGTTTAATAACGAGGCTGTTATAAAAAAAATAAAATCACCAATATTAATTTTACACACAGAAGGGGACAACATTATTCCTGTTAAATTAGCAAGAAAACTTTACTCAAAAACTACTAATAATGGAAACGCAATATACAAAGAATTACCTGGCAACGATCACGAAATAAATGAAGAAAAAATAAACTGCTGTATAGAATTTATAAAAAAACAAGTTTACAAAACGCAAAATAAATAGCAAAAAAATTTATATTCGTTTTTGTAAGTAGTATGAATATAAAATTCCCCCTAAATGATTTAATGCTTCTTGTAAACAAAGCCGAAACTTCAGGAAGAATTAAAGAAGCAATCTCGCTAATAGAAACACACATAGATGACTTAGAACCTTATGAAAAAGCTATAGTCACTAATGTAAAAGAATACCTACAAAAAAAACTTCCACAAACTGCGACAGAAGTATCCTCACGCGTGCAGGAAGAAATGTCTGCACAACTAAACAAACTTAGGAACTTATTTTCGAGAGTAAATAAAGAAACAATAATTAAAGATGCAAAAGAACCTCCTGTTGATCGTTCAGAATGGTCAATGATGAGAGAAAATTTAGAAAAAAATCTTGGCGGACTGCTTCACCCACAGGGTAGAGAATTTTGGCTAAACAAATTCTATTCAGGAGAACTCGACGGTCTTACGGGTAAAGCGGCTGATTTAAGATTTATGCAAGGTGCACAAAGACTTGTTGATCTTGGAATAATCGACAATTCAACACTTGTCATAATACACACAGGACACAATATTCCTATAGCAAAACAACTCTCAATGAATCAGGAAAAACTTGGAAATGTTAATGGAGTACTTGAATTCAGTAGAGAATCTTTTCCTGAGCTTAAAGAAAAAACAGCTAAAATAATAGAACTTTTTGCAAAAGGCAAAGGCTCTAAAGCAGGTTTTAGCAGAGAAGAAACAGAAATTTTAAGAAAAAAAATAGAACCACTGAGAGAAAGAATACTGTACGGTGGCGAACATGAACAAGAACTGATAAAAGATTATTTAAGAGAAATTTCAGAAAACACAGGCAGAATAAGCAACCAAGAATATACATATCCTGGTACAATAACACAAAAAACAGAAGGCAAAGGGGCAAAAATACTAGGATTGGATTTTCACAGAACTGGAAGAATCGATACATCAAAACTTCCTACAGCTAAAGAATTAAAAGATGCTGGTATAAAAAAAGTTGTCTTTCTTGAAGAAGCTCCACCTCTATCATCCTTCTCGCCTGAAGCAGCATACAAGCTCTATGAACCTATGACAAGAGAAAAAGCATCAATAATAGCAAATCTTTATGATAGTTTTGTGCAAAACATGTACCAAAGAAATATAAAATCAGGTCTTAGTGCATTTGCACAACTTGAACGAATTCTTACCCCACAAGAAATCACACAAAAAATCACAAAACCAACAGTACAAGAAATATCCGCTGCTCAAGCAAAGGCTAAATCAGGAGAATTCGGCTATAAAATACAACACATTACAAGAGAAGACATTTTACCTTATTTACAAGATTTAGCTCAAGAGTTGCCTTTTGTTATGGAAGGGGTAGACGTAAATAAACTTGAGCAAATACCATACAACCACATAGCACCAGCAGTAGATAATTTTGTTCGTATAGAAAGAAACGAGTTCAATAAAACTCTATACTTTACTGACATTATTACCTATATAGAAAATTTACTAAAACAAAACAGTTAATTTTTCTTTTAAAATATTTTATGTTTTTGCTATAATTAACTATCAATCAAAAAGTAGAGCGGAAACATTAGCAGGTGGTTATGTCATTAAATATTAAGAAAAACAATATAGATGAGTTATTTTTGAACCTTACAGAAAACCCTGTCGGTTTAGAAAATAAGGATTTTCGTCTTCAGTTAAGTACAATATACCAGCTGTTCGAAGATGAATTTGAAGACTTATTTGTCGGCAAAAACACACCGTTAAGAAACACTGACTTCTATTTGCTAGAAAACGGTGACTTTTTTGTAACACCTACAAACAACTTTGATTTTTATGCAAAATCAAAAGGTTCATTGTACAGATTCCGTTCAGAAATAAAAGAAATAACTGCAAATGGAACAACCCAAGATATGATAGGTTATGTAATCAAACAAGACATAATCTTTGATTACTTTTCAACATTCAATGAAATCCTTAATTTTGAAAGCGGTTCAATCAGCTTCAACTACCTAAACAAACTAACTTACACAATAATGAAAATAGTTGAGAAACTGCATTTTATACCAGTTGTAAAAGAAACTGAAAATTTATTTCAAATAAAATATGAAATATACAAAAACAGCAAAGATGTAACGCTTGCTATCAATTCAGTAAAAAATGAAATACCTGCGGATTTTATAACAAATTCAGAAAAATATAATATAAACAAACTTATAGAAAGCTTTTTAAACTACACTATCTTTAAATTTTTACACATCAAAGCAACAAAATTCAAAGATGCAAAATCAGCCGTATATTTCATCAAAAACGCTTCTAACAAAAGATATTTTAGAGGTTTAGATTTAGCACTTTCTATTTCTGAATGGCTTGATGAAATCTACATAGGAAAATACAATATTCTACCTGAGTTTGAAATTTTGAAACTCACTGACGAAGATTATCAACTAAAAATCAACATAAAAAATAAGCATACAAATGAAAAACATAGAATAGAAACAATCTATGCTGAAACTGAACATTTTGAAAACTATACAAACCAAGAAATCGTTGACCTTGTTGAAAAACAATTAAATTACGTTGCAAGGTATTATCCAGAGCTTGAAGACTTCTTTGCAGAAGAACATCAATTTGAGTTAAATATGAACCTTAACGAAGTTTATAAAATCATTGCTCAAATTTCATACTATCTGCAAAAAGCATCTATAGACGTTATTCTTCCTGATGGCATAGATAACATTGTAACGCCAAGAGCTTCTATAAATGCAAGAGTAAAAGCAGCAAGAACAGCAGAACTTAGAGAAATTATCACATCTAACGGAACAAGCACATCTTCACTTAACGACTTGTTCGAATTTTCTTATACTATTGCTATTGGCGATGACAAACTTTCTGTTGAAGAGTACGAAGAACTTACAAAAAATGCAAATGGGCTTATTAAATACAAAGAACACTACGTACTTATTGACCCTGAAGAAAATAAAAAACTTATTGAAAAAGTAAAACATCCAAAAATCACAGATAAAAACAAAATGGAAATTTTACATGCCGCATTATCTTCACAAATGGATGATTACGACTTTGATTATGATGAAGCGTTTGCAAACATACTTAAAGACCTTACAAAAACAGAAGATGTACCGCCACCAGAATCATTGCAAGGCGTTTTAAGACCATATCAAGAAAGAGGTTTTAAATGGCTGCATACAAACATTAAAAAAGGTTTTGGTTGTTGTATGGCTGATGACATGGGTCTTGGTAAAACAATCCAAGTTATAAGTTTTCTTTTAAAACAAAAAGAAACAGGCGACTTAAAACACCCGGCTCTTGTTGTATGCCCAACAACGCTTTTAGGCAACTGGGTTAAAGAAATAAAACATTTTGCGCCCCAGTTAAAAACATCAGTTTATCACGGTATTGAAAGAAAACTTGATAAAACTGCGGATGTAATAATTACGACCTACGCAATTTTGAGAATTGATATAGAAGAAGTTAAAAAGGCGAAATGGTCGATGCTCATAATCGATGAAGCCCAAAACATCAAAAACCCTGATACTTCACAAACACAAGCGGTAAAACAAATTAAAGCCGATACAAAAATAGCAATGACTGGTACTCCGGTTGAAAACAAATTAACAGAGCTATGGAGTATATTTGACTTTATCAATCGCGGTTACTTAGGAACTATGAGAGATTTCCAAAAAAGCTATGCGATTCCTATTGAAAAATTTAAACAGACAAATCGTGCAGAAAAACTAAGACTTGCGATTTCTCCGTTTATTTTAAGAAGATTAAAAACCGACAAATCTATCATTTCAGACTTACCGGATAAAGTTGTATTAAACGAATACTGTTACCTAACAAAAACGCAGGCGGCACTGTATCAAAGTGTATTAGACAACCTTATGTCTGACATTTCAAAACTAAACGGAATAAACAGACGAGGTATGATATTCAAGCTTATTACTGCTTTGAAACAAATATGTAACCACCCTTACCAATATTTGAAGACAGGGGATATCTCAAAAGATGTTTCAGGTAAAGCAGAAAAACTTGTTTCAATTACAAATCAAATTTTAGAAAACAATGAAAAAACATTAATCTTCACTCAATACAAAGAAATGGGCAATATTTTGTCTACCATATTAAATGAAGAATTGGGTGTTAACCCTCTCTTTTTCCACGGTTCGTTAAACAGAACACAAAGAGAAGAGTTAATTAAAGATTTCCAAGAAAATTCTGATTCTAACGTAATGATTCTGTCGTTAAAAGCCGGAGGAACTGGTTTAAACCTAACAGCTGCAACAAATGTTATCCACTATGACTTGTGGTGGAACCCAGCTGTTGAAGACCAAGCAACAGATAGAACATACAGAATAGGGCAAGATAAAAATGTTATGGTTCACAGATTCATAACACTTGGCACGTTCGAAGAAAAGATAGATGAAATGATTAGCAACAAAAAAGATTTGGCAAATGTAGCCGTATTTGAAGGCGAAAAAATCATCACAGAACTTTCTGATGAAGAAATTTACAAGATATTTTCACTTGGTGCATAAATTGGAAAACAGCAAACCGATACAAAATGTAGAAATAAAGACGATTTCCAAACAGGAAGCAGCTGCCCTTTCTGATTTTGTTATCATTGGTGGAGCTGCATTTCTTTTTACATTATTTGGTTTACACATAATGTCACTTTTTGGAGTAAATTTTAACCCGTTACAAACAATCCCATACCTAATAAACTCCATTTTTACAGTCTATGAATCGGATAAATCGAGCACGTTTGCATCATTATTGCTAGTTATCATACCTTTTGTCATGCCAATTCTATTTTTAAGATATCTCTACTATAGGTACTTACACAGAGATATTATGCAAAGCAACATCAAAAAACTTGTGTTTTCAAATGACGGAATACATCTTTTCTATAAAAACAAACATGTTGATGTTATCAAAACTGAAAACGTAAAACAAATACAAGCAAGTTCTTCAAACATAGACAATAGTAGTAATATACTAAATTTTAAACTTTATTGCTTAAACATAATGCTAAATGACGGTTCAACCAAAGCCATAAGCTTTGCATCAACCAAAAAAGTTGAAAAGAAAATAAAACTGATAAATTTGCAATACAAAATTGTATCAGACATTTTTCTTAAATAATGATTAACTACTTTTGTAGTTCAACCTCTTTTAGAACATCGTCAGGATTGATTGTTTCAATATAATTAACTTTAGATTCAACAGAATCCGGTACTGGAGATAAGACCTTACCTCCTTCTGCTACATCAGTATCATTGGTTGTAGTTGCTTCACTTTTAGAAGAATCATCTTTGGCTTCAGTTGTCTCTGCATCAGAAGGAGAATCTAAATCTTCTATGTCAGAAGATTTGAATTTAAGTATAAACATTGTATTTTCTTCTATGACAACATCCTTACCCTCTTCAACATAAGAAAGCGGAGAATCTTTATAAACCTGAACAACTCCTGATTTTAGTCTGTTATCTTCTTGATTTTTCCACATGCCTTTAACTAAAGAAACACCTTCTGAAAGAAGAGGAATATGGAAAATCAACCCACCTGCAGTTGTTGCTGCAGAAGTCGCTACATCTAGTTTATCAACTTCTTTATATTCTATATACTTAGCAATAAAATTAGGATCATTTACGACATGCTTTTCTCCGTTATACAAATACTCTGTAGGTCTAAATTTAAAAGACGCATTCAACTTACCTCTTTTAGGCTGCTTTACGTCTACTATATCACCGGTAACAACAGTGCCGTCTTCAAAGATAATACCATTATTAAACTCAACCCTTTCAAGAGTAATAACTTTCATCTTTGAAGTAGGATTAACTGAATTAAATGGAGTTAATGCAGAAACCTTAATTTTTTGAGCGGCGTTAGCAGGCATAGACAAAAGCATAGTTACAAAAGCAAGTATAAAAAATTTTTTCATCAATTCTCCGTTGTTTTCTACCCAATAACAGAATTATACAAAACCAAACTAAAAAAAGACAATAAAATTTAAAATAAAGTTATTGAAATTTAAAATTTAGCATTTTATAATAAATTCACGGACATGATAGTTCGATTGAAAATAGAATAGTTAATTGGGATCGTAGCTCAGTTTGGTTAGAGTGTCTGCCTGTCACGCAGAAGGTCGCGAGTTCGAGCCTCGTCGGTCC
>CALVEI010000062.1 GCA_944326515.1 Candidatus Gastranaerophilales bacterium | reverse complement strand
AATAAAGAACATATTTTCTCTATAGTGATCTGCGTGACCTGAAATTTCCCATAATTTAGATTTTGCAATCTGTGGAGTATTAACAATTACATAGCCTCTTTTTCTGTGTTCTGTTCTCCAATAATTTTCTATTTCTTCTCTTACAACAGCTAGGTTTGGATGCCACAATACAAGGCCTCCGCCTAATTCTTCTCTAGTTGAGAACAAATCAAGCTTAGCTCCTAATTTTCTGTGGTCGCGTTTTTCTGCCTCTTCAAGCATTGTTAAGTATGCTTTTAAATCATCTTTTGACCAAAATGCTGTAGCATAGATTCTTTGAAGCATTTTATTCTTTGCATCGCCTCTCCAGTAAGCTCCTGCAACCTTCATCAATTTAAAAGCTTTAATGAAAGAAGTATTCGGCAAATGAGGACCTGCACAAAGGTCATTGAATAAAGACTTGCCTTCGCTGTTCTTAGTCAAGAACAATGTTGGTTTATGATCTCTGTGTTCTTCTAAAAGTTCAGCCTTATATATTTCACCTTGAGATTTAAATTCGTTTATTTGAGCATCAACATCAGGAATAAGATATTTTTCAAAAGTAAGATTTTGTTTAACAATCTCATTCATCTTATCTTCGATTTTTTTCAAATCTTCTTCAGTAAAAGTATGACCATCCAAGTCAAAGTCATAATAAAAACCGTTCTCAATAGCAGGACCTATTGCTAGCTTAGCTTGAGGGAACAGTTCTATAACAGCCTGTGCCATAACGTGAGAAGTTGAGTGTCTCATTATATGCAATGTTTCAGGATCCTTAGAGGTAAGGATTTTAACTTTGTCACCATCAGACAACGTCGTTCTAATGTCTTTTACTTCACCGTTTATTTCAAGTGCAACAGCATTCTTTGCAAGACCTTCACTGATTGTTTTAGCAAGGTCAAAACCGTTAGCATTTTCTTGTAATGAAATTGTTGAGTTGTCAGGTAAAATTACCTCGATGTTAGACATTATTTTATCCCCTTTTTTAATTATCCTAATAACTTTATAACACCAGCAAAAAACTAATGCAAACTTGTCAATTGTCCGCCTATGTTAAGTTGACTATATGAAAAAATTGTAATATAATTTAAAAAAAATCAATATTTTGTAATATTTTTTATTACAAATTTATTTAGAACATGTGGTTTACAAAATAGGGTAAAGAAAGATAGGTTTTTAACATGTGTCCAAATAGTGAAATTCCTAATGAACAAACTGAAGCTAAGCAAAAAATATTAATTGCTGATGACGAAGCCAGTATCAGAAGAATTCTTGAAACAAGACTCAGTATGATCGGCTATGATATAGTTACAGCTGCAGATGGTGAAGAAGCTGTAGCGGTTTTTAATAAAGAAAACCCAGACTTGGTTGTTTTAGACGTAATGATGCCTAAAATGGACGGTTATGGCGTTTGTAGAGAAATCAGAAGAACATCTGATGTTCCTATCATCATATTAACAGCACTTGGTGATGTTTCTGAAAGAATTACAGGTCTTGAATTAGGTGCAGATGATTATGTTGTTAAACCTTTCAGCCCTAAAGAACTTGAAGCTCGTGTAAAATCTGTTTTAAGAAGAGCTACAAACAGAGAAATAGCTCCTTCAACAGGAAAAGTTACTAAAAACGTTATTACAACAGGTAACATCAAAATTGACACAGCAAGACGTCAAGTATTTAGAAAAAATGAAAGAATCAGACTTACTGGTATGGAATTCAGCCTTCTTGAATTACTTGTTAATAACTCTGGTCAAGCTTATTCAAGAAACGAAATTCTTCAATATGTATGGGCTTATCCGCCAGATCATAGAATCGATACAAGAGTTGTTGACGTTCATATTTCAAGATTACGTTCAAAGCTCGAAACTGATCCGGCTAATCCGGAATTGATTTTGACAGCACGCGGAATCGGTTATATGTTCCAAAGAATATCTTAAAAATATAAAAGACCTCTCAAAAGAGGTCTTTTTATTTAGTATTATGAAATTTATATACAAAACTATCATCTACTGTGTGAAACCTATCAGCAACTTTATATCTGTTTTTATAATTTATCTGTATATCAGTTGGAATCACTCGTTGATTATCGGATAGATAAACCTTACCAGTAATATCAATTAGTTTTCTATAAATATCAGACACTTGCCCAAGAGTTCTACCGGATTTTAGTTCATCATATTGCTCATCTAATAGTAAATAGTCAGAAAAAACATCTTTTAAAATTTTATCAATCTTACCTGGGTTTCTCTTTGCAATTATTTCTTTTATTTTTTCTGAAGGAAGCATATCTGTATCAATGTCAAAAGCTTTAAGTTGAACTTCGCAAAGACTTAGTACATTTTTTAAATCATCTTCGTTTTTTATATGTTTTTTATTTGAAAACAAGTCATCAAGACATTTTTGAGAAAAATCTACATAAATGTCATTTAAAAGATTTGTTAAAGATTTGATATCATAGCCCTGCATATTCGGAATAGAATCTGGCATTGCTCGTGTAATTACACCAAATTTTTTATCATTCATAAGAGGTATACAAGTAAATAAAACATTGGACATCCTATCAACATAGCTTTTATAAATTTTTTCAGAAAGTTCAATATAACCTTTTTGCTTTAACTCAAGAGATTTTTCATACATTGAATGAAATGGATTAATAGAAACATTAAATTGATACAATTCATCCATTTTATTTGGTTGTCTATAATATTCAATAATTTTTTCAGCTCTTTGTTGATAAATTTTACTCTTTGGATTCCAACCTGAAGTATCAAAAACACTTTTAATGCCAAAGCCATCTAATACAAGTTTATTTAATTCAGGAAACAAATGAATGTTACCCAATGAATCTTTTGAGGCAATCTCCATACAGTCAGAATCAAATACAAAAGCATTATATTTTATACCTGAATTTCTAACAAAATTTATACCCGTTCTATTTTTCAAAACATTAAAACCATCCGCTAAAGCTTTTATATCATCAAATAAAACGCTGCTTACAGAAGAAGCATTTTCTTTTAAAGGTTTATGAGCATTAGCATAACAATGAGTACATTTTGAATAACAACCTTGCTTTGCAATAATAGCATGCAAATCTTTACCAATAAAAGAAATATCTTTTAAAGACAGACCTTTAAATACAGGTATATCTCTTTGAATACCTTCTAACAGATTCAAACAAAAAAAGTCAGGGTTATGCGCTTGAAAAAAAATCTTAGCTAAAGCTTTTTGAGAAGACAACAATAATTTTTGAGACATAGACAAGCTAATATCATCACTTGAGGTAGTTAAAGTATCCACATTTTTAGAAAAATATGTAGACAACAAAGGCTTTATTTGTTTAGTTCTGTTTATAACTGTTTGTTTAATTATCGGTAGTTTATTAATTCTCATCGTAAAAGGAATAAAACTGAAGAAAAAATAATTTGCTACATACTAACAAAAAACTTTTAGGGGTAGATTTTCGACATACAGTTTTCTAACTGCTTCGGTTCCTAAATCTTCAAAACAAAACATATCAGATTTTTTTACACATTTAGAAAGTAAACAAGAAATACCACCTTGAGCAACAAAATACTTACCGTTGTATTTATTTATTGTATTTAAAGCATTTTCTGAACGCTCACCTTTGCCTATAGTTGCAACAACACCATTCGAATAAGTTAATTCACAATACTCATCCATTCTGGTAGACGTAGTAGGCCCTATGGGACCGATTACCTCGTTGTTTGCAGCAGGACAAGGACCTGCATAAAAAATAACTTTTCCATTTAAATCAAACGGCAACGAACCATTTTGGTCATAATATTCTTTAATTCGTTTATGAGCCGCATCTCTTGCCGTATAGATTTCTCCTGCCAAAAGAATATTATCACCTTGTTTTAAATCTCTTATTGCATTTATGTCACTAGTATGAACACGTTTATAATCAATGTTATTTGAATCAACATATTGATATTCGCAATTTTTATTTGAATAAACAATTTGCGAATTAACAATTTTGCAAGAACAATGCCTGCAACTGTGACAATTTATCGTTAAAGCAACAGGCAAAGATGCAATATGTGTTGAAGATGACATTAAATGTACATCTAAAATAGAATCACAAACAGGCCCCAAATATTTTTTCAACTCATCAATAAAACCTAATTCAGCCTCGGATTCTTTATGGAAAAAAGCTTTTTTAGATAACAAAGCTGCATAATCTATTGTACCGCCAATGCCAACTCCAATAACCAAAGGCGGACAACTTTTTTCACCTGATTTAACAATAGTGTCTTTAATAAATTTAAAAATATCCTCTTTTTGGGCAGAAGGCACAAACATATTTGCAGCACTACAGTTTTCTGAACCCGCTCCTTTTACCATTAAATCTATGCTAATTTCATCACCATCGACTATTTCGGTATAAACTATAGCAGGGGTATTATCCTCTGTATTTATACGATTAAACAAGGAATTAGCAACAACAGATTTTCTGTAAAAATTTTCACAATAAGCTTTAGAAACAGCGCTGTTGACAGCATTAACAATATTTTTACCTTCAATAAAGATATCAGAACCAATTCTAACAAAAACTAGAACTTGTCCCGTATCCTGACACAAAGGACGTTTGGAATCGAAAGCAAGTTTGATATTATTCAAAATATTTGCATATTTTATTTTTAAATCACGATCTTGTGCGTTGTTATACTTAGCCAATACAACGTCATACAAATCAGATGAATACTCAGTATTTGCTTTTATACACAAATTATAAACAGCTTGTTCTATCAAATTAGAATTCATAACTTCCATTCAATTATGATAAACTTTTCACGATTTAAAATCAAATCGTTATTTATTGTCATTATTACACTTAATAGATATCAAAAGATATACAATTTATAAGTTTTTTATAAGAATAAAAAAAAGCCACTCAGCTTTTGAATTTCTGGGTGGTTTGTTTTCTGCATCCTAATGGTCTCTTTTGTGTTTATTATTTAGGAGTTTATATGTGTTCGGGGTTATTAATGTTATCAATGCTATTTAGTGTTTCGACTACACTTAAACCTTACATATTTTATTTTGCCATAAGAAAAAATTATGTCAACCCTTTTATATATAAAATTTTAAAAAAGATTTTACATTTTGTTATAATCACTCAAAAGCCTTGTATATTCTTTATTTAAAGAATCCCTATATGGATAGATTTTTATAAAATCCCAGGGCAAAATATCAGAAATTTTTCTTTTTTCTAAAGCTATTTTTTCAGAAGATGGCAATGAAAAATCTTTTTTTACATTCTTATAAGAAGATTTGAAAGCACCTAAATTACCGCCGTTATTATAAACTTCTATTAAATAATCGGCGAGTCTTCTATCTCCACGAGAAAGCAATGCCTGCCAGTAATCCCATTTTACGCTAGATGTGCGTATTTTTACACCTAACTTATGAAATTCTTTTTTTAAATATTCATACTTTGCTTCCAAGTCTTTAATTGATTCTCTCTCACAGAATTGAAAAGGAGTGTGAGATTTTGGGACAAAAGAAGAAAAAGAAAATGTAAATTCAAAAGTTTTAAATTCAGATTTTAGTTTTCTTGCAAGATTTATTAGTTCATCAATATCTTCTTTAGTTTCTGTAGGATGACCAATCATTGCATAAATTTTTAAACCTTTTAAACCGTTTTCCTGAGCCGTTCTGACAGTATCAAAAATCTGTGATTCTTTAAGATTTTTGTTTATCAATTTTCTTAATCTTTCAGATCCTGCTTCTATAGCAATTGTTGAATGTTTCTGTCCGCAAGCAACAAGAGTTTTAATTATTATCGGTGAGATGGAATCTGCTCTTAATGAAGACACAGAAAGCTCTAAATCTGGTATATCTTCTTTTCTTTTTAGAATATGTTCACAAATTTTATCAAATTGGGGATGCGCAGTAATCAACGCCCCCAACAAAGCAATCTTATTTGTATACTTCAAACCTTCATCAATTTTTTCAATAATTTTGTCAACATCACAAAAACGTGCAGGCAAATTCAAATATGATGCAATACAAAAACCACAACGTTGAGGACAACCTCTTACAACTTCTATTACATAAGTGTTTGAGAAAAAACTTTTTTCACTAAGTACTGGTGTAGTTATACACTCTTCAAGCTGAGAAGATATTTTTTCAACAGAATAAGGCTGACCATTTAATGAAAGAACACCTTTTTTCTCATCAAACTTAGTTAAAGAAGGCACATAAACACCTTCAACCTTAGACAATTCAAATAATTTTTGATTTCTTGTTAAATTTTTATTGTTTTTTATAACGTCAATGATGTGTGTATCAATATTTTCCGCATCACCAATAATAATAAAATCAAAAAATTCACAAAAAGGTTCAGGGTTAGCCGTCAAAACAGGCCCTCCCCCAAATATGATAGGAGTATTTTCATCTCTTTGTGATGATTTTAACGGAAATTTAAAATATTCGAGTATCTTAAAAATTCCAAGAAAATCAATTTCAAAAGATACAGAAAACCCTAAAACATCAACATCAGTTGGTTTAATATGAGTTTTAGTTGTATCTGTAAATATTTTTTCTACATAATAATCACTTCTCATATCTAATCTTTTAACTATAGACATGTATCCCAAAGAAGACATCCCAAATGAGGTCATAGCAGGAAAAGCCATCCATATATTTATTTCTGGTGATTTTTTAGGAATATCATATAGAATAATTTCAGACACTTTTTTAACCTTCGTTTCCGTCATTCATAGTTTTAACATAAATCTCTTCAAAAAGGGTAACAACAACAGCAGCAATAGCTGGAGCGATAAGAACGCCAACTACACCCAAGAACTTAGCGGCTACGACAAAAGAAAATATAACGACTAATGGGTGCAAATCCATAAATTTTGAAAAGAAATATGGCTTTGCCCAGTTATTTTCAAGAAATTGACCCAATAAAAGAGAAAATATAGCAATTACACAAACAATCCAACCTTTTGGGAACGCTATCAATAATATCAATACACCTGATAAAAGTGGACCCACTACTGGAACCAAATCCAATATTGCAGATATAAGCCCTAAAAATATTGCATAGTCAACTTTCATAACAAGTAAAAATAAAGCGACGACAATGCCTACTATTGAAATTGATAAAATTTGAGCAGTAACATACCCACCAACTTTAGCCTCTAAGTCATCAATAACTTCTGACGCTCTTGGTCTTATGTGAGATGGAAAAAGTTTAAGAGCAAATTTCTTAATATCATCTCTATCATTTGTTAAGAAATAAACAATAATGCCAACTGTAACAAGTATTGTTAACACACCAACAATACCCAATGTAAAGTTTATAGATTTATCAATAACCTCTTTAGCAATGTTTGAAGAATTACTTAAAACAGTATCAATATTAAAATACTGAGAAACATTATGCCCAGCAATTTGGAATGTAGACACAAACTGTTGAAGATTAGCTATCTGCTTTGGAAGCTGGCTTAAAAAGTCACTTATTTCATTTACAGACATTATTACAATAGGAATAAAAACCCCCATTGTAACAATAGAAATTAACACTATCATCAACACCGTTGCTAGACTTCTTGGCATTTTTTCAGACATTTTATCAACAAACGGATTTATTGCACAAGAAATCACATAACTACAAAATAGCAAAAGTGCAATATCAGTCATTTTAACTAACAAAAAAATTATAAAAAGAATTAACAGCGTAAAGCTAACATTTTTTGCGGTTAGAACACTTTTAAAATCCATATAAAATCTCCATTATTTACACACAATTGATTCTACTATAAATTTTGACATATTAAAATAGCCATTTTTAATATATAATTAACTAGAGAATGAGAGGTAAAAAGTGATACAAGCACAAAAAGGGACAAAAGATATACTACCTGAAGAAATTTCTAACTGGCACAGAATGGAAAAAGCAGGTTATGAAGTTTTTTCAAAAGCAAACTTTAAAGAAATAAGAACACCTATCTTTGAAGCAACAGAGCTTTTTGCAAGAGGTGTAGGTGATTCTACAGATATTGTAAATAAAGAAATGTATACCTTTGAAAAAAGTGAACGTTCACTAACTCTCAGACCAGAAAACACAGCGGGTGTCGTAAGAGCATATATAGAACACGGATTTCACAGAGTTCCACAACCGGTAAAGCTCTGGTATAAAGGTCCAATGTTTAGATACGAAAGACCTCAAGCAGGAAGACAAAGACAATTCCACCAAATAGGCGTAGAAATGTTTGGAGCTGTAGAACCAAGTGCCGATGCAGAAGTTATTAATCTAGCTGTTAAGTATTTAAATGAACTCGGATTAAATGATCTAGAAATAGAAATTAACTCTTTAGGCTGTCCTGAATGCAGAAAAAAATACCGAGAAGCTATTAAAGAAGTTATAAAACCACACTTGGACGAATTATGTGAAGATTGTAATTTCAGATATGAAAAAAACCCGTTAAGAATACTTGATTGCAAAGTAGATTCTTGTAAAAAAATATTCGAGCAAGAAGATATCCAAAAAGTAATTCTAGGCGATTTTATTTGTCCGGAATGTAAAGAACACTTTGAAAAGGTGCAAGAATATCTTACAGCCCTCAACATTCCATACAAAAGGAACAAACAACTTGTAAGAGGCTTAGATTATTACAACAGAACAGTTTTTGAAATAAAATCAAACAACCTCGGTTCTCAAAATGCCGTTTGTGGTGGAGGTCGTTATGATTCTTTAGTAGAAACACTTGGCGGTCAGCCAACACCTGCTGTGGGTTGGGCTATGGGTATGGAAAGACTCAACTCATTAATAAATAAAGTAGAAGCTGAGAAATTAAACACTTTTGTTATTTCAGAAGATTCTACTCAAGCAATTAAACTTGTTGAAGAAATCAGAGAGCACGGCTTCAGCGCAGAATTTGATTATGCAAACAGAAAATTCAAAAAACAACTTGATAAAGCAGCTAAAACAGCTAAATATGCAATAATATTGATGGACGATGAAATAAAAACAAATACGGTAACTATAAAAAATCTTGATACATCTGAACAAGTAAATGTTTCAAGAAACGATTACCTAAATCACATCAAAATTTAAAAGATGTAGAAAATTTTAAACGTTGTCTTGTTATAACATTTTGCGATTGATAGTTTGCGGCTGTTACCTCAAACTGTAACTTGTCTGTATCTTTCAAAGGATTTAAGACAACCCCCACTTCACCTTGAATTTCATCAATCCCAAAGTTTTTCACAATTTTATTCTTTAGAGACAAATGGTCATTAACCTTGTATTTTGTAAGGAAATGCGCCTTGCTATAATCATCATAGCCACCCTGACTATATGAAGAATTAGCTATCTGAGCACCAAAAGAAAATTTATCATTCTTATACTGAGCAAAAAAACCAGTAGTATTAAAGTTAAGATCATTTTTCAATGTAGAAAATGTGCCACCACCAACGTAAAACTTACCTTTAGAATTCAAAATACTCCTCGGCTTAGTCGTAACAATCGCAGCCAACTCTTGGTTAAGAGTATCTGTTTCATTGAATGCACCAACAGAATATTTGAAAGATTTCGATTTGCCATCAAGCCTTGCACCACTGCTATAGTAAGAATAATGTTCATAAGCAAAATTTACCGTATCACCATTAATTTCTGATATGCCATCTTGACCAACCATAACAGATGTATTCTCATCCAAATCTCTTGTAACGTAGCTACCTAATGAACCATAACTTGGTAATACTCGAAGGTTTGTATCGTCAGAATAGAAATTATACCTAAACAGCATATCTTCATCCCAAATCTGACCATTATTCTTTACATAAGAAGGCTTACCTTCTTTTTCTGCAGACAACTTAAAAGTCTTATTTTCCTTATTCATATAAGAATAATCGGTTAAATCCAAGTCAACTGGAGCAAACATATCATCTGCTTCCGTCTTGTCATCAGAAACAATATTATCAGAGTCAGTTTGCTCTGGATAGACAACATCAAGAGCAAACACAGGATTAACAAGTGTTGAACAAAATAAAATTAAAACAAATAATAATCTTTTTACTTTATTCATACTTATATGTTCGTTTGTTTAAGAGTGATTTGCAAACATTTTCTTAATATTTTTTAACATTATCACATTTTAGGCAATATATTTCAACTAAAATACTTTATTAATATAGGGATAATATAGATTAGGAGAAAATTGTGACATTAGATAAGATTAACTTTATGAATTTGTCTTATTTGAATGCGGGCGGAAACTTGTTCTCAGATCCGCTACTTACACAAACTACTCCTTTGTTTGATTTTAATACGTTGAGTTTTAATCCATATATGAATATGGATACATTTGTCCCAACATATCCAACTATGCAAAACTTCAACTTCAATTTTGAAATGCCAAAATTTGATATGTCTATGCTAATGGATATGTATAATGCGACGATAAAAAACTATCAAAATCAAATGGCCAAATTCCAAGATTTATTGAAAAATACAAGTTTTGTATATAATACAAAACCAACGGAAAGCTTACAGGACGTTAATTTCAATCAAGATAAAGCCAAAGAAATGGCAAAAAATGTAAGAGCCCACGCAAAAAATAAATCAAGCGGAAACTGTGCATTATATGTAAGTAATGCAATTGAAGAATCAGGCATACCTGTTACAAGAGGTCATGCATTCCAAATGGAAAACAACCTAAGAAACAATGAAAACTTTAAAGAAGTATCAATAACAAAAGATGAATTTGCAAGCCTACCAGCTGGCTGCATTCTTGTTTACCCAAAAGGTGTAGCAGGCTACAGCTCAGATTTTGGTCATATAGAAATAACTCTTGGTAACGGTGAAACAGCAAGCGATTTTCTAAATAAAAATCCAAAATATTCTGAAAATATGAAAGTATTCGTACCGGTTACTGCATAATAAATTTTCTCTTTTTATATCTCTCTTTTTCTCTATAAATAAAAGGCTCACTGAGTGAGTCTTTTTTATACAAAAAAAAGAGGCTTTTTTTAAATAGCCCCGTGTTTCAAATACCTATTTCCCGTTCCTTATAGTTTTAAGTCTATTATAATCAATTAGTCTAGTTTATCTCTTTAGTGGTTTGTTTATTTCTTACATTTATATAAAGTATATACAAAGGAAATAATTGCCTCTGAAGAGTCATGCCCAAAATTCAAATATTAAGAATTATTGCAAAAAGCATAAAAGAGTATATACTATTCGCCATTTAAGCATAAAAATTCAAAATTTAGTATATACTAAATACATAAAAAAGTAATTGTAAACAATTGTTAAGAATCCATCAATAATCAAATCTAATCGCCACATAGAAAAAGAGCCCTGCTCTGCAGGACTCTTTTCTTTCTAATAAATTTAGAATTAGTATCTGTAGTGAGCAAAAGCTTTGTTTGCTTCTGCCATTTTGTGAGTATCTTCACGTTTTTTGCAAGCTGCACCTTGACCATTTGAAGCATCAATCAATTCAGCAGTTAATTTTTCTTTCATTGATTTGCCGTGTCTTTTCTTAGCAGATTCAATCATCCAAATAGCTGCCAAACCTTTACCTCTGTCAGCTTTAACTTCTACAGGTACTTGGTATGTAGAACCACCGATTCTTCTAGCTTTAACTTCGAGCAACGGAGTTGTGTTAGCAAAAGCTTTATTGAAGATTTCGATAGGATCTTCTTTTGTTCTTTCTTTAATAGCTTCCATTGTTTCGTAGAAAATTCTTTCTGCGATAGATTTTTTACCGCGTCTCATCAATCTGTTGATGAATTTAGCGATATCGACACTGTTATAAATTGCATCAGGTGCCGGAATACGTTTTGGTGGTTTATTTCTTCTTGACATCTTTATAATTCCTTTTCTTTAAATACTTAACAAATCAGCCTATTTTTTAGCTGCTTTAGCTTTTTTAGCACCATATTTAGATCTGCTTTGAGCTCTGTTAGCAACACCAGCAGTATCCAATGTGCCTCTTACAATGTGATATCTAACACCAGGAAGGTCTTTAACCCTGCCACCTCTGATAAGAACAACACTGTGTTCTTGGAGGTTGTGTCCGATACCAGGAATATAAGATGTAACTTCAAAACCGTTAGTTAATCTAACCCTTGCAACTTTTCTCAAAGCTGAGTTAGGTTTTTT
>CALVEI010000061.1 GCA_944326515.1 Candidatus Gastranaerophilales bacterium | reverse complement strand
ATATTAAATTGGCAAAAAAATTATACTGATACGTTTAACCAATTTAAAAAACTAATTGATTGTAATGTAGATAATTATATTGATGAATTACAAAATTTTAATATTGATTATTATGAAAAATTCAAAGAAATGTATCCAAAATTAACAGCAGGAAGCGAATTCAACCCAATTTCCAATATAGATGTTATAGAACTTTACAATTCAGTTAATAAATCAATTAAAAAAGAGGGGTATTCTGGAATCTTCGTGATTTATGATGAATTCAGTAAATTTTTAGAAGGTAACTTAAATAAAACTTCTGCTACTGAGATTAAGACATTACAAGATTTTGCGGAAAATTGTTGCAGAACAAAAGATCAACAAATTCATATTTTACTAATTTCTCATCAAAGTATTTTAAATTATGTTGATCAATTACCAAAAAATAAAATTGATGCTTGGAAAGCTGTTTCTAACAGATTTAAGACTTTAGAATTTAATACATCTTTGCCACAACAATTTGATTTAATGTCTAAAATTATTTGTAAAGATGAAAAATGGTTTAAAAATTACAAAAATAAACATGAAAAATTGTTTAATAGCATTTTAGAAAAATGGAAAAATTCAAAAGTTTTTTCTAGTTTAAATGATAGAGATATTAAAAATATAGTTTTTGGTTGTTATCCTTTGCAATCAATTACAACATTTTTATTACCTAATATCTCTGAAAAAATTGCTCAAAACGAAAGAACTATTTTTACTTTTTTGTCATCAAGAAATCAAAAGAATACTTTATACGAGTTTATAAAAAATAATAATTTAGAATTTCCTTTATTAACTCCTGATTTTGTTTTTGACTACTTTGAGCCGCTTTTTAAAACAGAAAATTATACAAAAGCTACTCATAAATATTGGAAAAATGCATATGTTGCGCTCAATAAATTGACAAATGAAGAATTGCTAGAGAAAAAAATTATAAAAACAATTGCATTAATTTATATTTATGACCACTTTGAACTATTATCTCCAACAGTTGATATGATTTTTGCAATATATGAAAATACTGTTAAAGATACAAAAATTTTATCTCAGGCACTTACAAATTTAATAGATAAAGGTATCTTAAGACAGCTAGAAAATCGCAATCAATTAAGAATAACAGAACACACAGATATCAATGTTGAAGCAAAAATAAGTGATGCTATAGAAAAACGTAAAAATAATATTGAGATAAAAGATATTCTTAATGATTTCGTTGGAAATAAAGTTTTATATCCCAATGCATATAATGATAATAATGAAGTTGTAAGGTATTTTAGGTTTAAGTTTGTAAATCAAGAAGATTTAAATGGGATTGAAGATTGGGAACAAGTTATAAAGACAGATGGCTCTGATGGGCTTGTGTATGCAGTAATCCCTAAAGTTAGTACTGATAAAAAAATTTTATTTAAAGAAACCTACAAAAAAGTAAATAATAACAGGATTTTATTTGTTGTTCCGAAAACAAGATTCAATATTAATGAACAAATTATTAAGTATGATGCAATTAAATATTTAATTGAAAATTCAGATGACGAAATCTTAACAGAAGAATTATCATATTCTTTAAATGCTTTATCTGATGTTATTTCTGATTTTATTGATATTTACCTCAAGCCTGAATTAAATCAATCAAAATATTATAGTAGCGGAAAAGAAGAATATATTACTAGACGTTCAGCCTTATCAAAAAAACTTTCCGAAATTTGTGAAAAAACATATTCTGATTATCCAATAATTAATAACGAAGTGTTAAATAAAAACACATTATCGAGTCAAGCAATTAATAGTAGAAGTAAAGTTGTTGCAGGTTTATTAGATAGTAATCTAAAAGAGAATCTAGGACTAGTTGCCTTTGGGCAAGATGTCAGTTTTATGAGAAGTACAGTAAAAAATGAAGGTATTTTGGTTGAAAATAATGGTTCTTTCTATGTAAATATAGAAAATTTACAAAATAAAAAATTACAAAATGTACTCAATATAATTAAAAACTTTGTACTTAAATCATCAGATAAACAATTGTGTTTTAGCGAACTATATACCCACTTAACAGAAGCACAATATCATATCGGAATGAAATTAGGTTTGATACCAATTTATTTAGCTTGTGTTTTGCATCATTATAAAAAATATGCAGTTATACTTAAAAACAATAAAGAAGTTGAAATTAATGCAAAGCTATTAGATAGTATTAACGAAGAACCTGAAAAATTTTATATAGCTCTTGAAGAATGGGATACTCAAAAAGAAAATTATATTATTAATCTTAAGAATACATTCGTAGAATATGTCCATGAAAATGAAACGGAGTACAACAATTTTGAATTTGTTGTTAGAGCAATGCAAAGATGGTTTTTTCAACTACCAAAATATACAAAAGAAATGCTGTCTGAATATGTAAGCAAAGATAAATATAAACCTTTAGACAAAAAAATTCTGAAATTTAAAAACGCATTGAAATCCCCAGAAATAAATGCAAGAGAATTTTTGTTTAATAAGTTACCTGAAATTTTTGGATATAATATTTTTTCTCCTTCGCTTGAAAAAGATATTATCTCTACAAAAGAATATTTAGATAATGTGAAATGTAATTTAATTAAAACACTTGCAGATGAAATGAAAACAATGTTTGCAACCAATAACCTTAATAGTAAGGCGACATTATCATCGGTAATGAGAGATTGGGTAGAACAGCTTAATAAGAATGTGCTGACCAACGCGTTTAGCAGTAGCGAAGAGCAAATGCTAAAATTGTGTTCTAATCCATCTTCTGATACAGTTCATTTTATTGAACTTTTTGCGAGAATAAGTACCGGTTTAAGGATAGATGACTGGGACAACATAACTATTGATTCATATAACATTACTATTAAGAAATTTAAAGATAATATTGAGCTTTTTAATGATAGTATATCTTCTGATAATGATATAAGAGAATTTTATAAAATTAGTTATACAGATTCTGCTGGTATAGAAAGTTTTAAGACTTTTAAAAAAATAGAGTATTCTTCACAAGCGAAATTACTTTATAATGATGCTGAAGCGATGATGCAAGAATATGGAGAATCACTTACTCCTGAAGAGAAAAGACAAGTGTTAGTTGATATAATTCAAAAGGTATTGATATAAATGTTTTATTTTGATAACGCAGCAACAACATTTCCAAAACCAGATATCGTTTATGAGTTTATGAATTGTTTTTATCGTGATTATGGTGTTAATGTATCACGAGGACAGTATAAAGAGTCATCTATGTCAGCTAATTTAGTTAGAGAAACAAGGGATTTAGTGCTAAATCTATTTAATGCAAATGTGGAATATGAAGTTGTGTTTACTGCTTCTTCAACTATTTCAATGAATACAATCTTGTTCGGACAAATTTGGAATGACGGTGATATTATTTATATTACTAGATTTGAACACAATGCTGTTCTCCGTACGTTAAATAAAATTGGAGAAAACGTTAATATTACAGTTAAATATATTGAACCCGATAAAAACACTTTAAAATATGATTTAAAGACTATTAAAACTCAAATATCTCTAGATAAGCCCAAAATGGTTATATTAAACCATGCAAGTAATTCTTTTGGCTTTGTATTTCCAATAAATGAAGTCTGTGAAATTGCACATCAATATGGAGCAAAAACAGTTATAGATATGTCTCAAACTGCAGGATTAATAGAAACTAATCTTACTTCTAATATTGATTATTTAATATTTGCAGGGCATAAAACTCTATACGCACCTTTTGGTATTGCTGGTTTTTTAATCAATAAAAGAGATAGGCTAAAACCGTTTATTTATGGTGGTACAGGTATTGATTCTGCTAGCTTAAACATGCCAGAGACTATTCCTGAAAGATTAGAAGCTGGAAGTTTAAACATTATGGCAATATCAGGTCTAAATGCATCTGTAAAATGGATAAATGATATAGGCGTAAAAAATATTTACCTAAGAGAAAAAGATAATTTTAATAAATTGTTAGATATTTTGAATAATTATTCCAATGTGAAAAAGTTTATTCATCCAACTTTAGAACAAGTTGGAATCATTTCTGCAATTTTTGATGGATATGCAAGTGATAATATTGGTTTGATTTTAAGTGAACAAAATATTGCAGTAAGGACTGGATTGCATTGTTCTCCTGATTCTCACAAATTTATGAATACCTATCCAACTGGTACTGTAAGATTTAGTGTAGGATACTTTACAAATGATGATGATTTAGAGCATCTTGATAATGCACTAGCATTTATAAACGACAACTCATAGGTGAAAGATGGCATTTGATGAAATAAAAGAAATTATAAAAAAATCATATAGAACTCCTGATAAAATAGTACAAGATTTTTATATTCCATTGTTAAGTAGAGCCAAAACTTATGATAGGGCTGTTGGATTTTTTTCTTCTTCTGTGCTTATTGAGCTTTCTCGTGGATTAATAAACCTTATTAATAATGGTGGGAAAATGAGACTTATTACATCGCCCAAATTGCAAGAAAAAGATGTACAAGCCATCAAAGAAGGTTATGATCGTCGAAAAATTATAGATGAAGCGATTATGCGTGAGTGGAAAGAACCAAAAAATCAAATTGAAGAAGAAAGATTGAATTTTCTTTCTCATTTAATTGAAGATGGGTATCTAGATATAAAAATTGCATTCAAAAAACCTTATGGTTTATACCACGAAAAAATAGGAATATTAACAGATGAGAATGGTAGTAGTGTTGCTTTTACAGGTTCTCTAAATGAAAGTGAACAAGCAATAAATTTGAATTTTGAATCTATTGATGCTTATACGTCTTGGAATGAGCCAGATAGAGTGTCAGAGAAAATATACTATTTCAACGAAACTTGGGATAATTTAACAGAAAGCTTGGATGTTATAGATTTTTCCTCTATTGCAATTGAAAAATTACAAACATATAAAAAAGAGACATTCAATGCTAATATTGATGAAATAGAGAAAAATCTTATTGAGGTAATATCCAATAATCCTAATACCATTTCCAAAAATTTTGATATTGTTCAAAATGAAATGAGTAATAACATTCCAACACTCCCGTTTGATAAGTTAAGAGAATACCAAGAAAATGCTATATCTAAATGGTCTAAACAAAATTATAGAGGTGTTTTTGATATGGCAACAGGAACTGGTAAAACTTATACAGGACTTGGAGCTGTTGTTGATCTGTATAATTATTGTAAATCAGACTTAGCTGTTATTATTTGCTGTCCTTTTATACATCTTGTTGAACAATGGGTGGAAGATTTAATTAAATACAATATTGAGCCCATAATTGGTTATGGTAGTTCAGCGCAAAAAAACTGGAAAACAAAATTGGAGATAGCTGTTGAATGCCATAATAGGAAAGTTGATGGTAAAAAGTTTTTTTGTTTCATAACAACAAATGCAACGTTTTCATCTGCTTTTGTACAAGAACAGATACACAAATTAGATAATAAATCATTATTACTTGTCGACGAAGCTCATTATTTTGGTTCAAAAAATATTAGAAAAATATTACCTGAACATTTTGATTATAGACTAGCGCTATCTGCTACAATCAATAGACATTGTGACGAAGATGGAACGCAATTGCTTTTTGAGTATTTTGGAGAAAAATGTATTGAATATACTCTTGAAATGGCTATTGATGCAAAAATGTTAACTCCGTATTATTATTATCCTGTACTTGTTTATTTGACACCTAAAGAATTAGAAAACTATAAATTACTATCTAAAACTATTGCTAAATTTTTAGTAGGTAAAGACAAAAAAGAAATTCCTGAAGCAGCAAAACCATATTTGTTGAAAAGGGCACGTCTAATCGCTGGAGCTGAAAATAAAATAGAAGCATTAAGAGAACAAATATTAAAATACAAAAATAAAAATCATTTACTTGTTTATTGTGGTGCTACCACAATTGATGCACCAAATGATGATAATGTAAATTCTGATGCCAAGGAAACTATAAGGCAGATTCAAATTGTTTGTAAAATGCTTGGCAATGAACTTAATATGAAAGTTGCTCAATTTACTTCACAGGAAGATATGAAAGAAAGAACCTGTATTAAGCGTTTATTTGCAAGAGGAGATATGTTGCAGGCTCTTGTTGCAATTAAATGCCTAGATGAAGGTTTTAATATCCCTGAAATTAAAACAGCTTTTATTCTTGCTAGCACAACAAATCCAAAAGAATATATACAACGCCGTGGAAGGGTTTTAAGACTTTCCGAAGGTAAAGAATATGCCGAAATATACGATTTTATAACGTTACCTCGTCCGGTTGAGACGACATATAGCTTAACTGAATATGAACAACAATATGAGCAAGGACTTGTTCGGCGTGAGTTTGATAGAATGAAAGAATTTAATAAATTAGCAATTAATAGTACAGATAATAATGAAAATTTAATCTGGAAATTGATAAATTCTTATCATTTATATGATGAACAGAAATTTTATGATATTTTATAAAATAAGGAGTTTTACTAATGGAAGACAAAGAAAATTTTGAAAAAATAGATATTCCAGTTGAAAAAGATGATGCTACTCGTCTTCGTGATAAGAGAAAACAGATGTGTGACCAAATTTTAAAAATTGAAAAAGATAATATTAATAGAACTAATAAAGATTCTGATGCTGAAATGGCAAGGAAAATTTATGGAATAATCGAGAGGTTATCATAATGTTATTAAAATCGATTAAGTTAAAAAATTTTAGACAATTTATTGATACAGAACTTGTTTTTTCTACAGATAAAGAAAAAAAAGTTACTTTTGTTTTGGCTAATAACTATACTGGTAAAACAACATTAGCAAGCGCTTTTACGTGGTGTTTGTTTGGTAATGCTGGTTTTAAAAATCCTGTACTTTTAAACAGAAAAGTTCAATATAATTTAAAATCACGTGAATCTGTTAATGTTGAAGTTGAAGTTGAATTACAATATGGCAAACAAGATTATTGTATAAAAAGAGTAATGACTTATATTAATAATGAAACATTGTATGGTAAACCAAAGCTAGATGTAGCATCAACGAATCTATATATTACTTACAAAGACCCTGAAACTGGAATAACAAAAGGCGTAGATGAATCCAAAGTTCAGGATTTAATGAATTTGATCATTCCTCAAGATCTTTCAAACTATTTCTTTATGAAAGCTGAACAAATAAATACAATGGGAAAAAATATTCAAGAAAAACTTTCTAGTACTGACTTTTCAGAAGCTGTAAAAAAAATACTTGGAATGCAAGCTATTGAAAATGCCATTAGGCATTTAGTTGAGCAACAAAATTCAACACAATCTTTATTTCAAAAAAAATATAATGGTAATTCAAATGCTCAAATTGAATATTTGCAACAAAAACTTGATGAAATAAGAAAAGCAATAGATAAAAATAATGAATATATTGATAAAGCTGAACAAGATATTCAAAAGTTAAACAGCCGAAATATTGAGCTAACAACTGAAATAAAAAAATGGGAAAATGGTGCAAAAAAGCAAAGAGAACTAGATTCCTTACAAAATAAAATCGATTCTCAAGAGGCACTATTGGAAAATTTAAGAACACAGTACTTAAGTTCTTTTGCTAAAGAATTGCCTGCGTATTGTTTGCAACATATCATCCCAGATGTTTTATTAATGTTAAAAGAAACAAAAATTGAAGATAAAAATATCCCTAATATTAATAATAAAACAATTGAATTTTTATTAAAAAGAGGTGAGTGTATTTGTGGGCACAAATTAGAAATTGGAAGTGAAGAACATTCTACCTTAGTTAAATTGTTAGATTATGTTCCTCCAAAATATATTGGTGCAACAATTTCTGAATATGCTGCAACAGCTAGAGAAAAAATCAATAAAAGCATTATTCCTAATTTACCTATGCATTTTGAACAATATCAAACTATGAAATTGCAGTTGCAAATACAAATTGATGAAGCGTATGAAAAAATCAATGTATTAAAAAAGGAATTAAAAGAGCAAAAAGATACAGCAAAAGCTGAAATAGAGCGTGCAGAAAACGAAGAAACAATAAAAATGTTAAATAGGAACATGATTGCAAAAAAATCAGCAAATGTTCAATTTGAAAATGAGTACAAGATCAAGGAAAAAGAGTTGGATAAAGTTTCGCAAGAAGATTCTGCCAATAAGCATGTGAATGATTGTATCAATCATGTAAAATATATTGCAAAAGTTTTAAGAACTCACCTTACAGATAAAGAAAAAGAATTACGAGAAATGATGATAGATAAAATGAATGAAATTTTTTCATCAGTATTTACAAGTAGTTACAGAATTCATTTAGATGAGAAATATCGTTTATCAATAACAGATAATTCTGGTGAGTTACAAGATATTGATACTTCTGGCGCCCAAAGTGTTTTTGTTGTCTTAGCCTTTATTACATCTGTTTTATATCTGGCCCAACAAATTCATTATAATAAATTAAAAAATAAAACAGATGCTGGATTTCTTGTAGCTGAGCCGTATCCATTGGTTTTAGACGCCCCGTTTTCTGCTTTTGACAAAGATGCCACAACTGCGGCTTGTTTAAAATTACCAGGTTTAACAGAACAAGTTATTATTTTTTCTAAGGACTTGGAGGGGAATATAATTAGACAGTATATGAAGGATCAAATAGGTAAGTATTATACAATGAAAGCAGCTACTTTGGATGGCAATGAAAGAGATGTGCTTGAAACGAAAGTAGAAGAAGGAGATATCAATGCCTCTAGTATCTAAAGATTTTAATTTTACGGGTAAACATGCCATTATGGCTGAAGAGTTAAAACAAAGTGGTGTTTTTGAATATCTTTGGCAAATTTTTGTTACAGCACCCATTGTTGGTTTTATATACAAGAGAAAAGCGGATAATGATCCTGGGGTAAATAAAACAATATTTTTAAGCCAGTTATCTCCAAGACAACAAGATATTTATTTTATATACAAATTGCTATTACTCGCTGATAAGGTTCATTGCGAATCATCTCAAGATAGGATAAAAAAAGCTTTTATGACAATTGATACGGAAGAAGCAAAGACTGATGAACAATTGTTCTATAGTTATTTATTAGGGGGAATAGAGGTCCTTCATGAAAAATTATTAGATAAAAGTACTGATATATTCAAAAATTTAAGTACATTTATTGAAGAAATTACAATCTCAGACTATTCATTAACTGAAGAAATGGGTATTGAAATATAAATAATTCAAAATTGTTATAAAAATGTTGACTTTTAATCCCCTATGAGCGATGAATACGACATCTTAAAAAGAAGGTCGCATAGAAGAAAGTTTTGTTGTAAATAAGAAAGAATTTGAGTTTTTAAAAACACTATCAGAAGATATTTATAACACAATCGTTGTAGCGGATTATTTTGTATCAAGCCAGTCAAACATAGAGGAATTGTGGAATCTTTCACCAATTATAAAAAACCTAAGAAAAGATTCTGATAAGTTGAGTACATTTTTTATTAACTATAGAACAGAAGATTCTATCTCTGCTGAGTCGTTAAGCTTTGGAGATAAAATATGATTCTAAAAAATAAACTTACTCGTGAGACCTTAGAAATACCTTACCCAGAATTTAGAAAAAAGTTCGCTAAAGAAATACAAATAGCTTTTGAATGTTATCGCAGAACATAATTAAATAAGTATTCTTATAACTTTAAAGATGATAATTCAATGGAATACAATTTCTACTTCCAATTACTATGGCACTTCAATCACTTTGGAAATTCGAATTGGTATATTGAGAAGATGTAATATTTAATATTTTTTTTATTTTATCAACTATTGATTGTTGTACTGATTTATCTTTTAAATCATTGTGTTTTAAATTTATCGTACAAAAATCTATATTAAGTGGATTATCTTCAGTGTTTAAATGAAAGTTAGTTATATCAGGTTTATTTTCTTCAAATTGCGGGTATAACAAAACAGCTCTGTTATATTTGTGAAGTAGACAATATGTTGAAACTTGGAAGATATCAGCATTTTTAATATCATCAAAACAAGTGAATTTTTTGTATTTTGTATCTATTATAACTTGTGGATTCTGTACAAGAATATCAACTTTAGTATCTCGTCTTGTTTCTTGAGCTTGGCGTAAAAGACGTTTCGTCTTTTGAGCAATTGGGGAGCACTCTGGAATGTTTCTTTTGATTAATTCATACACAAATTCTTCAAATAGGCTGTTCATATCCCAAACGAGTGTTATATTTTCAAATTTGTTTTTAGATAAGTCTATACTTGTTTGCTCAACAAACATTTTTGCAAGATTAAAAGGTTTTTTCAAAAGTTCTTGGTTTCTTGTTAGTTTAATTTTTCTTACCTTAAATTTATCAAATCTGACAAACGAAATATCAGAATAATAATTAATAATAAATTTTAGAGTTTTTTTATTGTTGCTGTTGTTTGAAATGTTGTACAAGCAAGTTGATACAAATAGAAACAACTGGTTTAATAGGTTATTTTCTGAAAACTCATCATATTCACAATAAAACTTAGCTTGATTTGTACAGTTATAACGTATGTTCTCGCTAAATTTTATTTTCCCTTTTAAATAATTTAAATTTTCTTCTTCTCTAACATATCTTTTAGGCGTTAAGCGTTTTAAAGATTCAAATAAAGAATTAGCAAATTCTCTAATCAAAATTTCAATAAATGGATTTTTTTCATTTGCTAATTTTGCATTATCATTAGTTTTTATATCTAAATTTTTTGTGTACGAAAGCATAAAAATTAGATTTTTAAGAATGGTGCTTCGATCATCATTTGCTGAAATAAGTTTAGGTAAAATTTCTAAATGCAAATTTTTATATTTGATAACACCAACCCAGGATTTTGTTTTTATGCCTTGTCTTGTTATTTTTAAGGCCGAATCTAGTTTTTGACATTTGATATAAGATTGCAACTTGTCTAAGTCACAATCTTTTATATCTTTTTCGTCATATTCTTTAGCAATAACAGATTTTAGCATTAATTTTCCTGTTTAAACTTATCTTGATTTAGTGCCCCCTTAAAATCTTGAACTTCGTCTGGAGTTTTAAATTCGTAAATAGAATCTTCACACTCATTTTTTAGTTCTTCTGGGATATTATCAACTGTTTTTATAAACCCAGGAATTACCAATTTTAATTTTTCCCAGTCACAATAAAAATATTCATTCAATAATGGAATAATTTCACTAAACCAAATTTCTTTTAGCGTGTTGATATCTGAATTTGCATATTTGGTATTAATAAAATAACTGTGTCCAATTTGATGATCCCTATCTAAAAGAACTTTAATTTTTGTATTCAGTTTTTCAAAAATTGTTTTGAAATCACATGCAAAATCTGCAACTAGTTCAGACTTTGGCATCATTTCGACAAATTTGAAACGACGGCGAAGAGCAATATCAATACTTGCAATAGAACGGTCAGAAGTGTTCATTGTTCCAATAATATAAAGATTTTTAGGCACAGTAAATTCTTCTTGAGAATACGGTAATTTTATAGACAGAGTTCCTCTTTTGTCTTCTTCAATTAGGGTTATTAATTCCCCAAAGATTTTAGAAATGTTACCTCGATTAATTTCATCAATTATTAAGATATGTGGTAACGCAATTTCTTTATCGACTTTACCAGTAATTATATTATTTAATTCTTGAGTATTTAAATCTGGATTATAATTTGGCATACCCTTTTTACTAGGATCAAAGTAACCATAAATTGATTGTTGTGAAAATACTTTGTTATTAATTTTAGAATAGTAAATATCTTCTCCTTTATAAAGCCATTTAACTTTTCTAAAATGAGAATATCTAATCGGAGTTGTTCTATCATAATAATAGTTTCCAGTCACTTGAGCTATAGCTCTAAAGTTTTTATTACCATTAGAAACAATTATAATATCTCCGACATCCATCCAATTAATAAATCGCTCTAATGCTGTGGCTCCCCAAGAATCATCTTTATCTTTAAATTCTTGGCTAGTTTTACAGTCAGAAAAGTCAACATCTTTGAAACCAAGAGCAACTACATCATTAGATATACAATATTCATATATATCATCTTCTTTTTCTAAAGTATTTCCAAGTGACATTTTAAATACTTTGGTATTCGAAAAATCAATAGGTTGATGTTTTATAGAGGATACTTTTATAGGTTTAGCATGTTCACAGATATTTTTAAAAATACCGTCTTT
>CALVEI010000060.1 GCA_944326515.1 Candidatus Gastranaerophilales bacterium | reverse complement strand
TTACGACAAAGACTCGTGAGATATTTATAGACAAGCCTAATGTGTACTATGGAGGTGTTTCTTCGGGTATATTGTGGGGCGGAAATTTATCAACAATACAATCTTTGTGTGGGTTGAACTTTATTCCTGATGAAAAATTTATTTTTGTCACAGAAGATATAAACGAGCCTGTTTATAAAATTGATAAAATGTTTACGCAGTTGCTTAATATACCGGAATTCAAGAAAAATTTATCAGGAATATGTCTTGGCGATTTTAGTGGTATAGATAATGAAAATTATTTTAGCAGCTATTTTAATGAATTGGCGAAATCTCTAAAAATTCCTGTTATAGGTGGCTTAAAGTTCGGTCATGAAAAGGAGAAACAGACATTTCCTATTGGGGTTGATGCAATGTTAGATACAAATTTGTGTAAGATATTGTATAAATAGTTATTCGCTTAAAAATGTTATCGCTTTATCTGCGTATATTTTTGTTTTGATTATGTTGAAACTTTGGAGTTGTATGTTTAAATCTTTAGGGTACTCAAGTATCAAAATGCCGTTTTGTTTTAAAAGTTTTTTCTCTTTTATTATACAAATAATTTCATCATACAAGCCGCTTTGATAAGGCGGATCTATGTATATTACGTCAAAATTCTGTTCTGTTTTTTTTAGAAGTTTAGCTGTGTCTCCAAGGTAAAACTCAGCTTGAATATTCAGTTTTTGCGCATTTGTTTTTAACAAGAAAAATGTTTTCTTGTCTTTTTCTATAAAAGAACAGTTTTTAAAACCGCGAGAAATTGCCTCGAAACCCATAATCCCCGAGCCTGCAAATGCATCTAAGAATGATTTGTTTTCAAAATCTGTAATAGAAAACAACGTGCTAAAAACACTTTCTCTGACTTGTGACAGTGTTGGTCTTACGTTACTTCCCTTTGGTGATTCAATTTTTCTTGATTTTAAAAAACCGCCTGTAATATGCATATTTTATTATTTCTTCATTGCATTTCGCAATTCATAAATCTCTTCGATATCTTTTTTGGAAAGTTCCTTTGCACCACCTAAAAGCATAGAATTAAGATAAATTTGAGCAAATGTCTCTGCTGTTTCCGTTAGGTAGTATGCGTTTTTTAAATCTTTTGCTCCGATAATTATTCCGTGGTTTGCGAGTAATACAGCATTATGCTTTGTGAAATATTTTGCTGTGTTTTCGACAAGTTTGTCCGATCCTGGCAGTGCGTAGTCGGCGACAGGAATTTCTCCAAAATAAAAAACGTTTTCTGAAATTATAGGTTTGGATAATGGTATGTGGCATACTGCAAAAGCTGATACATACGGAGCATGACAATGCACAATTGCGTTGATATCAGGTCTTATTGAATAAATTGCACTATGAAGATTCTTTTCAGAAGATGGTTTTATTTGTCCGTCTATAACGTTACAATTGGTATCAATTAGGACGATTTCTTCTTCATTTAAGTCGGCTAAACAAGTTCCAGAGCCTGTTATAAGAATGTTTTCACCGGTCCTCATACTAATATTGCCGGATGTTGCGGGTGTCATGTTTTTTTCACCGAGCTTTTGTCCGTACTTTATTATTTGTTTTTTATTTTCAGAAATGTTACTTTTTATCATTCATTTATTTTACCAAAATTTTTATTAAAATGATATAATGAAATTAGGAATAAGAGAGGTAAACTTTTTTGGCAGATGTTGTAAATTTTGAGCAAGTCCAAGAATGGATTGATGAATATTGTAAAATCGAGGATGGACGGAAAAAAGAAAAACTACAAAATTTGATAGCTATGGCTTGCATGCCTTTAGTTAAAAGAATGGCAAGAACACTTGCAAGACGTAGTACCGACCCTGTTGAAGATATAATTCAAATCGGTAGTTTGGGGCTGATTAAGGCTATCAGATCTTATGATCCTTTGGTTAGTAGAAATTTTAAATCTTATACAACATATTTAATAAGTGGAGAAATTCGCCACTATTTAAGAGATAAGGCTGCTATGATAAAAGCGCCAAGAGCTATTCAGGAGTTGTGTTATCGTATAAATAAAATTTCTCTTGAATTATTTGATGAATCAGGTATAAAACCGACAAATCAACAAATAGCAGCAAAGATGGAAATGCCGGTTTCTCAAGTAAAAGAGGCGATTGATGCCGATAGAAGAAAGTCTATTGTTTCTTTAGATCAGCTTGATATACAGTTCGATGACGAGTTTTCTAATTGGACTGATAAGATACCTGACGTTAGTTATGAAGATATGCAAAATTCTAAAGAAGATAGACTTATGCTTATTGATTGTTTGCAATATATTGAGCCTGAACTTAAGCAAATTGTAGAAATGGTCTATTTTAAAGACATGAGTCAGTTAGAAATAGGTGAGTTGCTTGGCATGTCTCAAATGCAAGTATCAAGAAAGCTTAAAAAGGCTTTAAACCATCTTTATGACGTCATTCAAGAAAGACAGAGTGCCTAAGGAGTTTGTATGGAGTGGTTTTGGGTGTTCTATGCACTTGTTATAGGACTTTGTGTAGGAAGCTTTTTAAATGTTGTTGTTCTAAGAGGATTTAGTGGAGAGTCTATTGTTTTACCTCCTTCACATTGTACAAAATGTAATCATAAGCTGGCGTGGTATGATAATATACCTCTTTTTTCGTATTTGATTTTGAAGGGAAAGTGTAGATATTGCTCAGAAAAAATTAGTATGCAGTATCCTCTTGTCGAGCTTGCAACTGGTGTTATTTTTGCAGGTTTATATTACAAGTATTCTTTTGCAACTTTAAATTTAAATATATTGTTTTTATTAATTGCGGCTTCTTTGGGTATCGTTATGACTGTTACCGACATAAAAGAGAAGGTTATTTTTGATACGCATGCTTATATTTTAATGGTTGTTGGGGTAATTTATAACTTTTTTAATATTGCAGGTGTTAACAACACAAAGATAGCTTTTTGGGCATTTGGACATAAAATTGCTATATATCAAACATTTATTCACTCTATACTTGGGTTGATTGGTGGTTTTTGTGTTCTGGCTGCATTAGCTTGGATTACCAAATTAATAACCAAAAGAGATTGCTTTGGTGAAGGTGATGCTTATATTTTAGGTGGTTTAGGTGCTTTCTTTGGTATATCAAATGCTATTGTTATATTGTTTTTAAGTGTTTTTATTTGGGGTGGGCTTTCAATACCTGTCTTTATGTATAAATGGTTCAAAAATAAGGATTATAAACTTTTTTATGGTATGTTGTTGTTTGCTGTCACTATAGTATTGTTTTTGACTGGTGAGTATTTGAATATTTTTGATTCAATAATATTTCAGTGGTTTGCTCTTGTACTTATTGCTAGTATTGGATTTTACTGTTGCAGACAACTTTTAACTTCTATAAAACAGGGGAATAATCTTATTGTTATTCCTTATGGACCTGCACTTATTTTTGGTGCATTTGTGGTTATGTTTTTATTATAGTTTTTATAAGCAATTTTAGTTTCCACTTTGTTTTTATATAACTATAGGTAGCTTAAGTGGAAGTTTTTTATGCAAAGTGTTTCTGGTACTTCTAGTGTTTATTCAAATCCTTATATTCAAAGAAAGAATAACAATAAATCGTCAAATATGATATCTTTTGCTTCTCAAAAGCAGGACTCTTCTGAAAAAGTGTCTAATAAAAAGCTTATAGGATGGGCTGTTGGTATTGGTGCTTTGTTGCTTACCGTTGGTGCTGCTGTAGTTACTAGAGGAAGGGCAATACAAAAGCAAAAATTGTTGGCTCAAATTCCTAATGATTTGCAAGTGCGTTTTGAGTCTTTGAAAAATTTAAAAGGAAAAGATTTTGTTGATAAAGCATATGCCGAAATGGTTGACTATATGGGGTTAAAAGGAATTGCTCCTGAAAAAATTATTAAAGATGGGACAGACGGTATTATGTCTGTTCAAGGCGGTTATAGTATGATTGATAACACTATTAGTTATACTCCAGGCTTTTTTGAGAAATTAGATAGGGTAAAACAGTTAAATTTGTTATCTCATGAATTAACTCATTGTAGACAATATACAAATATGTTGAGAACAGAAGGCATTACTGTTGAAAAATATGTTGAAAGTATTGTAGATAGTATGATAAAAAATTCAATTAAATCTCCTTTAGATAATCCTGGTTTTACTAATCAATATAAAAATGCGGTTAAAAAAGGGACAGAAAAAGAGTTTCTTGCACGAGTAAAAGAAAGCTGGAGCAAAGATTTAACAGCAAAAGTTCAAGAATCTTATAAAGATGTTTTAAAAATGCCTAAAATTAAAGCCGATTCTCCCGAAGGTAAAAAAGCTTACGAGTATTTAAAGGCAAATAGTGAGTATGAGACTCTTGATGCCTTTGGGTTTGGTTCTGATGCTTATAAAAACAATCCTTTAGAAACCGAGGCTTATGCTTTTGGTGATAAGATTGAGGCTTACTTTAATAAGTTTTGTGAGGCTTATAAGATAATAGATTAACCAAAAAGGCAGACTTTTAGGTCTACCTTTTTTGTTAAATATTTAATTTAATCTAGTGTCGCAGTTGTCGCCTCGAACCTTCGAGCCTCCACTGCTCACCTTTTCAAGGTGACACTCCAAAAATTCGTTCACGTCTTCCTCTCGCAAAAACTGACATTTGGTCAGCTTTTGCTCGGCAGAGTGCTTCTTATCACGAATTTTTCTCGGACAACTTTAAAGATTATTCGTTGATATCTTTAACGCTCAAAGCGATTCTGTGTTCTTGTGGAGTGAATTTTTTGATAAGAACTTTAACTTCGTCGCCGTTTTTGTAGATATCAAACGGATTAGCATCAGGATTTTCCATTTCTGCTACAGGCAATAATGCTTCAACACCTGGGAAAATGTTGATGAATGCACCGAATGAAGTAACTTTGTTAACTGTACCAGTGATGATTTCGCCTTCTTTAAATTTGTCTTCGATTTCTTCCCAAGGGTTGTCACCGATTCTTTTCAAGCTTAAGCTGATTCTTTTAAGGTCTTCGTCAATTTTAAGAACTTTAACTTCTATTTTTTGACCAAGTGTTAAAACATCTGAAGGATGTTTAATTCTTTGCCAAGAAATTTCTGAAATAGGAAGCAAGCCGTCAACGCCGTTGATGTCGATGAATGCACCGAAGTCAGCGATTCTAACAACTTCACCTTCAACAATTTGATCAACTTCGAGGTTAGAAATAACTTCATCAACGAGTTGTTCTCTTTGTTCAGCAAGAGCTTGTCTTTGTGAAAGGATAAGTTTGTTTCTTTTTGCATCAGCTTCAAGAACTTTAACTTCGATTTCTTGGTTCATAAGACCATCAAAAGGCATACCTGTTCTTAATTGAGAAGCAGGGATGAAACCTCTTAAATCTTGAACTTCAACGATTACGCCGCCTTTAACAAGAGAAACAACTTTAGCCATAACTGTTTCGCCAGAAATTTTAGCGTTTTGAAGAATTTGCCAAGCTTGAGCGCAAGCAACTCTTTTAAGAGAAAGCATCATACCGCTTTTTTCATCTTCGTCTTCTTTTAATATATAGAATTCTTTGCAATCGCCGATTGTTAATTCATCAACCATTGAAGAAGGTATTTCTCTTGTTGGTAAGAAACCTTCTGATTTTGCACCGATATCTACGAGGTATCCGTCGTTTTCTTTTTTTACGATTTGACCTCTTACAACGTCAGCAACGCTGAGTTTTGATGTAAAAGATTCTTCTAATAATTTTTCAAATTCGTCCATTTGAGTAGTTGTCATTTTTTGTGTTTTCCTTTCCTTATTTTAATATTGATTTAATTTTTCTATCACATTTTCTATAATTGCATCTGGTGTTGAGGCTCCTGCTGTTACACCTATGTTTTGTGATTTTTTTATCAAGTCTTCAAAATTTTTGAGTTCTTCATCCGTTTCGATGTGTATTGTTGGGGTTATATCTGTCAAAATTTCTGCAAGGTGCGTTGTATTTGCACTTTTTTTACTTCCAACAACAACCATAAGATCTGATTCTTTTGCAAGGTTTTTTGCTTCTGTTTGTCTTAAAGATGTAGAAGCACATATTGTGTTGAATACTTTTAGTTCCTTTGCTAACGGTATCAAGTAATCAACAACAGATTTAAGGTTTTCGATACGTTGTGTTGTTTGGACTACAACTCCGATTTTTTTGTGTTCTTTTAGTTCTTGCTCAAACGGGATAAGAGATTGAACATCCGGAGCAACTATTATATTTTCTCCATGAATTTGTGCGTTTGCTTTAATTGCGCATACTTCAGGGTGTTCAGGTTTGCCGACAATAACAAGCATAAACCCTTCTTGTACGAGTTGAATTGCTTTTTGCTGAACTTTTTTTACGTCAGGGCAAGTCAGGTCAACAGTTTCGTATCCTTTTGCTTTTATGTCTTCAAAAATCTCAGGTGATGCTCCGTGGCTTCTTACAACGCAAATTCCTGTTTCGTTTTTGGGTAATTCATCAACAGTGTGTATGCCAAGCTGAGAGAGTTCATTGATAACATGTGAATTGTGTATTAATTCACCAAGAACAAAAATCTCTTTGTCTGTATTTTCGGCTTTAAGTTTTTTTGTTGTTAAAACGGCTCTTTTTACGCCGTAACAAAAACCTGCATGTTTTGCGAGTTTTATATTTTTTTTCAAACGTTAATACGTCCAATCTTTAAGACTCACCCTTAAAAAGGTGGTAATCAGTTTATATCATAAACAGTATTTTTATACAAGGTTATAAGTATTTGTTTTAAAGGTGATTTTTTTAGACCGAAATATTAAAATCTTTTTTTATTTTATTTTGAAGTCTAGCATTAGAGTGAGCTTTTTTTACAATTTTAAAGAGGTTTGCATAATAACCTGAGGCCATTATTGTGGACGCCAATATCCAGGCAATTGGTCCTGCGTAAAAGACGCCATAGTACCCAAATTTAACAGCTAAATAAACAGCAGCAAACGAACGTACTAATAACTCAGCAATGCTTGCAACTAGTGGAAGAAAGGCTTCTCCCATACCTTGTAAAGCGTTTCTGAAAATAAAGATTTGTCCAAGGAAGAAGTAAAATAAAGTGCTTATCCACAAGTAACTGCGAGCTATGCCTATAATATGCGTTTCACTTTTACCTATAAAAATTCCTACAATATCACTTCCGTAAAAGTGTATAAGCAGTGTCATTATTATACTAAGACAAATGTTTATTACAGAGCCTTTGTTTACACCTTCTCTAATTCTTGAAAAACTGTATGCTCCAAAATTTTGTGCCGTATATGCAGCAAGAGCAACTCCAAATGATATCATTGGCAATGTTGCGATTTGTTCTATTCTTAACGCTGCTGTAAATGCTGCAATAACGTCAGGTCCAAATGAATTACAGACGCTTTGTATAATTAAAATACCTATACCAAGTATGGAAAACTGAACAGACATTGGAATACCTACTTTTAGGTGTTCGATAGCAAATGGAATACTTTCTTTTTTTAATGCGTATGTCCAATCTGACAATTTTAAATGAAGTATGGGGAATTTTAGTTTTACGTAAATAATACAAAGTAATGCTGATACTCCTTGTGATAAAACAACCGCTACTGCTGATCCTGGTACCCCCCAGTGAAATTTTAAAATGAATAAGAGTGCAAGAAATATGTTTAGTACAGAAGCAAAGATTAAAAAATACAAAGGTGTTTTGCTATCGCCTAGAGCTCTTACAATACTAGCTAAAAGGTTGTATGCATTAACTATAACCAGACCAGCGATAACTATTTGGATGTACCAAAAAGCGTCATAGTATATTTCTTTAGGTACATTCATTAATACTAAAATTGTATTCATCCCCAATGCCAACAGTAATGAAAACAATATGGTAAAGCCCATACTTAGGACTGTAGAAACTGTTACTGAACGCCGAACACCTTGTGTGTCTTTTGCTCCAAATCTTTGGCCTGTGATTACTGCAAAACCGTTAGTTAAGCCTACGACGACAAACATTAGGAAAAAGAATATTGGCGATATTGCTCCAACTGCAGCAAGAGCATTCATTCCAAGAGTTCTCCCAACAATAACAATATCTGCTATGTTGTATAGTTGTTGGAATATGTTTCCTATTAAAAGTGGGACCGAAAAGCCTATTATCAGCTTTAGCGGGTCTCCTTTTGTCATATCGTTTATCATATAAAAACCTTGTTTGTTAAATTTATTTTACTATATAAACATTCAAAAAAATATTTGTATATCTTGGCAATTTTTTTATTTTAGAAGTTTTTTACCTGCAGGTGAATTTATGCAGTTAAACATTAGCCCAATAAAATTTAATAATTTTACAACATTCTTTAATAATAGAAATACTATTAAGTATAATAGTTCTTTATCTTGTGACACTTTTCAAAAAAGTGCTGTTTCTTTTGGTTCTGCCGAAATTGATTTGAAAGATGCCACTCCTGTTGCTAATGGTACTATCTTTGATAGAAAATTGAATAAACCTGTAGATGTAACAGTACTAAAAATAAACAAAAATGAAAATGAAACGACATATCGCTTTGTATCAAAAAATAGAAAAAAGGAATACGGGTATGTTGATTTAACTTTGTGCAAAAATGTTAAAGATTTTGAAAATGTGTATTTAGGTAGTGATGCATGCCTTTTAAAAGATTATCCTCAATATGGAATAAAAGGCTCGAGAGTTATTGTTGATTATTTGCAAAATAATAATGATTCAAGATATTCAGGTATTGGCAAACTTGCCGATAAAATAACTGTAAAACACTGTCTTGATAATGGTATTAAGCCTGTTATTATTTCAATTGCCGATTGGGATTCTCATGTTGCACACTACAAAAGAGGAAAAAGGTATTTGTCGCTAGTGTCAGGGACTAAAACATATAACTATTTTATGAAAAAATATGGCACAACAGATGTCAATCAGGTTCTTGAAAAATTAATCAAAGAATCTGAACAAATTGAAGAAAAAGTCGATATTAGTGATTGGAATCCTATTCCTATGTATATGCCAAAAGAACTTGCTCAAAAGTATGTTAAGGAGTTAAAATCGGAAAAGAAGTAAAGAATACGGGGATTTTATAATGACTGTAAATAAATATGTAAAAGAACGAAATGAAAAACTAGCTAAAAAAGTTATTACAGCTTTAGAAAAAAGACATTTTAATGCTTTTTATTGTGAAGATGAACAGGCTGCGTTGAATAAAATATTAGAACTTGTATCAAAAGATGAAACAATTTCTTGGGGCGGCTCCGTAACATTGGAACAAACTGGAATAACCCAATATTTAATTGACAATGGTTATAAAGTTATTAACAGAGACAGTGCAAAAAATCCGGAGGAAAAGGCTGAATTAACAAGAAAAGGCTTGTTATGTGACACGTTTTTAATGAGCTCTAACGCAATTAGCGAGGATGGACAACTTGTTAATGTTGATGGTACAGGAAACAGGGTTGCTGCTTTGTGTTATGGTCCTAAAAGAGTTATTGTTATTGCAGGCATGAATAAAGTTGCGAAAAGTATTGAAGATGCCATCTCAAGAGCAAGAAATGTTGCTGCTCCCGTTAATATGCAAAGAATTAAGGATATGGCTAACAACAATACACCGTGTGTACACACAGGTAGTTGTGCTGATTGTCTTTGTGATGACAGTATTTGTTGCCAAATTGTTGTTACAAGGTTGAGTAAGCCTGCTGGGAAAATCAATGTGATACTGGTTAACAAAGATTTTGGATATTAATATATTAAGGCTTTTGTTAACAAAAATTCATATTTGATCAATTTTGGGTTATTTCTCGTTTTTATTACATTAAGGATTTAGGAATTTATAGGGGGAATAACCACATGTTTAATTCTGTTACTTATACGGCAGAAGAAAAGGCCTATTATAATAGTAAATATAGTACTACGCCTTCTTACAACGGAGAAAAAACTGCATATAAAATCAAAAAAGGTGATAACTTTTGGAATCTTGCAAAGAAAGCTATTGATAAAGATAATGCTACAAATGCTGAAATAAGTGACATGATGTATTCTATTGCTAAATTAAATGGTTGCAAAACTATCGAGTCTATAAACAGTATTGATGTTGGGGATGTAATTTATTTGCCGAATAAAACAAAAAAAGAAAAATTAGATGTAAAAGAAACGGCTGCCAGAATTAATTCTATCTTAACTCCACAAGGTCAGAAACTTAATTATAGCAAAGCTTATTTGTATAAACTTCAGCATGTTAACGATATTCCTGAATCTTTATATGCTGCTCATGGCGAAGCCGGTATTGACTATTGGAATACTGTTTTGAATGATAAGCAAAGTAATTTGACTATTGAAAAATCATATACTTATTCTGCAAAGCCGACGGGCTTGCACATAGTAAAACGAGATAATAACAAGAAATATGGCTCGACGGAGGCACATTTGCTTGTTCAAATTGATAAAAACGGACAAGTTTCAAGCGTTTCTTATAATTCTCCGGGGGCAACGGTGCATGAAACAAGTTTTGATTTTGAGCTTGATGCGGACGGTAATTTGAAAAAGCCAGTTATGATGGGTGCAAGATATAAAACCTTAAAAGAATTACCGGAAGGTGAGTATCAATCTTTAATTAAAACGTTACAGCAGTATATAGATAAGGAATTAAAATAATAAAAAAGCAGGTTGTATAGACCTGCTTTTTATTGTGATATGCAATTTTTATAGATAAGATAGCTGCTTTTCTATTTTCCGTATTTGGCGTCAATTTTACCTTCATTATATATTTTGCTGTTGCTAATTGCGTTTGCTATTATTAAAGTAACAATCCCAATAGCGCCGCCTACTTTATATTTTGCTGGGAGTTTTGCAAATTTCTTCAAAAGTTCTGAGGCACATGTCTTTAATGCGTTCCAAGTCTCTTTTAATGGAGTTTTAATATTTGAAAGTCCTTTTGTATGTTCTTTGACTTTTCCTATAAGAGTTTTTATTCCTTCTTGTGCTTTGTTCAAAACTTCTTGTATTCCTTTAGGTAAATTGTTATATGTTTTTTTGAAATCTGGCATATCAGGCATGTGTTTTTTTACACTTTGATACCCTTCTTTCACATAACCTGCCGTTTTGTTATAAGTCTCTTTTAACCCACCGTTTGCAAGATATTCAGCACCTTTAGTAAGTCCATTATCAACGGCTTTAATAATCTTGTTGTCAGGGTGTTTGATTGTTGCAAAAATAGCTTCGCCAGCAGTCCATCCAGTTGCTGCAGCTGCAATACCGTGTTTTAAATTATTTTTTTTAATTTCGTTTTTGTATGCTTGCTGATTTGATGTACTGATCCCATTTACCATTTTTACCTACCTTTTTACTTTTGATTACACTAAAAAATAAACACTTCCTTATTTATAAAAACAATTTGTATAACAAAAATGCTTTTATTTTTTTGGGTTATTTAATATTTCGTAATATTTACAAACAAAAACTTAGAGAGATAATAGTAATCGTTAGTATATACATAAAAAGGATAAACAAATGAGTATTTTTGAAGCAGGTATGATGGTGTGTTTTGGAATAAGTTGGCCTGTTGCTGCTTACAAAACATATAAGTCAAAGTGTGTTCAAGGAAAAAGTATTTGGTTTTCTTTTCTGATTCTATTAGGATATGTGTGTGGTATTACACACAAGCTGTTATATTCAAGAGATATTGTAATATGGCTATATATTATAAATATGTTGTTTTTACTTATTGATATATTTTTATGGTTTAGGTATAAAAATAATCCTGCAAATACAGATAACTAAAGTTTGTTAATTCTTTTGATTAATTAAGGTAAGTGAAAGTATAATATAATTGTAATTATTGTGGAATGTACAGATGCAAAATTTAGGTTGGATTGAAGAATATGATGTAGGTGTTCAAAAATTTAATGAACAACATATGCAGTTATTGACTGCTTTAAAAGATATATATAAAGCAATGGAAGATAAGCAAGATAAGAAAGCTTTGCAGAATGTTCTTAATAATTTGTTAAAGTATTGCAGAGAACATTTGGCTGAAGAAGAAGCTTGTTTACTCGAGAACGGATACCCTGATTTTTTGGAACACAAGAAGCAACATAATTTTTTTATAAATAAAATGCTCCAATTTTGTGAAGACTTTAAAGATGAAAAATTTACTCTGCATTTTGATATTGCTATGTTTTTAAAGAATTGGATAATTCAACATATAATGGTAGTTGATAAGAAGTATACCAGTTTTCTTAATTCAAAAGGGATTCATTAATTTGTTTATTTAAAATTTTATCTTTTGGGTAAAGCTCGTGAATGTGAGCTTTATTTTTGATGGGGATTAGTAGAATCCTTACGCAATAAAAAAAAGCCCTCTTTCGAGAGCTTTTTATTTGGCTGGGGCACTCTGCCGAAAAAACGATTAAATATCGTTTTTGAGAGGGGGATTCGAAGAATCCTTACGCAATAAAAAAAGCCCTCTTTCGAGAGCTTTTTATTTGGCTGGGGCGGAAGGATTCGAACCTCCGGAATGGCTGGACCAAAACCAGCTGCCTTACCACTTGGCGACGCCCCATTGC
>CALVEI010000059.1 GCA_944326515.1 Candidatus Gastranaerophilales bacterium | reverse complement strand
ACATCCAAAAGGATTCAGAGTAGGTATAATCGAACCTTGGGAAAGCACATGGTATGCTAAGAGAAAAGATTATCCCGTATTCGTTAAAGAAGACGATAAATTAAGAAAATACATTAAGAAAAGATTGTACGCAGCTGGTATTTCTAAGATATTAATCGACAGAAAAGCTCAAAATGTTAACATCACAGTAGTAACAGCTAAACCTGGTATTGTTGTTGGCAGAGGCGGTCAAGGTATCGAAGAACTTAGAGCTGACGTTGCAAAACTCGTTAACAGAACAGTTTCTATCGACGTTGTAGAAGTTGCTAGAGCTGATGCAGATGCTCAATTAGTATCAGAAAACATCGCTCTTCAATTAGAAAAACGTATTGCTTTCAGAAGAGCAATGAAACAAGCTATCCAAAGAACAATGAGATCTGGTGTTCAAGGTATCAAAATCATGGTATCAGGTCGTTTGGGTGGTGCTGAAATCGCTAGAAGCGAATGGGTTAAAGAAGGTAGAATTCCTCTTCAAACTCTTAGAGCTGATGTTGATTACGGTTTCGCAGAAGCTGACACTATCATGGGTAAAATCGGCGTTAAAGTTTGGATTTTCAAAGGCAACTTAATGCCAGGCGAAAAAGCTGATATGAATATCAAAGCTAAAAAAGCTGGAAACCATGAAGAAAAACAAATTGGCGGAAGAAGAAGAAAAAGAAATTCTGAAGCTGCTGCCGAGTAAGTAGTAAATTAATACAAAATAATAATTAGGAGCGACACTAAAATGTTAATGCCCAAAAAAACTAAATATCGTAAAAAAATGAAAGGCAGAATGAAAGGCCATGAAACTAGAGGTACTAAACTCGAATTTGGTAACTTTGGTCTTATCGCTTGCGATCCTGCTTGGATTACATCAAGACAAATAGAAGCCGCAAGACGTGCGATGACTCGTAACATCAAAAGAGGCGGTAATGTTTGGATAAAAATATTCCCGGATAAACCTATTACAGCAAAACCAGCTGAAACTCGTATGGGTAAAGGTAAAGGTAACCCAGAATATTGGGTAGCTGTTGTTAAACCGGGCAGAGTTCTCTTTGAATTGGAATTTGGACAAAGAGACGTTGCTATCGAATCACTTAAGTTGGCTGCTCAAAAGCTTCCTATCAAAGTTAAAATTATTGAAAAAGAAGCTTCAGAAGCGTAACGAAGTGAATAATTACCAATCGTAATTAAAGGAAAAAACAATGAAATTACAAGAATTAAAAGAAAAATCAATAGATGAGCTTAATGCGTTGATTACTGACACTAAAAAGCAACTTTTCGATTTAAGATTGCAAAAAGCTTTGCAAAAACTCGAAAATACTGCTCAAATCCGTCAGTTAAAAACAGTTATTGCTCAGGCTAAAACGTTAATTAAAGAAAAGTCAGAGGTAAAGTAAGATGCCGAAGAAAGAAAAACAAGGCGTTGTAATAAGCAACAAAATGGATAAAACAGCTGTTGTTAAAGTAGCTGAATACAACAAACACCCTAAATATCACAAGATTATTGAAACTCATAAAAACTACAAAGTTCATGATCCTGAAAATTTAGTTGGTGAAGGCGATACAGTTAGAATTGTTGAAGCAAGACCTATGTCTTCACAAAAAAGATGGGTTGTTGCTGAAATAGTTGAAAAAGCTAACTAACATTTCAACACAAATGAAATAAAGGATAAAAGACAATGATACAAAACGAAACTAGATTAGTCGTAGCTGACAACACAGGTGCTAAAGAGCTTTTAGTTATCCGCGTTATGGGCAGTTCTAACAAGAAATATGCTCACGTTGGTGACGTAGTTGTTGCAACTGTAAAAGATGCTACACCTAATATGGCTGTTAAAAAATCTGATGTAGTTAAAGCTGTTATTGTTAGAACAAAAGCTGACATCAAACGTGCTGACGGTTCTGTAATCAGATTTGACGAAAACGCAGCTGTTATTATCAACAAAGACGGCAACCCAAGAGGTACTCGTGTATTTGGACCGGTTGCTCGTGAGTTAAGAGATAAAAACTATATGAAGATTATCTCTCTTGCTCCGGAAGTTATCTAGCGTTTTCCGTGCGGACACAAAGCTGTCCCTGTGAGAACGGATGTTACTCCGTTCGAACGCCGGTAAAACAAGACACAAAACTTAATCAATCATTAAGGAAAGAACAATGAGAAATACAAAAAAACAAGTAGAAAAACATGATTTGCACGTTAAAACCGGTGACCGTGTTATCTTGACTTCTGGTAAAGATAAAGGCAAAATCGGTAACGTTAAAAAAATCATTGCATCTGAAAACAAAGTAATCGTTGAAGGTGCTAACATGGTAACTAAAGCACAAAAACCAAACCCAATGGCTGGTATCCAAGGTGGTTTAACTCAAATTGAAGCACCTGTTGATTCATCAAAGGTTATGGTTTATTGTACTTCTTGCGAAAAAGCTACAAGAATCAAGCACGAAATTGTAGATGGCAAGAAAGTTCGCGTTTGCAAAAAATGCGGAGAACAAATAGACGCATAGTATTAAGTATGGGTGCCTTGTTATACATAAATATTATGTTTGTGGCATAATGAAGGTACATTCTACGAAAAGGAAAGAAAAATGACTACATTAACTAAAGACTTAAAAGTAAGATACGAAGAAGAAGTAAAAGAATCTTTAAAATCTCAATTTGGTTATGAAAACGTTAACCAAATCCCAAGATTGAACAAAATTGTTATCAATATGGGTGTTGGTGAAGCTTGTCATAACTCTAAATTGGCTGAAACAATAGTAAAACAATTAACAAAAATTGCAGGTCAAAAAGCTGTAATCACAAAAGCTAAACAATCAATTTCTTCTTTTAAATTGAGAGAAGGTATGCCAGTTGGTTGTATGGTTACTTTACGTGGTGAAAGAATGTATGACTTCTTGCAAAAACTTATCTGTGTAGTTCTTCCAAGAATTCGTGACTTTAGAGGTATATCTTCTAAGAGTTTTGATGGCAGAGGCAACTATACATTAGGTTTGAAAGAACAAACATTGTTCCCAGAAATTTCTTATGATGAAGTTGATGCAGTATTTGGTATGAACATTTCTATCATCACAACTGCAAAAACTGATGAAGAAGCAAGAGCTTTGTTAACAGAGCTTGGAATGCCTTTCAAAAAGAAATCACAAGCTTAATTAATAAATTAAGATTTCATATATAAAAATTAATGCAAAGTTTGCATAAAAAAGGAGAAAATCGTGGCTAAAAAATCAATGATAGCTAAAGAACTAAGAAGAGAATTACTTGTATCAAAAGGAAAATATCCTAAAGTAAGACTCCACAACAGATGTTCTATATGCGGCCGTCCTCACGGATATCACAGAGACTTTGGTCTTTGTAGAATCTGCTTGAGAAAAATGGCTCATGAAGGTTTATTACCCGGTGTAGTTAAAGCAAGCTGGTAACAACCAAACTGCTTTACTATACTGCCTGACAAAGGTTCAAATAATATGGACCGCTTGAGAGGGAATCTATCTTGTAGAAACCGATTAAGCAGTGCAAAATGTTCAAGTAAGTAGTAAAGAGGGATATATCAATAACTTTTGTTTTGCGTATATCCCTAAGAAAAGGAAAAATAAATATGTTTACAGATCCAATAGCAGATATGCTGACAAGAATAAGAAACGCTAATATCGTTTCTCATCCGGAAGTTGAAATGCCATCTTCTAAATTGAAATTAGAATTGGCTAAAGTTCTTAAAGAAGAAGGTTACATCACTGATTATGCAGAAAAAGAAGTAGGCAAATTCAAAGTTTTGTCTATCACTTTGAAATATGACGAAAGAAACAAACCTGTTATTTCTAACTTAAAAAGAATTTCAAAAACTGGTTTGAGAGTATATTCTAAAGCAAAAGATTTGCCACAAGTATTTGGCGGTTTAGGTATCGCTATCATCTCTACTAGCAAAGGTCTTATGACTGATAGAAAAGCTAGAAAAGAAAACTTAGGTGGCGAAGTTGTTTGCTACGTATGGTAATACTAGATTAAGTAAGATTATAATTTAAATTGGAGATAAAAAAATGTCACGTATAGGTAAAAAACCTGTTATTATACCGGATGGCGTTGAAGTTAAATTTGAAAATAACGTATTGACTGCTAAAGGACCTTTGGGAACTGAAACAGTTGAAGTTCGTCCGGAAATTTCAGTTAAAATTGAAGGTAATGAAATTGTTGTTGATGTTCATAACCATGAAGACAGAAAAGCTAGAGCTTTGTGGGGCTTAACAAGAACTTTAATTAATAACGCTGTTGAAGGCGTAAAAAATGGTTTTACTAAAAAATTAGAAATTCAAGGTGTTGGTTACAGAGCTAATATGGAAGGTTCTAACTTGAACCTAGTATTAGGTTTCTCTCACCCAATCTTGATTACTCCTCCAGAAGGAATCAAAATTGCTGTTGAAGCTAACACAAAAATTACAGTTACTGGTTCTAACAAACAAGCTGTAGGTGATGTTGCTGCAGAAATCAGAAGCAAACGTCCACCTGAAGTTTACAAAGGAAAAGGTGTTAGATACGAAGGCGAATACGTAAGACGTAAAGCTGGTAAAACTGGTAAAAAATAGGAATTAGTTGAATGAGTTTAACACCTATTTCATTTGGTAAAATCATAGATGTCAAATACGATAGTTTTGATGTTAAGTGTAAAAATCAGAAAAATGATTTGGCTCAGATGGAATTAGTCAAAAAAAGAAGAAATGACGATTTTTCTAACTTTTTTAATGATGAGGATGTTAAACAACTTCAAAAAGTTAGTTATAATAAACTAAGAATTTTCACAGGTGATTCCTACAAAGATTATCAGTTAATACAAAGAAATTTAGGCGACATAGCTGCAAATAGTTTTGCAGATAAAGAAGCCACTCATATAAATGTTACTGTATAGTTAAAAGCCGGTATGAGCCCTTATAGAACTTTTGAATAAAATCAAATTTCGCAGTAAGAAGGCTTCGGTGAAAGGAAAGAAAAATGATTAAAACAAGAAACAGAAAAGAACAAGTCAGAAAAAGACACCAACGTGTAAGAACAAAAATCTCCGGAACAGCTGAATCTCCAAGATTGGCAGTTTACAGAAGTACTAAACACATTTATGCTCAATTAATTGATGACGTAAATAAAGTTACTATTTGTTCTGCTTCTTCAATTGATAAAGACCTTAGAGAAAAACTTTCTCACGGTGGTAACATTGAAGCAGCTAAAGTAGTTGGTGAAGCTGTTGCTCAAAAAGCTTTAAAAGCTGGTGTTAAAGAATGCGTTTTCGATAGAGGCGGATTCCTTTATCACGGTAGAGTTTCTGCTTTGGCAGAAGCAGCTAGAGAAGCTGGCTTAGACTTTTAAGATTTTAATTATAATAAGAATCCTCCTCATTTTTTATAGAGGGGGATTTTTTATTGTTTAAATAAAATACAAAATATCAAAAATAGTGTATAATTGCGATATGTAGTTATAGGAGTTAAGATGAAATACGATTTTGAAAAAATTTTATTATGTGTAAAAAATGACGAACAATGGATCAAAAAGCTTACAATAGGAGCTTTATTTTTGATTATTATTGCTTTTCTTTTGATGCTACCTCTTTTTTCAGCTTTTTTATTCAAAAATTTTGTCATAAATTTTACCTTGTTTGTGGTTTTTTATATTATTGCCGGCATTATCGGATTAGCAGTAAATGGATTTGGCTTGCAATTTGCGCATGATTACAGATTAGATTCAAAAGCAAGTTTGCCTGATTGGCAAAATTTTTGGAGTCTGACGTTTGTAGGCTTTAAAGCTGCCCTTGGGTCTATATTATTTCTTTTACCAGCAATATTACTTGGAATAGTTTCTTTTGTTTTTGAAATTCACTTCAAAGGCAGTGATTTTCATTCTGAACTTTTTAAGACAGTGTATTTTGTTTTCAATGCAATTGCTAATATTATTTATATCTTGTATTTTGTTTTTTATTTTTTATTCTGCGCAAACTTTATAAAAGAGTTTAACTTGTTTGAATTTTTAAATTTTTCTTCTGCCTATCAGTTGATTCGAGGCAACGCGTTAAATTATTTAATTCTTGTTGTAATTATATTGTCTTTAAACACTTTGTTTAATACAGCAGCTTTACTTGTTGCTTTGACAATTGTAGGTTTGATATTGATTCCTTTTGTTGCTGTATATATTCAAATGGTAAGTAGTTGTTTAATTGCCAGATTTGTTCAAATAACGGATGAATCAAAAAAAATGTAATAAGTATAAAACTAAAAGAAAAAGGAGCTTTAATTATGAACTTAGATTTTGAAAAATCTTTAACATATATATCTAAAGAACCAGGATGGGTAAATAAATTATTAGCAGGTTCAGGAATTTTGTTGGCAACATTTGCTGTGTATATGATTCCTTTGTTTGCGTATTTGTTTTCTGATTCGCTAGTAGTTGCATCTAGTTCGTTTATTCTGTGCTTTATATTTTCTTTGATATTGACACTTGTTATTGCTGGTTATTTTGTGCAAACAGGTAACAGAAGAATTAACTTTGCAAACTCCTTTTTACCTGATTGGACAGAGTTTGGTCGAATGTTGGTAACAGGTATAAAATACTTTGTTGGCTTTTTTATATATTCTTTGCCAGTTATTTTGTTATCTATCGTTTTTGTTATAGCTTTAGCTTTTGTTTTTTCTCATCATAATGCGTTTCATCCTATTGCATTTATTTTATTAACGGCATTGGGGGCATTATTGCTGTTGTTATACATTTTGGTTATGATTTTTGGTCCATTGATGATGGCTAACTTTTTTAAAAATTTAAAGGTGTTGTCCTTTGTTGATTTTAAAGGTGCTTTTGCAATGCTCCAAAACAATGTAGGTAATTATTGTGTATTAATATTGTTGTTTATAGCTTTATCAGTATTGCTGCAAATTGTATTTTCGATACTTGCAATAACTGTAATTGGTCTTATTTTTGTACCAGTAGTTTATTTTTATTCTTATCTTGTTGCTGCAGAGCTTGTTGCTCAATTTGTTATCGCGGCAAAAGAAAAAGAACAGGAGTAACTTTGTTCTTGATACAATAAATTTATGAAAGAAATTGAGTATCTCAAAATAATAAATAAAACTTTATCTGAAACTGCGCTATTAGGTGATGATTGCGCAGTTTTAGATGATTTGGGAATTTGTATAACTCAAGATACCTTAGTTGAGGGGGTGCATTTTTTAAGGGAGACTATTTCACCCTTTGAATTAGGGCAAAAAGCAATAAATGTGAATTTATCAGATATTGCAGCAATCGGAGCCAAGCCTCTTTATGTGACAATTTCTCTTTCTTTGCCAAAATCTTTGGATGAAAAATTTATTGAAGCTTTTTATCAAGGGATAGAAGATTCTATAAAGAAATATGGAGTGAAAGTGGCAGGCGGAGACCTTACAGGTTCAGACAAGATTGTTGTTTCTGTTTGTGCTATCGGAAAAAAATACAACGATGTCGTTGTAGCAAGAAGTTGCGCAAAACCAGATGATGTTATAGTCGTAACTGGTTGTCACGGTGACAGTTCAGGTGGTTTGAAGTTGCTTTTAGAGGGCAAAAATGAGCCATTATATCTTATAAAAAAACATCTTGTACCCTTTGCTCAGGTAGAAAAAAGCAAAACTCTTTTAAAAACTGCTTTTGATTGTGGAGTTAAAAATATTGCGATGATGGATTCTTCTGATGGTCTAGGCGATGCTTTATATAAGCTTTCTAAAGGTTGTGGGTTTGCTTTTGATGTCGATTATTCTTCTATACCTGTTAGTAGTGAATTAAAAAAAGAGTTCCCTGACAATTGGATGGATTACGTTCTTTGGGGTGGGGAAGATTTTGAACTAGTTTTTTGTGTTAATAAAAAAGTTTTTGAAAAATTGGACAAAACTCAATTTTTTAAGATAGGTGTTGTTTCAGACAGACCTTTTTTAGATGATATAGAAAAAGAGTTTGAAAATAAAAGTTACAGACATTTTTAAGGGTAGTTGGTATGAAATTTTCTGTTATAGTTACAGCAGGTGGCAGTTCCTCAAGATACGGTAAAATAAACAAATTATTAGAAAAAATAAACGATAAAGAAGTAATTGTTCATTCTATCGAAGCTTTTTTGCCTTTTAATCCGTGTGAGATTATTGTTTCTGCTTCAGAGGCTTTAGAAACAGAATTAAATACAATTCTTGAAAAAAACAATTTGTCTTTTGTAAAAGTAGTAAGAGGCGGTTCAACAAGACAGGCTTCTGTTTTTAATGCTTTAAAGGCTTGTGACAATCCTGATATCGTTGCAATTCACGACGCAGCGCGTCCGCTTGTTAAAAAAGAAGATATTCAAAAATGTTTAGAAAGTGCAATTAAAAATAAAGCCTCTATTGTTGCTGTTAAGGCAGTTGATACTATAAAAAAAGCTGATTCTAATGGTAAAATCACTGAAACACCGGATAGAAATACTCTTTGGTATGTGCAAACGCCTCAGATTTTTGATTACAACTTGATTTTAGATGCGCACAAAAAACTTGAAGGACAGTCTTACTCAGATGATGCAGGGATGGTTGAGGCTTTGGGATTTCCTGTTTATGTTAGTGAAGGAAGTTATTCAAATATTAAAATAACAACAAAAAAAGATATTTATATTGCACAAATGCTTTTTGAAAATGTTGAATAATACTAATGTAATTTACCTATTCTTTCAAATATTTTTGCTAATTAAATCTTTTTTGTATAAAATTATTACTATGGAAAAAATGAATTGAGGATATGAAATGTCAGAGAACAAAGAATTTGAATTTAAAGATACATTGAATCTTCCGCGCACAACTCTTGCAATGCGTGCTAATGCTGCTGTGAGAGAACTTGAGATTCAGGATTTTTGGGATATTGAAAAAATATACGAAAAGAACCTTGCACAAAGAGACATCGAAAATAAGTTTGTATTGCACGATGGACCTCCGTACTTGAGCTCTCCCAAAATTCACATTGGTACAGCTTTAAACAAAATTCTTAAGGACATTGTTACTAAATACAAAGCTCAAAGTGGCTATTATGCACCTTATGTTCCAGGATATGACGGACACGGTTTGCCTATTGAAAACGCTGTTTTAAAAACAATCAAAGATAAAAGCGATGTTACTAAATATCAACTAAGACAAATGTGCAGAGAGTTTGCTATGCAAAATCTCAAAGGTCAAGAAGAAGACTTTCGCAGATTGGGAGTTTGGGGAAATTGGGATAACCCTTATGTAACTATTTCTCCTGAAATAGAAGCAGAACAGGTAAGAATCTTTGGCGAAATGTATGAAAAAGGCTATATCGAAAAAGGTTTAAAACCTGTTTATTGGTGTCCTCAATGTGAAACTGCCCTTGCAGAAGCAGAAGTTGAATATGACGATCATACATCTACTGCAATATATGTAAAATTTGAATTTGAAGAAAAAGCTCAGCAAAAAATCAGAGAGTTGGCTGGTATTTCTTCTCAAGAACCAATATTTGCAGTTATATGGACAACAACTCCTTGGACAATTCCTTCTAACCTTGCGATAGCACTCAATTCAAGATATGAATATTCCTTGGTAAGCTACTATGGTGATATTTTTGTTATTGCAACTGATTTGGTTGATGCTTTTGTTAAAGACAATGAGTTTGAAGAAAAAGATATAAAAATTGTCGGAACAGTTAAAGGTAGTGATCTTGAAAATTTAAGAACTATTCATCCGCTTTATGAAAGATATTCTCCAATAATTTTAGGCGACCACGTTACATTGGATGCTGGTACAGGTTGTGTACACACCGCTCCCGGGCACGGTTTAGAAGACTGGGAAGTATGTCAAAAATACAATATTGATGTTCTTTCTCCGCTTGATGCAAAAGGCTATTGGACAGAAGAAGTTCCTGATATGCAAGGAATTTACTATGAGGACGGTAACGAAATTGTTATCAAAAATCTTGATAAGGCAGGTGCGTTGCTCTCTCATAAACAAATCACTCACAGTTATCCTCACTGTTGGAGATGTAAACACCCTGTTATATACAGAGCTACTCCTCAGTGGTTTGTAAAAGTTGACAGATTTAGAAACAAAGCTCTTTCCGAAATTCATAATGTAGAGTGGATTCCTGCTTCAGGTGAGCAAAGAATTTCTAACATGGTGGAATCTCGTTCTGACTGGTGTATCTCAAGACAGAGAATATGGGGTGTTCCTATTCCTGTATTCTATTGTAAAGATTGCGGTGAACCTATTGTTACAAGAGCTACCATAGATAAATTGGCTAAAGTGTTTGAAGAAAGTTCTTCTGATATTTGGCTTAAAGAAGGCACAAAATATCTTATGCCTGTAGCTTTCAAATGTCCTAAATGCGGTGGCAGAAACTTCACTAAAGAAAAAGACATTATGGATGTTTGGTTTGACTCCGGTATCACCCACAGAGCTGTAGTGGAAAAACGCCATAAAGAGCTTGGTCATCTTCCTGTTGAACTTTATTTGGAAGGTTCAGACCAGCACAGAGGTTGGTTCCAATCTTCATTGTTGACTGCAGTTGGAACAAGCGGGAAAGCTCCATATCAAACTGTTTTGACTCACGGTTTTGTTCTTGACGGTGAAGGCAAAAAGATGAGTAAATCTCTTGGTAATACAGTTGCTCCTCAAGATATTATAAAAGTATTTGGGGCAGATGTTTTGAGATTGTGGGCTGCTTCTGTTGATTACAGAAACGACGTAAGAATTGGTGAAACAGCTATCAAGCAGATGGTTGAAATTTTCAAAAAGATGAGAAACACTTCAAGATTCTTACTCGGAAACTTATATGACTTTGATCCTGAAGCTGATTATGTATATTACAAAGATTTGAAAGCTATTGATAAGTTTGCATTGCACAAGTTGAATACTCTTATCAAAAACGTTACTGAAGCTTTTGATAACTATGAGTTTTACAAGTATTTCCAACACTTGCAAAACTTTGCAGCTGCAGATTTGAGCTCTTTCTATCTTGATATCGTTAAAGACAGACTTTATACTGCAGGTAAGAAATCACTTTCAAGACGTGCTTGTCAGACTGTTCTTTTTGAAATTTCTCAAGCGTTAACAAGAATGTTGGCTCCTGTAATGCCTCACCAAGCTGAAGATATTTGGCTCAATATGCCAGAAAAACAAAGAGGTGGTATCCAAAGTATCTTGTTAACAGATTGGCCTGTAACTAATGTTAAGTGGGCTAATCCAAAAATAGAAGAAGAATTTACTAAAATTCTTAAGCTTAGAGAAATTGTTACTAAGGCTATCGAACCTTTGAGAGCAGACAAAATTATAGGTAGTTCTTTAGAGGTTGCTGTTTTCGTTCAAGGCGGTGACGCTGAGTTGTTGAGCAAATACGAAAAAGAACTTGCTAACATATTCATTACATCTCAAGCAGAATTAATTGACAGTGCACTTGAAAACGCTCTTAATAAATACGAAGAAGACGGTTATACAATATATGTAACTCACGCACACGGTGAAAAATGTGACAGATGTTGGAAGTATAGAAAACTTATTAACATTGGTCCACAAGGTAGCATTTGTCAGGATTGTATAAACGCTATTAACGGTAATGATTAATCGAACAAGATAATCAGAAACGGCCGAGATGAATTACATCTTGGCCGTTTTATTATGTCTGATAAATGATTCAATTATAACTGAATTTAAACTACGATTTTGGATAATGTTTATTATGTAAAGTAATTATTTTGTTAGAATCTGATACTTGCTTAAACATATTTTACCTCGAAGAGGTCTACGGCTCTGCCGTTGTGGCTTTGATTAGAAACAGTTGTGTTTTAAAGTGATTTTTACAGCAGCTTGTCGCTGAAAAATCACTGCAAAAACATTTTACTGTTTCTTTTGTTATAGCGTGTTTCTTTCTTTTGGTTCGTTTTCTTTCTTTGCTTCGTGACAAAGAAAGAAAATGAACATAAAAAACATAATTTACATAATAAACATCATCAAAGGTAACAAAATAATTTTTGTACTAAAATAAAACTATGGAAAATAAAAATAACTTAAATAAAAAGAAAAAAGCCCCTGAAATAAAAATTAAAAATATGGGTGTTGATATAGATAAAAATGAGTACAGAGAAATTGTACTTTCAAACTCTGCACGTCCTGAAGCATCTTTTTACGACAGATACAGATAAGTTTATATTAAAAATGTGTATTGTATAGTCCGCCGAGATATTGAAGCCTCATAAAACAATTACCAAAGGACTTGTTGACAATGATTGAAGTGTCTTACTCTCGTAGTTCCCCAAGATATAGAAGCCTTATAAAACAATTACCAAAGCACTTGTTGACAATGATTGAAGTGTCTCACTGTCGTAGTTCCCCAAGATATAGACGCCTCATAAAACAATTACCAAAGGACTTGTTATCAAGAATTGAAGTGTTTAATTTTTATTGCCGCCGAGATATTGAAGCCTTATAAAACAATTACCAAAGGACTTGTTGTCAATGATTGTAGTGTCTCACTGTCATAGTTCCCCAAGATATAGACGCCTCATAAAACAATTACCAAAGGACTTGTTGACAATGATTGAAGTGTCTTACTGTCGTAGTTCCCCAAGATATTGAAGCCTTATAAAACAATTACCAAAGGACTTGTTGTCAATGATTGAAGTGTCTCACGGTAATAGTTCACCAAGATATAGAAGCCTCATAAAAAATAAAAAAGCCCTCAAATTATTGAGGGCTTTACTTATTAGGTTAAGTGTAATGTGTCCTTATTCCTTTGTGTATTCTGCATCGATTACATCATCGTCAGAGTTTGAGCTTGATGAATCAGATGAAGAGTTAGCAGAACCTGCATCAGCTTGAGGAGCTTCTTGCTGTACTTGAGAGTAAGCAGCTTGAGAAATTCCATACATAGTTTGTTGCAAGTCTTCAGACATTTTCTTAATTTCTTCAGCAGGTTTGTTAGTTTTTAATGCTTCTTCTAAAGCTTTTCTTTGTTCTTCCAATTTAGATTGGTCAGCTTCAGAGATTTTTCCTTCAAAATCTTTTACGATTCTTTCTGCAGAAGAAATTAAGCTATTAGCGTTGTTTTTAATTTCTGCTTCTTCTTTATGTTTTTTATCAGCTTCAGCGTTAGCTTCTGCTTCTTTAACCATTCTGTCGATGTCAGCTTCTGACAAGTTAGAAGAGTTAGTGATTGTGATTTTTTGTTCTTTGTTAGTTGCTTTATCTTTAGCAGAAACGTTAACGATACCGTTAGCATCAATGTCGAAAGTAACTTCGATTTGAGGCAAACCTCTCATAGCCGGTGGAATACCGTCAAGTCTGAACATACCTAAAGATTTGTTATCTTTAGCCAT
>CALVEI010000058.1 GCA_944326515.1 Candidatus Gastranaerophilales bacterium | reverse complement strand
CGTGGCGGAATCGGTATACGCGCACGTTTGAGGGGCGTGTGGGGAAACCCGTGCGGGTTCAAGTCCCGCCGTCGACAATTAAAAAAGGATAACTAGAGTTATCCTTTTTTTAATATGCTTGATCGGTGAGGGCTTTAATCCGTTTTAGCGGGTTCAGCGGATTTTGTGCAGGCACGCCGCGGGCTTAAGCCCCCAGTGCCTATGTGAACAAGGTTTATGAAATGTAGAATTTTTAGAATAAAAATTCGAAATGTAAATCTAAACCTTGTGAACGCCAATAATCCAAGAGGCGGATTTTACATAAAATTAAATCGTAAATCCAAGACAGCGGATTTGCGGACGGACGGAGTGAACGAAGTAAAATGAGTCCGAGGAGCGAACAGATTGAGCCGACTGTAGCAAAGCTACTTAGGCGAAACTCTGAGAGCGTGAAGCAAATCCAAGACAAGTCCCGCCGTCGACACCATACAAAAGACGATGACGAATGTCATCGTCTTTTTATTTAGCGCATTTTTATGATATAGTTAGCTAAGGTAAACAAGACTGTGTTTTGATATAGGAGTTTTTAAATGAATAAATTGATAATACCTGCCATTTCCATCAAATCTATTGTCTCGATTTTTATAACTTATCTAATTCTCTTTAATGGCAACGCCGGAAGTTTAATTCATTATATTGGTAACTTTCTAGTACCTGGAAATTACATCATTGGCTTAGTATCGCTTGTAAATATCACGTTATTGTACATTGTAATGATGCACAATCTTACTTTTCACAATATGTTATTGAAAAATTTAAAGTATTTTCTTTTAATTCCTGATATTGTTTTAGTAATTATTAATTTACTACTGGGGATTTATATTGGAGCAGTACATAATCATATGCCATTAGCAGATGCACAAAGCAAATTTATTACTTTAGCTTGTGGTTCTGCATTTGTTTATTATGTAATAAGTATAATTTTAATGTTGTTTATTTCAAAAACTCAAAATAACATAAAAAATATTTCTGATTCAGAAATTAAAAACAATAATAATCCTTTATCCTTTAGCGGAAAAATCGGAAGAAAACCTTACTTTATTACAAAATTCTTTATACTTATTACTTGTTTTATGGTTAATGTAATTGCAAGTGCTTACCAAAACACTGAATTATTTATGATATTATTTCCATTTTCTTATTTTATATTTTTTGCTATTGGTTTATTTGCAGCAAATAAGAGATTAAAAGATATAAGTTGGAATCCATTGTTATTAATAATTTGGTCTATTCCATTTTTAGGATTAACAATTGGTGTTCCTTTATTTTTCGTAAAAACTAAACAAATCAACAAATAATTTTATTATTTAATATTTTTCTAATATTGTAATACTCTTGAGTTGACAGTTTCAAGACTAGCAACATTATCAACCATAAAAAAAGAGAGGTTAAAGCCTCTCTTTTTTATTATCTTTTAAAATTTTCACACAACTTACAATCTAAATAATTCCCATACCCGATGTTGTCATTCGCACAGCTGTCATATGGTTTTGTAATGCCTGTTGAGCCATTTGTTGCGCAATCTGCTGTTGCCATAATTGGTCTTGTTGTTGGGCAATAGCACTATTGTTATGGGCAATTCTCATATTAGCTAGGGCCAAATTTTTCATTGCTTTTGAAAACCAAGAAAGTTGCTCATCTTTTTGGGTTTTATTTTCATCAGATTCTGTCTTACTTAACACGGGTTTTTCTTTAGATTTTTGAGATGGGTTAATATTCGCAACTTTCACGTTTGATATTTTGTCTAACATTTATCAACCTTTCTTCGCAAAAAACTCTAGGACTTAGTGAGATAAAAACAAAACAATAAAAAAATTGCTATTATTCAAAAGAATATAACGGTATGTTAAAACTACATCAAACGATGATATAATAATTAAAAAGAATCAAAAGGAAGATATTTTGAACACAAATTTTCAAAAAAGAGTATTATTTATCGGAATGCCTGATATGGCGCTGGTTTGTTTATCAAGACTTTTTTCAATGGGTTTTAACATTGTTGGAGTAGTACCACCACACAAAAGCGAAGGCACTTACGAGCTTATGTGCAGTTTTGCAGAAAGTTTGAAGCTTCCTTTGATAAAATACAATCAACGAATGGACGAAATTGACTTTTTGCATGCAATACGTCAACTAAACGCAGACATTGCGGTTGTTTGTTCATACAACAAAAAATTTCCGCCTGAGTTATTGAGAACGACAAAAGACGGTTTTGTAAACTGCCACCCTTCTCTTTTACCCGAGTACAGAGGCGCAAATCCTTACAGCAATGTTTTAATAAACGACGAAAAAGAAACAGGCATAACACTCCATTTTATGGACGAAAACTTTGACACAGGCAACATAATTGCGCAAAAAAAAGTTGCTATTGAAAAAAAAGAAACAATGGGCACTTTGTTTAACAGAATGAACTATATGTGTGCAGAATTGTTGTGCGAATTCCTTGCTCAATACGAAAACAATTCAAACATAATATCACTGCCACAACCTCAAGGAGAATTCAAAAAAGCTCCTGCTATTGATTCTAAAAACTACAAAAACTACGTTGATTGGTCAAAAGATGCTGCATACATAGAAAGATTTGTCAGAGCATTAAATCCGTTTATCACTGCAATGACTAGCTTTAGAGGCGTGTTTGTCAAAATCTACACAGCCGAAGCTGTCGATAAAAAAGTTAAAGAAGAACCCGGCACAATCTGCAGAATTAAAGATGATATCGGAATTGCCACAGGTCACGGCATTTTATACATAAAATCTTTGCAATTCGGCTCTTATCTGATATCAGACGCAAAAAGTTTTATAGAAAAATTCAGACCGAGAATAGGAGAAAAATTCGGAGCATAATGGATACACTAAAATTTGTAACAGCAGGTCAGCCGATTTGTAACGGTTCTAACGGATACGAAAAAGCTTTTGATATTTTAGAAGAATTAAAACTTGACGGAATGGAGCTTGAATTTGTTCACGGCGTCAGAATGAGCCCGGCAAACCAAAAGCTTGTAAAAGAAATTTCTCAATCAAAAAATATGGTTCTCACTGCGCACGGGCCATACTATATAAACTTAAATTCCAAAGAAGAAGAAAAAATCGAAGCAAGTATAAAAAGAGTTCTTGATACCGCCAGAATGGGGAAAGACCTCGGCGCTTTTTCTGTTACATACCACGCAGCTTTTTATATGGGAATGAGCAAAGAAGACGTTTACAAAAAAGTTGAAAGCTCAATGGAAGAAATTTGCAAAACACTTGATAGTGAAGACATTGATATCTGGGTACGTCCAGAAACAACAGGCAAACCGACACAATGGGGTGATTTAGAAGAAATTGTTAAACTGTCAAAAGATTTTAAACAAGTTTTGCCTTGTGTAGATTTTTCGCATTTACATGCCAGAACAAACGGGCTTTATAACACCTATGATGATTTTTGCAATATCTTTGAAACTATAGGAAAAGAAATTGGCGACTACGCACTTGAGAACTTTCACGCACATATTGCAGGTATAGAATACGGCCCCAAAGGTGAGAAAAAGCACCTTATGTTAAAAGAAAGTGATATGAACTACCAAGACCTAATGAAGGCATTCAAAAAATTCAACGTAAAAGGCGTTGTGGTTTGCGAAAGCCCTATTATGGAAGAAGATGCTGTTCTATTAAAAGAATATTACTTGAGTCTATAATTCTTCAGGTATTGTGTTGGGGAACTCATATCTTAACTCCCAGCCTTGTTCAAGATAATCATCAACGGCTTTTTCACCTTCTGCCCAAGCTTCTTTTTCTAGCAGATTTTTTCTGTATTTTTCATAATCAACTTCAGCAGGAACATAGTTTTTGTGCGCCTCATAATATGCTATGCCTTTTTCAACAGATGCCGGTGAGTTATCTTCTCCGTGTTTTACCAAACAATCAGTAGAATATTTTGAACCAAATGTTTTTGTTCTTCCCATAACTTCATACTGTTTAGCATGAGCTGCCTCATGAAAAGCAGTATCAACAACTTCTTCTTTTGTAAGATACCTATAATTATAATAGACAACCCCATTATCATGATTAAATGAGCCTGTAGTTTTTTCAGAAGAATAATAATTATCTTCTACCCTTATACCCAAATCATGCAAATTTTGTTTTTTTAATGCATAATTTGCCATTGGTTTTCTCGCATCCTCAGAATCATACATTCTAAAAGCTAAATACTCATCATCTCGAGGAATAGTAACATTTCTATCTGCTGTTATTTTTTGAATTTGAGGTATCCCTTCATCATCAATCTTAGTCACAAAAGAAAGGTTCTTTTTATGTACATTTTCACCAATATGAACACGAGGAACAGGATATTGAGTCAAAGAATGCTTATGAACTTTTATAGGATATATTGATCTTTCATCAGTTGTAACTTTTGCAATAGTTACATAATCTTTTTGACCAAATTCATTTCTGTTTACAAAAAATTTTTCAGAAGAAGTTTTACACCACGCCTTAGGGCTTCCGTTTATATTTATATTTTCAAAGGTTTGAACCAATTTACCGGTAACTTTTTCAGGGAAATAAGAATGTAATTTTTTATACAACCTATGTTTTTCAGGTTTATTAATACCAACATATTCAAAAACTCTTTCAACAATATTACCGGCAGAATCTCTAAATGTTGTTATTACTTTTTGTTGTTCAGGTTGCTGCGTTTTTCTTATCACAACAATATCAGCAGTTGCAGCATCTTCAATCCCAATTCTTTCTGCACTGATTTTAAGAGAATCAGCACTTAAACCAACTTCTTTAGAGATTAATTCATAAGGTTTTACCCTTGGCGTTTGAGATTTTCGCAAGGGCATTACCATTTTATTAAAAACTGTTTTTATATTTCTTATATTCATATCGGCTAAAACATGTAAAACAAAAAATAAAAAAAATTGCTAATTTCATGGAACCAAAGAAATTTGTTGCTGCTCATCTTCAACAATAGAGGGCTGAGGAATTTGTTTACTGTTTTTTGCGCCTAGCTCAGTCAATCTTTCACATTGACGAACAAGATTATCTCGCCCGGACAATTTTGTCATAGCTTTTGAAAGATTTGTTTGCACACCGTTTAAATCCTTAACCATATCAGCAAACTTGTCCATCATTTTCCCTGCAAGATTTGCAATCTCTTGAGCGTTTTTATTCTGTCTGTTAACCATATTAAAGCTGTTAATAATTTTTAAAGCCGCAAGCAAAGTTGATGGAGAAACAGGCATAATTTTATTTTTCCAAGCCAATTCCCACAACTCGCCATTATCAGCAAACAACATTGCATAACAGCTTTCTATCGGTATAAACATTAGCACATATTCAGGAGAAGCAAAATCTTCAATCTCAAAATACTCTCTTTTGGCAAGGCCTGATATATGAGTTTTTACAGAATCTTTAAACTGTTTTAAAGCAAACATTGCATCTTGTTCGTTTTCCGCATTCAAATAAGCATCATAAGACGCCAGTGATGTTTTAGCATCAATAAAGACTGCTTTATTTTCAGGAAGAAGTATTGTTGCGTCAGGTTTTTTTGAATCAAAGCCAGCTTGCACAAGGTATTCTTCACCTTTTCTTAAACCTGAAAGTTCAAGAACCTTCTCTAAAATAAGCTCGCCCCATTTGCCTTGCTTCATATTATCGCCTTTTAGCGCAGCAGCCAAAGTATTAGTGTCGTTAGAAATTTTTGTACCAGTTTGAATTACATCCTTAATATGCATATCAAGTTGAGCATATTGTTGATTATTGAAAGTTGATTGTTTTTTAAGTTCCTCAAACTTTTCTTTAAACGGCTCAAGTATTTCGTTTATTCTTTCTTTAGACATATTAGAAAAATCTTGAGTAGTTTCTTTGAAAATTTTGTTAGATAAATTTTCAAACTGCAGCTGCATTTTTTCATAGACATCACTATATGCCTTATTTACAGATTCTTCTTTATTAGATTGAATTTTTTTCATCACAAAAAAGGTAACAATAGCACCAATTTTTATACCTATTAAAAATATTATTATAGCTGCAACTATACTCATACTTCCCCCTCAAATTTTATATATAAAAATTTTATCATAACAATGTAACGCATTTGTATTTTGTAAAAAAAGAAATATAATAATTAATATAAAATTGACAAGACTCGGGAGAAAATTGTGGAAAATAAACGCTGGTATGATAAACATAGAGAATCTAAAATGGCCTTGGATATGCTAAGAACGCTAAACCCTGCAGTCAGAAAAAAGTTAACAGATGATATAATCAGCGTTGCAAGTGCAATAAAAACTGTACACAGAGAAAACGACACAGCCCCACTAAGCATTGGGCTTGAAAGAGTTCTTGGGCTTTATCAAACAAACAAAGGCAGACGCTGGTATGACAAACAGCCTGATTTATCTGCAGCAATAAAAACAGCATCAACATTACCTGAAAGTGATTATCTAAACATCATGGAAGGTATATGTATGTCCCTAAAGTAGGTCTCAATGACAGATTTTAGCCGCAACGAATTAATCTGGGGAAAAGAGAAACAAGCTTTGTTAAAAAGCAAAGTTGTTTTTGTTTTTGGTCTTGGAGGAGTAGGCGGTTTTGCTCTAGAAGCATTAGCAAGAAGCGGAGTGGAAAATTTTACCATTGTAGATTTTGACGAAGTATCTGATTCAAATATAAACAGACAAATAATAGCTCTAAATTCTACAGTAGGACAAAAAAAAGCAGAATTATTCAAACAAAGACTTTTAGATATTAATCCTAATATCAAGGTTAATAGTATTTGTGATTTTTATAATGAAAGTTTAAAAGAAAAAATTTTCATAACAAAACCTGATTATGTAATAGATGCAATCGACACTATGCGCTCAAAAATAGATTTGCTTGTTTATTGCAAAGAAAACAACATCCCAATAATAACCTCAATGGGTGCTGGCAACAGACTGGACCCTACACAACTATACATAACAAACATCAAAGATATAGAAAACAAAAAATGCACGTTTACAAAAAATGTTCTGTATCAACTAAAAAAAAGAGGTATCGAATCAGGTATAACAGCAGTATGCAGTAAAGAAGCCCCTAATGTGCTTGAAAAAATTTCTGTAGTTGAAAATATAGAAACAAACAATGGCGAAAAAATAGAGTTTACTAAAATCACCCCAGGCTCAACACCTTTTGTACCTGCAGTTGCTGGGTATTATATGGGGTATTGGGTGATAAAAGAGTTTTTGAAATAGCAAATACGTACTTGTCTTCTATAAACGAGGTATTTGAAAGTCATAGCTAGCCAAGATATTGAAACCTCATAAATACGACAACTAATAGTATTAAATAGTGGAAACGGCTGTGCCGCTAAACAATTACATACTGACTTGGACATCAATAGTTGATGTGTTTGATTAATATAGTCCACCAAGATATTGAAACCTTATAAAAATCTTGGATTATTGGCAGTTCAAAACAAAGTCACTATTTAATAATCTATGATTCTTTGTTTTTTCATTGTGTTTCCGTGACGCCATTTTCTAAAATCTTGGATTATTGGCAGTTCGGCGGGAGTCACCGTCCCGCCTCACAGGACGTGCTGGGTTCGGCATAGCCTCACTCGGCGCACTTGCCAAAATCCGCAAAAAAAAGGGATTCATAATGAATCCCGTCGAATCTTTTTTGATTCCTCGTGTGTAAGTAAGTGTAAGTGTAGGTTAGTGTTTGGTAGGTCAGTGTGTATGTTATAAAAAAAATCTATTTCTCTTAATTCTCTTTACAAGTGATAAACTTTTTTCTCTTTCTCTTTTTTATCTCTCGTATATATATAAAGTATTTACTTCTTAAATAATTGCCTTTTTGATTCAAAACAGCGTAATATTTCTTAATATTTGCAACAAAACCTTGTTAATACTAAGATTCTAGTATGAATATTAACTATGAATTTGAAACAATAAGCGCAATAGCCACACCTCTTGGAATGGGCGGTGTAGGCATTGTAAGAATATCAGGCGATAAAGCTTTTGAAGTCGCTTTAAAAATGTTTTCTAAAAAAGAACTAAAGGCAGGCCAAATAAACCACGGCTGGGTAATGGAAGACAACAATAAAATTGACGAAGTTGTAGTTCTCCCTTTTAAAAACCCTAACAGCTACACCGGCGAAAACATTGTCGAATTTCAATGTCACGGTGGCCCTAAAGTAGTTAAAAAAATCCTTGATTTAACAATAAAAAACGGTGCAAGACTGGCACAAAGAGGTGAATTCACAAAACGTGCATTTTTAAATAAAAAACTTGATTTATCTCAAGCAGAAGCTGTGCTTGATTTAATCCACGCAAAAACATCAAACTTTGCGCAAAAAAGCGCCAACAACCTTTCAGGGGCACTAACAAAAGAAATAGCAAATATAAAATCTTCTCTTTTCAAGCTTTATTCAAGAATCATAGCTGCGGTTGATTTTCCAGAAGACGTTGCAGAGCCTGAATATTCATATATAGAGCAAGAAATAGAAACAAACACAAAACTTATAGATAAAATCTTAAAAAACGCAAATGCCTCAAACATAATGCGCCAAGGTATAAAAATCGCTATTGCGGGATGTCCTAATGCGGGTAAATCGTCATTATTCAACGCATTATTAAACCTTGAAAGGGCTATTGTAACAGAAATCCCAGGTACTACAAGAGATGTTATCCAAGAATCAATAGACCTTGACGGAATCCCTGCAACATTGATAGACACTGCAGGCATCAGAGACAACGAAGAAGTTGATAAAGTAGAAGCAATAGGAATTGAATACACTAAAAACTGTGTAGAAAATGCCGATTTAATCTTATTCCTTTTTGACTGGAGCAAAGGTTTTGACGAAAACGATGCCCTGATTTATGAGATGATTATGGACAAACCTCATATCAAAATCGCATCAAAATCTGATTTAGCAGAAGTTCCAAACCCTGAAGCGATAAATATTTCTTCTAAAACAGGTTACAACATAGAAGAATTAAAAGCAAAAATAAAAGAAACAATTCTGGATAAAGAGGCAATGGAAACAGAATTTGTAACCAACCAAAGGCAACAGGAATGTTTGATAAATGCCAAAAAAGCACTAACGAATGCAATGATTGCAACACAAAACGGAGAGATACAAGACCTTATTTCTATTGACATAAAGTCAGCATTACTCGCTTTAGACGAAATCACCGGTGAAGTTATCACCGATGAAATCTTAGAAAATATTTTTGAGCATTTTTTTTTTTTTTTTTAAAAATAACGTCATACGTTATAAAAAACTACTTATCAACATAGTTTCTTGCACAATCAAACATCGCATCTACAAGCCCTTGATTGGCCTGCAAGTTCATGCCTGATGTTTGCAAAAGTTGTCTTGCTCTTTGTTCCCAGTATGGATAAATTTCTTCTTTATCAATATCCAAAACTTGAGCAACCAAAGAGAGTTCTTTCCAATCAAGAGGTATCGGTCTGGCTCCTCTTAAAATATCAACAATTTCCACTCTTTTTTTACGAGGAAAACTTTTTAAAAGCTGAACAGTAGAAATCCCTTTATCTTTTTGTCTTTCTCGTAAAAACTCAATAGATTCGTCAATAAGAATAGGCTCTTGAGGAATTTTATACTCAACAAACTCCTCAGGCTCTATATCCATAACGGTAGCAATTCTCTCAAGCGTTATCCCTCTTGTCGAAAATGGTATAGCATTGTCTATAAGATTATAAACATAAGAGAGAGTAACACCTATCATCTCAGCAAAATCTTTTTTATGCAGATGATTTGACTCTAAAAAATTAGACACCTTTTCACTGCTTTTAAGATTCACTATAGCTTTACTTTTGGTTGACATTAGTCCCCTCCATCCCTAAAATATAAAAAGTATTTCGAAAATTTATTTGAAATATTATTTTTTCTATTATATTGATAAACTGTTTCAATCTTTTTGTTATTGGTAACAAGTATGTAACGTTTGGAGCAATCTTATTTATCTATAAAGTTAAACACCGATTTATATAGAAAGTTAAACAATGAAACTCATAGCAGGTCTGGGCAATCCGGGAGACAAATACAAATTTACAAGACACAATGCTGGATTTATGGTTCTTGATTATTTGAGCTACCAATGGGGGTTTGATTTTAAGTTCGAATCAAAATTCAATGGAGAAATTGCAAAAATCAATCAATCAGGCGAATCGATTATTATGTTGAAGCCTCACACATTTATGAATCTTTCAGGGCAATCTCTCATCGCTGTTATGAATTTCTATAAAATAAACAGAGAAGACATACTGATCATATATGACGATATTGCAATGCCTGTAGGCAAAATGAGATTCCGTGCAAAAGGTTCTGACGGAGGACACAACGGAATAAAATCAATAATTAACTTACTTGGTGGGAACAATAATTTTGACCGACTAAAAATAGGAATCGGCCCACAGCCACCTATACCATCAGAAGCTTATGTTCTTCAAAACTTTAATGACGAACAGCTGGCAGAACTAAAAAACGTTCTCAAAAATTCACAAGCCGCTGTTGAAACATATTTAACAGAAGGCATACAAGCAGCTCAAACAAAGTTTAATTAAAATATTTTTGCAAAAGACATAAAGTAATCGTTAATCACATTAACAATTACAGGCATAATCCACAAAAGAATTGCTGCACCCAACACAGGTTTAAACAGGAAGCTTAATTGAAAAACGTTAACCTGTGGAGCTGTTTTAGAGATTATACCCAAGATTAAGTCTTGACCCAGCGTTGCCAATAAAACAGGAGAAGCTATCTGCAAACCTATATACAAAACATTTGATGTAATAGTAACAAGATATTCTTTATTTACGAGTCTATCCATAGGAATAGCGTTTGCATAAATTGGAAAAATCTCAAAACTTCTGTGCAAAGCATTGATTAGCCAGTACAATCCACCGACATCTATAAATAAAATAACAGCAAGCAAGCCAAAAAAGTTGCCCAATATAGAAACCTGAGTACCGACTGTAGGGTCCAAAACCATTGCAGAAGAAAGACCCATCTGCATATTAATCATATCTCCGGCAGCAGAAATTGCTAAAACTATGCAATTAGCAATAAAGCCTACCAACATTCCGCCAACTACGTTAAGAATCAAACCTAAAATCAATGACGAACCAGAAGGTACAGGTCCTGTATGAACAGTCATCATTAAAATTATTGTAAGTATCAAAGCAAATGCCAGTTTGACCATACCTGGAATTTCTTTTCTATTCAACACAGGTGCAAATCTTATAAAGCCTATTACACGTGCAAAGATAAATATACCGCCACCAAGAGCCGCATTTATTTCAGGAAAATATTTAGGAAATGCTTCTAATACAGTTTCTATCATTTATCTTTTGTAATATCCTTTATAGAATCCAATTCAATTACAGAAGAATCAACATCTTGTTGATTATCAATTAAAACCTTAATTGTATAGGTGACATCGCCCTGTTTATAAGTAATATACGAAATACCTTCTTCTTGAGTTTCCATAACAAGCTGTGAACTTGTAGAAAATATATCGCTCGTAGAAGTAACCTCAAGAATTCTCGGATTTGTTACTTGAATATCCATCGGTCTTTTATCAATACTTAAAATATACACCCCATCAGAGTGTAAATTTATTGTCTTTTGAGGTTCAAGAGCAAAAACAAAAGAACCTGTTGAAGCTATTAACAAACAAAATATCGCGAGTAATTTTTTCATTTATAACCTCTATCTGTTCATAATTGCATTACGTTCAATAAGATTTGGTGTAGGATTTGGCATTCTGTCAGACGGATAATGTTTTGTCTTAGAGTTGTAGTCTATAAAAGGAATTTTACCAGGGTTTCGCATAATATCACCGATTTCCTGTTTATCAAATCTTGTTGCACTTTGTTTAAATTCTGCATCAAAAGGACGTGTATATTTGTGGTAATTAGCAGAAAGTACATAACTCTCTGTTGCCGGAATATGGTTAAATGCCATTTGATAACCTTCTAACAAAAGGTTTGTCAAAAGTTTTATGTATCCCATACCCATTATCATCAGCACCAAAAACACGGCGAGAATCTTAGGTGCAGCTGCAATAGTTTGTTCTTGAACCTGAGTAACGGCCTGCAAAATACCAACAACAAGACCCACACCTGCTGCAACAAGTACGCAAGGCATTGATATCATCAGCATTGTAATAAGCCCTTTGCCCATATATTCAAGTAATACTTCTAACATATTTTATCCCTTTATTTAGAACTCATTAATCTAACACTTTATCAGTTAAAGCTTGCAACAAGACCGTGTACAATCATACTCCAACCGTCAACCGCTATAAATATCAGCAACTTAAACGGCAGAGAAATAATCGTTGGAGATAACATAAACATACCTAACGCCAACAGCACGTTCGCAACAACAAGGTCAAGTACAATAAACGGAACGTATATAACAAAACCTATCTCAAAGGCTGTTTTAAGTTCACTAACAATGTAAGCCGGAGCCACTTGCCATATTGTTATATCATCAGGAGTTTTAGGTTTTGGAGCACCTGACAGCTGTATAAAAAAGGTCATATCAGATTGTCTTGTCTGCTTCATCATAAACTCTTTTAACGGCTTAGAACCTTCTGCAACAGCGGCAACTAAATCACCATTTTTTTGATAAGGAACAGACCCCATCTCCCACATTTTACTAAAAACAGGGTTCATTGTATAAATCGTCAAAATCATTGACAACCCGACTAGTACAATCCCCGGTGGAACTTGTTGTGTACCAAGAGCTTGTTTTAACATAGAAAATACAATTGTATATCTCAAAAAACTTGTCATACAGGTGAAGATTAACGGTAACATTGAAAATACCGTCATTACAAACAACATCTGTAAAACAGGATTCATATCCTTTAATATACTTTCCATTATTTTATATCCCTTATTTTTATTTTAGTTATTAGTCTTTTGCAGTTACTCTTTCATCAAGTTTTCTTAAGAGCTCTCTCATAACAGGCCTTTTAAGGTTAGTACTGTCATCAAGCACTCTCATAACTTCTGTATAATCTACATTTGAAGATTTTTGATTTCCTTTTTCAATGCTGTATGTTTTTTCCTCTTTAGCTTTTAAAGGAGCAGAAAAAGCTATTTCTTCCTTAAAAGTTTTAACAGGTTCAACATCAACTGTGGCAAGCTTTTCATCATTGTTAAGTTTTGCAAGAAAAGTTGTTCTTTCTGTATCGGCAGCAATTAAAAATTTTTCATTGCCTGCTTTAACAACGTATATTGTTTTTCTCGGTGATAGATTTAATGCATTTTCTACCTTTAGACCGTTAGAGTTTTGAGCTGAATTATTGCCAATCATGGTCTTTTTGTAAACCATAACGCCAATAAACAGCAAACCTACCATTGCCATTGTGTAAACTATAAAATTAATCAGATACGTTCCCATTTATTTCCCTTTACTAATTAGTTGTTTACAAGTCATCTTCATCTACATCAAAATCACTGTAGTCAAAGTCTTCTTCATTCACTTCAGACTCTTCATTTTGAGTTAATGGTTGTTCCTGATAAGATTCTTCAACAGGTTGTTCTTCATATAAAGGCTGTTGTTGTTCTTCTTCAACAGGATGTTCTTCATAATGCTGTGCATTTTGAGAAGCTTGATTTTTTTCTTCTGTAAATATTTGATTAATTTTAACTCCGTACCTGTCATTTATAATG
>CALVEI010000057.1 GCA_944326515.1 Candidatus Gastranaerophilales bacterium | reverse complement strand
AGCTTGCGACTTCCAATAAAGTTTGGCTACCAAACGCGAAAATGACAATTTAATAAATGCGCCCGTAGCCCAGTTGGATAGAGCGTTTGGCTACGAACCAAAAGGTCGGGTAATTGAAAATTTGAAAATTGAATAAATTATATATGCGCCCTTAGCCCAGTTGGATAGAGCGTTTGGCTACGAACCAAGAGGTCGGGGGTTCGAATCCCTCAGGGCGCGATTTTTATTTTTTTGTGTAATATTTGTGTAATCGGCTAATTTGTGTAATCAGTCAAAAATAATAAAACTATTTAAAAATCAATTAAATAGTTTGTTTTTGTATTCTGTAAATAGCAAATAAAAATTACACAAGCCTTAACGGCACAACTTTATTATTTCTTTCTGCATAATCAGATAAACATTCAACAGCACTAAGAGATTGTTCTGTAATTGCGTGTGCATATCTCATGGTCGTACGAATATCGCTATGACCCAGAATATCTTTTGCTATAGTAATAGGAACACCCGAACCGACCATTCTTGTTGCTGCGGTATGTCTTAAATCGTGGAATCTAAAGTTTTCAATCCCTGCAATTTTACAGATGTTACTAAATACCCGTTTTAAATCATAATATTTTGTTTTTGTTATTGGATTTGCAAAAACATACTCACAGCATTGTTCTTGTTTTATGGCTTTTAATATGGATAAAACTGTAGAATTAATAGGTACATCTCTTTTTTTACCGTTTTTAGTTTCTAACAGAGTAATTTTTTTACTGTTAAAATTAACACAGTTCCAAGTTAAATTTAAGATTTCACCTTTTCTCATACCTGTATTAAGTGCGAATTTTATAATAGGTTTCATATATGAATAGCTATTATCACAGGCATCCATGAGCCTGATTTCTTCTTCGGGGGTTAAATATCGCTCAATTTTGTTATTTACTCTTAATTTTTTAACATACTTACAGGGATTTTTGTTAAGCCATTCATTTTCAATGGCAATATTAAACATTTTTCTCAAAATTTCTATATCCCTGTTTACAGTGGTGTTTGTAACGTATTTTGCAGGAAGTTTAACCCCGTTAACGATTTTTTCGGGTCTTACAATATCTTCCTTTCTGTTTCTTTTGTATTTTTCAATATCCATGGCAGATATGTCTTTAAGCTGTTTGTTACCCCATAATGCAACAAATTTATTCACTCTGCCGACACGTGATTTGTAAGAACGATTATTTAATTTTGAATATTTTAAATATTCATCAGCAAGTTCTTTAAATAACATACAGCCGACATTATCAACCATATCAAGACGACCTCGCAAGAGGTCTGTTTTGAATGCCTGCATATATGTAATCGCTTCTTTTTCGTTTGTAGCTTCGGGAATTGCTTTATGATAACGCTTTTTACGTATCATGCCTTCCAAATACCAACGATTATTCTTTTTGTATACACGCATATTTGGATTATAAATTTAAAAGGTAAAAACACAAGCCATTGTTAAGTTTAAGGTGTATTTTAGGTAATATTCAGTCAATATGAGTAAAGTTGAGCAAATCTAAATAAAATACAGTAAAGTTCGCAATATTGTTACAATTTTAAGGGTATATGAATATTAATGCTGTTAATGAGTAACTGCTTTTATTGATTTAACAGTGGAAAAATTATAAAATATCTGTATGATAGATGAAAATACGCACCAAATATGCGAATTTATAGTATTGTTACTGCAAAAAGCAAATGATGAGGATATCGGACAGTTTCTTGCAAACTGTTCAAAAGATATTTTATCGTATAAAGAGGACACATTAACAAATAAAGAATTTTTAATATATATTGTAAGTCAAGCACTTATTAAACACTGTACATTGCTTAAATTTACAAAAGAAACAGGCAACCATTTAATTAAATTATCGCTTATTTGGACGGTTATAAGACACATAAGTGCATTGGCATACAGCTATTATAGTATTTTGCCGATAGATTTTGACAGGTTAACTAACAATAAAATCAAGAGTGATTGGGATTTTCCTATAGACGAAATGAAAGATATGTACAAAATTTCAAACAATATTCCTGAAATCTTGCATATCCTGATAGAAAATTATGCAAAATATCAGTTTTACTATGCTATAGATCATAATTATATAAATAAAATACAAATTACTCCGCAAAATACAGAAGAAGTTTTACAAATTATTTATGATAACGACGAAGAAGATGAAGAAGAATATGAAACTATTACAAGATATCATATTGAAGAAGTTAATAGATATGTTTGTCTGGTCAATCCCTATGATAATATCCGTATAAAGACCCCAATATCAAAACGTCTGCTAGAATGCAGATCTGTGATGAATTTTAATGCTTTCAATAAAATGAATTCTGCAATAACAAAAGCATTATCACATAAGCATGTGTATTGTAACTGGTGTTACCCTGATAAAAAATCAACCTCACATAAAAAATGCTTAAATTGCAGAGAGTTACAAAGTGCTTTTGACGAATTAAAACAAAAAGACGGTAATAATAAGTTATCAAAATTTGATTTAAACAAGGAATTAACCAAAATTACAGGTGATAATTTATATCAGTTACGACAACTAAGAGCAGAATTTTTGTTCAATATATTAAAAGAAACAAAGGTTTCTGATAAAAATTTAAAGAAACGTATAAAATCCTTGATACAAGAGAGTTTTCAATAGTTTTTTGTGTACAAAATCAGAGTGATTTTGTAACAAATTATCACAAGATATTTTTTTATGCATAGTTAAAATAACATGGCTTTCATCAACTGTAAGCTATGTTATTACTATGTTTGAACAATATTCAAATACGCATTTTATAACTCATCAAAATTTTTAAGAAAAATTCTCTTATTTTTGTAAGTAAAATCTCAAAATTAATGTTCACAATGAATTAAGGCTAATAAAAATAAATATTTTTATGCAAAAAAAATCAAAAAAATATAGATTTTCTGCAAGCACAAAAAACAGGCGAAAAGCTAGACAAGGCTTTGCATTTAACCTATACTGCAATTATGGAAAAGGAAATAAAAACAGAAAACAAAAATATAGAATTAATGAACTGCAACGAAACAGCAAATTTTCTAAAAGTCGAGTGTGCAACAATTTATAGTTGGCTGTATTACAATCAACTACCAAAGAATTTGTACAGAAAATTAGGTCGAAAACCTATTTTTATTCGTGAAGAACTAATAAAATGGTTTCTTGCAGGAGCAGAATTAAAAAAAAGAAAAGTAAAAGAAAGGATGAGTTAAATGACAAAATTTTGGCTAAAGTTAAAAACAATCCCTAAAGACAGCAAGGTTGCGATTTGGCTGATGAATTGGCTGGGTTGTAAACAAGAAAAAAAGGAGAAAAAATAAAATTTGACAGGATTAAAGAACTTAATCTGTACTAACTAAAGTTTGATTTTACAAGCTAATAAATACAACTATGTCATATCTAATGACACATTGAACATTGAATACTAAATATAATTATAATTACCTATTAAAGTGGTAAAAATTAATCGGTTTGCGTGACCGATAATAAAGTCTTTTAAAAAGGACTCGAAAAGATGTTACCTTGTATAGGTGTATACCTTATAAGGTTACTAATAAAAAAAAAACACCTTTTCTTTTTTTTCAGGCTCCGCTACCCTAGCGGTCGCTTCGCCCAATGTGAGAGATTAGGGTAATTATAATTTACTGAACCACCAAAACTACCGGTTTTGCAGTAGACTCTCTCATTTTATAAAGTTTCACAATATTGAAGGGGCGAAACATGCAAGAGAATATAACATTTCCGCACAGATTAAACTCTGTGACGGAACTATTAAGCATACTAAATATTACGGAAAAAGATTGTTTACAAGCAATTAGTAAGGGTTACAGACGATATAAAAAATACAAAAACGGTAAGTATCGCTGGATAGAAGAACCTAATACTCGGTTAAAAGAAATACAACAAAAATTGCACGAGTATTTGCAGGTTTATTTAGATTGTCCACCGTATTGTATGGCTGGATTTAAAACGCAGAACAACATAAAAAATGCACAAAAACATATAAAGAAACGCGAAGTTGTAACTATGGATATTTCGCATTACTTCCCGAACACAAAAACTAAGTATGTTGAGGATTTTTTCGTTACAACGTTTGGTGCGACAGGTAAATTATTAAATTTACTCATGGACATAACAACGTACAACGGGTACTTACCCACAGGCGGTGCAACAAGTACACTGTTAAGTTGTTTTGCACATAAAAATATTTTTGACAGTATTTATCGAAAAATGCAGGCTCTGAACATTGACATGACTATTTATGTCGACGATATAACACTTTCTACCAATAAACACATAGGGAACTGGGTTATTAAATACATTAACAACGCCTTAAAAACCCATGGGCTTTGGCTCAAGAAATCAAAAGTTAAACGATTTGGTTATAAATATGCAGTAGTAACGGGGGTACATATTTCTCAATGCGGCAGATTATTAGCTCCGTTCAAGATTGGACATTCTGTTATAAAAACATTGCAAGAAAAAGATTTGTCTATGATGACAGTAGGAGAATTACAGAGCCTGATAGCTAAAATAGGATATATAAGGCAATTACACCCTAAAAAACTTGCTGTTACCAAAGATAAAGCGATTACACAGTTAAAAAAACTGCAAAAACAACAACAAAAAAAATAAAATTTTAGGCAAGCACCTGCTATACTGTAAAACTTGTTGTAAAATTTATAGTCATGTAGTAAAAATAAAATAATTGTCAGTAGCAGGAGCAGGATTTAATATCAATGTAAGTGTATTTTATCTGACCTAATATTTTATTACTGAAATAATCGGCATAATGCCGGTTATTTCAGGTTATATTACCGCCAGTTTACATAAATTTCTTTTCATCATTGTCCATGGCTTGTTTTAAAGTCATTTTTAAGTAAGTCTGGTATATAGTAAATACTTATTGTATTGCATATATCAACACATTGTATTGATTAATTAGTTTTGTTATTAAGTAAAAAGATGAATTTTAGAGTTTTAACAAATCAAAAATAGGCTAACAGAATAAGATAAAATTGTGCTTTGTATTTTATTTTCAACATAAAAAACGAAACTTTATAAAGATTTCCCCAGTTTCAAGCCTTTTTGAGCATGCTGTAATGCTTCAAGATAATACTTCTTTTCTTCGGGTGTTTTAGCGGAGTTTAAAATTTTTACGGATTTTAAAAAGGTTTTATCCGGTTGAACAATATCTGTTACTGGCATGTCGTCAATTGAATAGATATCAAAATCAAGAACTTTAGCGAGTTTTTTGATGATATTATACGTTGGCATGTGTCTGCCTTTTTCAATTCTTGACAGGTGTTTGTTATCAATGCCTATTAGTTCTGCTAACTGCTCTTGTGTAAGTCCTTTTGATTTTCTGATTTCTCGAATTTTTATACCTAAATTATTCTGTAACATTATCACCTCTTTTTTAAATTTTCAGTAAAAGTAAGTGATTATTACACCGTAAAATGTCGATTTATATAGATATAAAAAATTGTAGTACATGTAGAAAAATTTTTGGTTTCATGTTAGAATTGAAAATATTTATTAGAGAAAGGTTGTGTAAGGTATGGCAAAGATTTTAAAAATAGAAAACGACACTGTCATGATAGGCAACAATGACGGTGGTATAAGAGAACTATTATTGACAAATTGCAATTTTACACCCAATGTTGGCGATGAAGTTGAAATATATGAAACAGATAAAGATGTAATAGTTGTAAAAAAAGAAAATACATCTAACAAGGGTATCAATGTAAATGTTTCAAATAACGCAAATAATACTCCGCCTGTATATGTTACATGCAAAAAATCAGTAAACAAAATTGTTTATTGTCTACTAGCTCTTTTCCTTGGCGGAATAGGCATTCATAAATTCTATGGCGGGAAAATAGGTACAGGTATTTTATTCTTTTTGTTCGCTTGGACATTTATTCCTTGTATAGTTGCTCTTATTGAATTTATTGCAGCCTTATTTATTCCTGCGGATTCAAACGGAAATATTCTTGTTTAGGTATAAAATTAACAACATGTGAGGTTATATGAAAAAAAAGTTATTTTGTGGGCTATTAATGTTTTTTCTAACATATTCTTGTGTTTTTGCAGCAATAGAATCGGGTTATGGCTTTTCTCTTAATAAAACAGTGGATGATGTTATTGTTCAAGAGGTAATTCCAAACTCTGCGGCTGACAAATCAGGATTAAAAGTTGGACAAAAAATAATTAAATTCAACGGGAAGAAAACAAATAAAATTAAAGAGTCAGACATTAAAGATATAGATTTGTACAAAACTTTAAAAATCGTGACTGACGACAATAAGAAATATATATTAAAACCGGAGAATATTACATTATTACGTTCATATAATAAAATACAAGAAACATATAATGAAAATACGAAATATAAAGTCAATGATTATAAAACTGAAAAAATTATTTTAGCAAGACAACTGGGAAACAAACATGCAAAATATACTAATGCTTATTTGAATTATGCCGATGCAATTTCAATTGAAAACTCAAAACTGTATGTCAATTTATTCAAAGTAACAAATGAAAATGTAAAATCTGCATTAAAAGAAAGCTCAAATAATAAAGACAATCCTTATGTAGAAATTTACAATTCTATATATCAAACTAATAAAAAACATGATATATATGGTGAAGCTTTTCGACAATTTTTAGAACTTTCAATATACAATGAAGAAAATATCGAGTTAATAAACAGACAAATATCTGAATTTAATTCTCTACAAAAAAAACAATTTGCACAATTAACTTATAATACACGAATTGTCGCAAACTTATACAGTTATGCAAACAGAGAGCTTGGTGTATTTTTAGTAAAAAATACTATTAATGCTAATTTAAGCGATAACTGGGAAAATGAATTAAAAAATCAAAATACTATCTACAACGAGAAATATAACGAACTTTGCAACTTGCTTAGCAAAAATAAGATAAAAATTAATAAACCGGGTCCTTTGTCCAACAGAGAGCAAATTAATGCAGGAACAGTTCCAAATGTAAAATGGGCAGAAGATAAGCAAATTGTACTTCTTGCACAAGAAAAAGGATACAATCCGAATAATCATCCTATTGTAAAAAAAATAAATGATGAAAAAATAGCTGCTCAAAAACAAGCAGAAAAACAGCAAGCTATGAAAAAGGCAAGTAATAAAAAGCCAAATACATCAACAGCTAAAAGCAATAATATATTTAATTCCAAGATTGCCCCTTCCAAAGTCAAAAGAACGAATAATTATCCTCTGTATTATTATAAAGCAGCAAAGAGCTGTGAAAGTAAAATAAAAGTCGGTTTGCCTGTTTCTGAGATGGTATATTGCTTGGCACAAAATTTAAGAAATCCATATAACTATATGGATATAGGGTATCAACAAGGGACATTACCATTTATTTTTGCAGCAGTAATGCAAGACTTCAATAATTTCAATCATCACGATCCGGCAGTAATGAAATTTATGTCGACAATGTTTCCTGTTACTCTTATTGAGTTTGGTAATACTTTGAATAAGAGTGGAGCAAAAATAGATACTAAAGCATACAATTTCTATATGTATGGCAAAAAGTAAGAATGGACAAAACAAAATGAACAAATGTTTGATTTTAATATTAACATTCATTATAAGTTTACCTGTTTTAGCCGTTACTTCTTATGACCAATATGGTAATAAAACAGGTTCGTACAAAACAAGAGGAAATATTACTACGCAATATGACCGCTATGGAAATAAAACAGGTACATACAAAACAAATAATTACGGCACTACTTCTTATGACAGGTATGGAAATAAAACCGGAAGTTATAAAACAAATTCAAGCGGAGTAACAACTGAATATGACCGATACGGTAATAAAATCGGTTCTTTTAAAAGAAACAGTAATGGGGTGACTGTGCAGTATGACAGATATGGTAATAAAACAGGCTCATATAAAACTGATAGTTACGGAAGAACAACAACATATGATAAATACGGAAATAAAACCGGAAGTTATAAATAACAAAGAAATCAATGTTAATTGTACAAAATGCGGTACTAAGTTATAAAAGGAGGTAATATGAAAAATTTTATTGTAGCATGCGGAGGTTTTCTTACAGATCTATTTGTTTTTTTACAATTAATAATAGTTATTGTACTATCAGTCTCTGTTGGTATATTCGTATCGGACATTGATAGTACACTTGGTTTTTGGGTCGGTATAGCTACATTTTTACTTTTATTTATTATTTTTATTTTTTCAAATTATATTTTCTGCATGTTTACGGGGTTGTGTGAAGATTTTAGTTCTATATCAAAAAGTCTTAAGACTATTGCTAATAACACAAAAAGTTTTGATACAAATACAACAGTAGATACACAAAGCCTTAAATGTCCGAACTGTGGAAAAAGATATAGCAATGGCGATAAATTCTGTGAAGAATGCGGTACAAAGTTAGACTAGAATAGAAAGGATAAAAAATGAAAATACATTGTCCAAGCTGCGGTAAGGAAATCGAAACTTTAAAAAGGTTTTGCAAGTACTGTGGATATGAATTTAGTGATGATGATAAAAAACAGTTTTCAGATTATAAATGGCAGCAATGGCAAAATGAAAACAGAAATAGTAATTTTGAAAAAATGCTTTTAATTAAAGTTGGTATCATAGCTGTTATTGTCATAATAATGTGTATGTTACTGAGCGGACTAAATTAAAAAGGGTAAATGTATGTACTGTCCGAAATGCGGAAAAGAAATCCAAGAAAATCAAAAAATTTGCACCAACTGTGGTACTTTTTCAACGAATAAATTATTCATTATATGTATTACAGTGTTTATCTTGCTAATAATTGTTGTTTTACTAAGTTTTACAAGAATTAATTGCAAACAATACCCATACAATGAGGAAAAAATATTCAATGATTGGAATTATGCACAGTATTTTATGCAATGCACAATAGACAAGAATATAACTCCGTTAAACCAAAAATTTAAATTCAAAGAACAAGAAGAATCTTGGAATACTATCTATTTTCTATTTGAACATTTATATGATGATGCTGAAAGATATGGAAACGGCATTCCTAAAAATTTACCAGGCAAGTATAATTCAATGGAAAAATTAGACAAAGCAGTGTTTAAAGAAAGTACCTTGTATCAGTTAGGAATGATAGCAACAAATGAAATGTTATATGTAGGTCCTGCTTATATGTATGGAAATGTAACTTGGAATGACTACTATCATACTGTAATTGAGCAATACAAACCTTTAAGAAAATTTAATAAAATAGAAAGATTAGTATTCATTCAACGGATATGCAATCAAATGGAGTATTTTAGAAATAATATAGCATTTAGTAACAGTTATTATTTTAATACATATATAATGCATTTAATAGGAATAGCAAATAATAACCTTGCTGTAGAGGGGAAATATGGTTTTAAATATCAAATAAAACGATTATATTTTGAAAAGAAACAAAATGATGAAATTCTTCAATTTATAAATAGTTTATAAAATCAAAGACAGAAATTATTGAAAACTATATTATCATAATGAATTAAATGAGGGAAAACTATGTACTGTCCGAATTGCGGAAGTGAATTAAACGAAAATCAAAAATTTTGCACCAAATGCGGTGCTATGTTAAATACGCCTAATGTTTATTTTATAAAAAATAAACATGTAGTTGTTCTTTTGATTTTGGCTCTAAGTTTGGTACTTGTAGGTACATCGGTATTTATAATTACAAATTTTACTAATCAAACAAAATATGTGGAATCAAACGAGCTAACAGGACAAGAAAACACTCAAGATATTTTTGATGAACCGACAGACAAATATGACAACCCTATTTATACAAAAGAACAGATGAAAACAGGCTATAAATTTGCAGATAAAATTAAAAAAGCTGTAAAAAATAAAGATATCAATGCTCTTTCAAATTATTTAAGTTATCCTATAAATATCAACACCGATGGTTCATCAAAAACTATATACAGCAAAGATGAATTTATTGCGTTGGATACTAACAAAATATTTACAGAGCGATTTATACAAGCTGTTTGCAATACAGAGGATATTTTTATAAATTCCAGTGGTTTTATGCTTGGGAACGGTGAAATATGGTTTTCATACCTTGATGACAATCCCAAGCCTAAAATAATAGCAATAAATGTTTCAAATTATTAAATCATATAACGTAAAATAAAAAAAAGTTTTATCAAAATTACCACAGGAAGATCAAGAACAACTAAGTTTCTTATTAAAAAAATTAAGAAACGCAATGCTGGAATTACAAAAAATCAGATATGTTTGATTCTTGACAATCGGGTAAAAATAATATACTATTAGGTCATATTAGGTCTAATCAGGTATTATTATGTTAGAAAATCTTGATATCAAAATAACAAATCAAATGCTGTCTATTATTTCTGAAATTGATGAATTCAAAGGAAGTTGGAAACTTTTAGGTCAGATGGCACCCGAAAAATTACAGGCATTGAAAAAAGTTGCTACAATAGAAAGTGTTGGTTCCTCAAATAGGATTGAAGGTAACAAATTATCCGATAAACAAGTTGAAGAACTCCTTTCAAGGATTAACAAACAATCTTTTGCAAACCGTGATGAAGAAGAAGTCGCAGGATATGCAAAATTAGCTGACACAATTTTTGAAGATTGGGAAGTTATTCCATTATCGGAAAATTATATAAAACAATTACATAAAATTTTGTTGGAGTATTCTTCAAAAGACGAAAAACACAAAGGAGAATATAAAAAGGTTTCTAATGCTGTTGCTGCTTATGACAGTGAAGGCAAAGAGCTGGGAGTTGTATTTGAAACAGCAACACCTTTTGAAACACCTTTAAAAATGCATGAACTTATAGACTGGACTAATAAAAATTTGACAGACAGATTTTATCATCCGTTGATAGTTATTGGCGTTTTTGTTGTTAATTTTCTTGCAATTCATCCTTTTCAAGACGGAAACGGCAGACTTTCACGAGCTTTAACGAATCTTTTGCTATTAAAGTCCGGTTATTTATATATTCCGTACAGCTCGACAGAATCTATTATAGAAGACAACAAAGAAGCGTATTATAGAGCTTTAAGACAGACACAGACAACGCTGCATGATAAGCCAAACTATGAACCATGGATGATGTTTTTCTTAAAAACTTTGCAAAAACAAAAAATAAGACTTGAGTATAAACTTGAACACCCAGTGTCGAGAAAAACTTCAAACCTTGATTTGCCGGAAGTTTCTGCAAAAATTATGGAAGTTTTTGAAACAAAAGAACGTGCGACGATTTCTGAGTTATCTGAATTAACAGATACAAATATCAATACAATAAAAAAACACCTTGCTAATCTGGTAGAAAATAAATATTTGATAAAGCACGGCAAAACAAGAGGTGCTTGGTATACAAAGTTTGTCAGTTTTTAATATTATTACAAAGTATATGAACAACAGGAATTTGGCACAATCGGTTCACTTGTACATTTAGGATATGAATGCAACATGAGGAACTTCAGAACACTGCTTTTAATGCTTTATTTTTAATCATCCAATGCTTGCTTAATCAATCTGCGAGTTTTGTCTATGACTTCATCAAGCGTTTCATGCTTTGAGTTTTGTTTTATACGCTCTTTTTGAGCTTTTAAATCATCTATTTTTCTTTTGTGCATTTCGTTTTCTTGATTTTTTGCTTTATCAAGACGTGAAATTTCATGTTCATGTCTTATATTCTCTTGTGCAATACGTATATCAATGTGATTTGTATCCATACAACACTCCTTTATTTTAATAATAAAAATTATCAATCAAAACCGAACCTTTACCTTAGGTAAATCTATTAATCGAAAGGGCTTGGTTTTTGATTAATGGATGTATAAAATAAAAATATAGAAAATCGCTTTTCTGTTAATGTAAGCGAATTTCAGCCGATAAAACATAAAAAATGAGGTTAATTTTGAACAAAGAACTTATTACAGAAATCTATAACAGGCACACAGGTTCAGAGCAATTTTACAGGCGGAGTTATTTCGAACATCTGATATACACAGAGGGCATACTCGATTTTCAAAAAACACTGAATGCGTTTTGGTTTGTCGATTGTATAATTTCAAATCTTCCGCAAATCATATTTACTGCAAAAGCCGTTGATGACGGCTTTTTTATTGTCAAAATTAAGGTTAACAAAAAGGAAAACAACGGAATACTTGAAATATATCGGGAAGGTTATGTTAATAACAAGTACAGTGAGCATATAACAGTGTTTAAGCAAATAATACCCGACATAGATTTAATTCCTTATGATTATAAGTTTTATCTGATATTGACAAACATTGAACCCGTTATTTTTACATTACTGTTACCAAACGAATACTAGAAAGGATTAAGCCTATGGCAAATTATTGTTATTTAAGAGTAAGCACACTGGAACAAAACACAGAAAAGAACAAACTTGAAGTATTAAAGTTTGCAAACGACAAAAAGCTCGGCAGTGTTGAGTTTGTAGAGGAACAAATCAGCGGAAAATCAAATTTTAAAAACCGTAAACTCGGAACATTGCTTGATAAAATGAATGACGGAGATGTTTTAATTGTCCCCGAGCTTTCTCGTATAGCAAGGTCAATAACCCAGATTTTTGAAGTAATAGAAATTGTCAAAGAAAAAAATATTGTGTTGTATTCGTTGAAAGAGAATTTTTGCAGCAGTGATAAAAGCATAACTTCAACAGTTGCAACAACGATATTTGCACTGGTAGCACAGATTGAGAGAGATTTAATCAGTCTAAGAACAAAAGAAGCAATGCAGGCAAAGAAAGCACAGGGGCTAAAACTCGGCAGACCAAAAGGCAAAGGCAAATCAAAACTGGATGAGTACAAAGATGAAATTTTAAAACTGGTTGAATTACATGTACCAAAGACTGTTATTGCAAGACAATACAGCACAACTACAACGAATTTGTATAAGTTTTTAATAAATATTGAAACGGTATAACTATAGCATAGGTATCAGAGAGATTAGTATATTTCTGTAATCGGTAGCTTTTGTTGCTGTAATTTTTAATTACCCCTCCTGCCTGCCGGAGTATCTACGCATATTTGTTTAAGATTTGTATTCTACAGATAATCTAGATATCAGCAGTGGTATTAACTTTTCTCTTTGCAATTTCAGCACCGTTATAAAACCATTTTATTAGTTCTTCACGTATAAAAATAGGCTTTCGACCTAATTTTCTGTACAAATTCTTTGGTAGTTGATTGTAGTACAGCCAACTATAAATTGTTGCTTTTTTGACTTGAAGCAACTCTGCTACAGATTTTATATCCATAAAAATATTATTTTCCTCCATGTTACATCCTTTCTAATATTACATTGAGGAAATTTATATTATAGCAATGTATACTACAGGTCAATCGGCAAGCGAAATATTTTGTGTAATATTTGTGTAGTAAGGCTGATTTTGAAGTAGTTATATTATTGTTGACTTATATTCAAAAACAGTATAGAATGCGAGAATAGCAGTAATTGCTCAAAATAGCTCTAAGAGGGACAATTTCTACGAACCAAAAGGTCGGGAGTTCGAATCTCTCCGGGCGCGTTTTCTTCTTAATTTTTTAGTTGTCTTTTTGCCGGAGGATTCGAAGAATTTTTATACAGCACGCAGAAACTCCGTTTCTGGCTTTGCTTACCTCTATTAAAAACGATACTTAATCGTTTTTAACAGAGTTCTTGGGCGCGTTTTCTTCTTAATTTTTTTAATTGTCTTTTTGCCGAAGGATTCGAAGAATTTTTATACAGCACGCAGAAACTCC
>CALVEI010000056.1 GCA_944326515.1 Candidatus Gastranaerophilales bacterium | reverse complement strand
CTCAGAAACACAAAGGAACACGTAAAACCTCATCACAGAGAAGGCGACAGTGGAGAAAGCAACAAGAAAAACTACATCTACCTCTGTGGCAAATGTAACCATGAAAGAATGACGCAAAAATACGATGAATTCATAAAGAAACACCCGCAGATGCCGGAAAATACGCAAAAACAAATTGACGAAATTTGTGATTATATTAACAAAGGAATTTTAGAAGGCTACGATACTTGGCCTAACGACATAAAAGAACCGCTTGGAGACGAATCAGAAGGCTTGATTGTCATCGACTCAAGCAAACTTAATTTATCTGAAGCAAAAGCAAATCGTACAGAAAAAATGGCTGCTTACATTGAAGAACAAAAGAAAAAAGCAGAACAAGACACTTTAGCAACAGGCCCATATAGACGCCACGGAAAGAAAAAATAGAAATTAAGAACTAATCATTGAATTAATGGTTTCTTTTTCAAGATAATTAGTTTCTTCTACAACAAAATGTGGAGTGTAATCTTTTAAAACCAACATTTTGTTTATTTCTGTACTCAAACCTGCAAAAGAAAGCGCAATTTGAGAAGGCTTTTTAGAGTTTCTTTCATTGATAAAGCCTAAAACAGTATCCAAAATTTCTAACAACATAGCCCTATTGATATGAGCAAACTCGTAATCTTCAAAAATCTCCATCAAAAAAGGATAGGAATCAGATGCATTCAAGGCATTGATTGTTTTAATTTTTCTTCTTATATCTTCATCTTGCAAATCTGCGAAAGTAATACGAAGATAATACATCGAATATCTGAAAATATTTTTAATTATAATTTCGCGACTTTGAAATTTTGAAATTTCTTGATAAAAATCAACAAACTCTTTAAGAAGATTTTCTTTTTTAGGTATAACAGCATTCTTCTGAATTGTTAAATAATCAACAAGAAACAACTCAAAAAGATTTTTGCCGACTTTTTCAGATGCATCAATAAAGAGGTTCTCCATCTCTAGCCAATAAGTATTATAAAGGCTTTTTAACCCCATGTTACCCAAATCAGAAAAAATAAATCTTCTGACTTTTGAGACCTCCGTTAAATCATTAAATTTCTCACTCAACAAATCCATATTTAGATTATAAGACATGTCTAAATACAGTGGCAAATTTATTAACAATATTTCATATAAAGCTTATACTTCAAAAAGCTTGTGCAAACGGTATCTTATGTCTTCTTCATCAAGCTCGTTAGTTAAGACATTATAATCAAGTGCTTTTTGAAAATACTTTGCAGCAATAGTGTTTTGATGAAGTATTGCGTAAGAACGGCCTAAATTGAAATAAGCGAGAGCATAAGCCTTGTTACCTTCAACAGCTTTTTCAAAAAGATGTATGGCTTCCTCAACATTACCTATATCATCAAGATAAATTACGCCAAGGTTATTGTAAGCGATTGCATAATCATGATTTATTGCTATAGCTTTGTTATAAGCAACAATAGCCTCTTCTGTATAGTCTTTTTCCCAAAGTGCCATGCCACATTTGCAATAAGACTTTGCATTATCAGGGTTAATTTTTATTGCATCACAATATGCTTTAATCGCATTGTCATAATCTTCAACAGAAAAATAAGCATCACCTATCGCAAGATGGCTTTCTTCTGATTCTGGATTTAACACTGCCGCTGTTTGATAAAGAACAATAGCAGCCTCATGGTTTCCTTTAACTTCTAAATAAACAGAGCCTAATGCCCGACAAACTATAGAGGTCCAGTATGGATCAGGGTTGAGATTTATTGCTGTTTGATAGTGTTCTATAGCATCATCATATTGCTCCAACTGAACAAGAGCGAATGCCAAACTATTATGATAGAAAGGATTTTCAGAATCTTTTTCTAAAGCAAGCGCAAAAGCATTCACTGCTGGCAAACTGTCATTCTTTTGCAAGTACAAATGCCCGAGTTCATAGTAAATCTTGTCATTATCAGGTTCTATTTCCAAAAGTTTTGTATAACAATCAATTGCCTCATCATATTCTTCAGGAAAATGAGTTTGAACAAGCGTTGCCATTTTAACAAGAGCATCTCTATCATAAGGGTTTGAAGACAACACCTTTTTATATGCATCAAGCGCAATCTCTGGAGCATGCTCTTTTATGCAAATATCACCTATCTTGTTGTAGAAATACTCGTCACGCCCAGTATTTACGGCAGCCGTATCATAAGTAGCAACAGCCAAAGTACTATTTTTAATTTTTTCCAAAAAACCACCGTAAGTCTTATAAATAAAGACAAGTGCATCATCTGTCACATTTTTATAAAGCATTCTCAAGGAAGGAAAATCCCACAAAACAGTAAGACACCCGGAACAAGCATAATAAACCATTCTTATAAAGTCGATGAAAGAAGGCTTAACATGGTTAATTTTTTCATAAAGCATGGACGCCAAAATCAAACGTGGACGTGCTGAGTTAATCGGATTAATCTTAATTGCGTCTTTAAACTCTTTTTCTGCTTCTTCAAAGTCATTTGCAAGTTTTAAAAAATAGCCTGTGTAAAGGTGTGCGTTTGAGTTTTCAGGATCAATATCCACAGCCATTTTACATTGTTCAATAGCGGAATCCAAAGATATTTGGCCATTTTCAAACATAAGACTAGCCAAACGATAGTAGGTCTCAGGTATCTGAGGATTCAACTTAATAGCTTGAATATAGTAATGTACAGCGTTTTCCAAATCTGCACTGTTACTTCTTAATAGATATTTTTCATGATATATTCTCGCTTTTTCAAGCGTATTTAATATATTCTGTTTTTTCTCTTTATCCTTCGTAATATCGGTATTTTCTACATTACCGGATTTTTTTTGCTCTAGCATGCCTACCTCAGTCTTATGTCTATATAGACGTCGATAGAAATTTTTAAAAATTTAATTATCTACAAAGAAATCCTCCACATATACCAAATTTTGTAATCATTGATTAAAAATTTTGGTGATGTTATTATATCAAGGCTTATCGTTTTTATTTAACAAGTTAAGGACTATGGCAACAAAAACAAAAAAACAAGACGAGGCTAAAGAAGAGAAAAAGCCTTCAAAAACTACAAAATCAAAAAAAGAAAAAGTTCTTGTAATAGTAGAGTCTCCTGCTAAATCTAAAACAATAAAAAAGATTTTAGGTGATTCATACCAAATAGAAGCAAGCTACGGACACATCAGAGACTTTCCGCCAAAAGTTCTCGGTTTTGATGTTGCTAATAACTTTGAACCAAGCTTTATTGTCATCCCCGAAAAACAAGCCGTAGTAAAAAAATTAAACGAGCTGGCAAAAAAATCAGATAAAATTCTTCTCGCATCCGACCCTGACCGCGAAGGAGAAGCTATAGCATGGCACGTAAGACAAGTTCTTGACGTACCTGACAATAGGATACACCGTATAGAATTTAACGAAATCACGCCAAAAGCGATTAAAAACGCAGTAGAGCACTCGCGAAACATCGACATGGAACGTGTAAAAGCTCAGCAAACAAGACAAATTCTAGACAGACTTGTAGGTTACAAAATCAGCCCTGTTCTATGGGAAAAAATGAGAAACTACAGACTTTCTGCTGGTCGGGTTCAAAGTGTTGCCCTTAGAATGATATGCGAAAGAGAAGACGAAATTGACGCATTCACTCCGGTTGAATATTGGACAATTTCTGCAGAACTTTTAAAAGGAAAAGCTCAATTCAGTGCAGAACTTACAAAATACAAAGACAAAAAAATCGACATCAAAAACAAAGAAGAAGCCGATAAAATTGTTGCTGAATTAAATAAAAAAGGTTTAAATTACGAAGTTTCTAAAGTAACATTTAGAGATACTCAAAGAAAGCCTTCTGCACCGTTTATTACATCAACCTTGCAAAGAGAAGCAAGTTCAAAACTTGGTTATGGTGTATCAAAGACAATGCAGATTGCACAAAAACTCTACGAAGGTATAGATATAGGTTCAGACGGCCCTGTTGGTTTAATTACATATATGAGAACTGACTCAGTAAGAATTTCTGACGATGCTCAAGCGGCTGCAAAAGATTTTATTACGGATACATACGGTGAAAATTATTACCCATCCACACCAAACAACTATGTAAAAGGCAAAGGCAAAAATGTTCAAGACGCTCACGAAGCAATCAGACCTTCTTATGTAGACAAAACACCGGATAGTATTAAACAATACCTTACATCAGAGCAATACAGATTATACAAATTAATATGGTCTCGTTTTATTGCTTCTCAAATGGAGAACGCTAAAGTTAAAAATACTTCTGTAGACATAACTGCAGATGATTATCTTTTTAAAGCAGGAACAAGTAAAGTTACTTTTGACGGTTTCTTGAAAGTTTACAACGAAGACGAAGATGCTCAAGACCAAAGCAAAATTCCAGATTTAGAACAAGGTGACAAGTTAGAACTAAAACAAATAGATCCTAAACAGCACTTTACTCAACCGCCGCCACGCTTTACAGAAGCTTCTTTGGTTAAAGCACTTGAAGAACACGGTATCGGAAGACCATCTACTTACGCTCCGATTATTTCCAAAATCCAACAAAAAGGGTATGTAGAAAAACTTGAAAAAGCACTTGCGCCAACAATCCTTGGGCGTACGTTGTGCAAAGAACTTGTTAAATATTTCACTGATATTATGAACTATGAGTTCACTGCACAAATGGAAACAAAATTGGATGATATCGCAGATGAAAAAGCAGTATGGACTGAAGTTTTGCAAGAATTCTATACTCCATTTACGGACACTGTTGATTCTGCCAAAAAGAATATGCCAAGAGTGCTTATTGAATCTGATGTGCTATGTCCTAAATGCGGTAAAAAAATGATTGTAAGAACAAGCAGATTTGGAACACAATTCTTAGGCTGTTCCGGCTACCCTGAATGCAAAACAATGATGCCGCTTAACAAAGATGGAACAGCTGCACAAGTTGATGAAAAAAGTGACGAAAAATGTGAAAAATGCGGTTCTGAAATGATTGTTAAAGTAGGACCATACGGAAAGTATTTACAATGCACTAACGATGAATGTAAACACAGAAAAAGACTTGTTGTTACAACAGGTGTAAAATGTCCAAAATGCGGTGACGGTGACATTATTCAAAGAAAATCAAAATATGGAAAACTATTCTACGGATGCAGCAAATATCCTGACTGCGATTTTGTTTCTTGGAACGAACCTGTTGCAGAAAAATGTCCTGAGTGTGGAGCTTATTTAGTCAAAAAAATAACTAAAAAAGAATCAAAGCTCGTTTGTTTAAATAATAGTTGCTCTTTTTCAAAGCCTTTAGAAATTGAAGGAGAAATAGAATGATGAAATTTGCCGTAATCGGCCATCCATTGACTCAATCACTCTCATCAGTGATGCATAATGCAATGCTCAAAGATTTGGGCATAGACGGAACTTATGAACTTTTAGATACAGAGCAAGAAGATTTGGTAACAAGAGTTAAACAATTAAAATCACAAGGTTACACAGGTTTTAATGTTACTATACCATTAAAGGTTCCTATAACTCTGTTTTTAGACGAATTTGACAATCTTGCAAACCTTGCAGGGTGTGCAAACACTGTAAAAATAAACGAAGATAAAAGTCTTTCCGGATACAATACAGATATTTATGGGTTCAAAACAGCAATACCATCAGAAATCCAGTCTTACCTTAAAGGTCAAAAAGTATCAATTCTTGGTACAGGCGGTGCATCAAGAGCTGCTGCCATTGCATTTTGTCAAATCGGAGTTAGAGAACTTGACTTCTACGCTAGAAACATCATCAATGCCCAAGATATGGTCAATTTTTTAAGGAATAATTTCCCTGAAGTAACATTCAATCTAAAACAAAACCAAAGCCTTAGAGATTTGTCAGATTCAAAAATGCTAGTAAACTCAACTCCTCTTGGAATGAGGGGCAAAGCTATGGGAATAAGCCCTATAGAAGAAGACGTATTAAAAACAATGCCAAAAGATGCTGTTGTATATGATATTGTTTATAACCCCTTAAAAACAGCTTTTATAAAAATGGCACAACAAAACGGATACAAAACAATAACAGGGTTGGATATGTTTGTTCATCAAGGAGCCAAAGCATTTGAAATATGGACAGGTCAAAAAGCAAAACCTGATGTTATGAAAATGGCTGCACTTGAAGAGTTAGCTGAATAGTTTTTGTAAAGAAATTTTTAAAAGCACTCTAAAATATTTTGGGCTTATTATAAAATTATAAAATACAGAATTAGTTGGGGAGTATCAATGAAACTAAAAGACACACTTGCTGAAAATTCTTTTGATTATGCTTATTTAACCAAAAGAATGTATAAGTATATAAGACCTTATTTGTTTAGAATCCTATTGAGCTTTGTAATTGCACTACCAGTCGGAGCCTTAGATGGTGTAATTGCATATGCTCTCAAACCTTATATGGATGAAGTTTTAATCAAAAAAAATATGCTTTTAGCCTATATAATTCCTTTTGGGATAGTAGCTTTTGCAGCACTACAAGGATTGTTGAGATACCTTAATGATTATTTGACAAACTGGACAGGGCAAAGAGTAACAAACGACGTAAAACTTGGACTTTTCAGAAAACTCGTTGAGATGGACTCAAAATTTTACGACGAAAACTCTTCTGGTATTATCTTAACAAGATATCTCACTGACCCAGAAACTGCATCAAAAGGAATTCTTGACAACCTAAAAGCACTTATGAGCTCAGGAATTGGAGCTTTGGCCTTAATTGGCGTTATGCTATACAACTCTTGGGAACTTGCAGTTGTTGGTGTTATTGTCCTTTGTGTGGCGTTTTTACCTGCTGCTCTTATTAGAAAAAGAATTAAATCAGCATCAAATAAAAACATGAAAATCGGCGGAAATATTATGACCGATTTTAATGAAACAACATCTGGCAATAAAATAGTCAGTGCATACAATCTTGCAGATTACCAATACAAAAAGTTTGAAAAAGAAATTCACGCATCTTTTGACGTTAACATGTCACTTGTAAAACGCGTTGCTTGGATGTCACCAATAATGTACACAATAGCATCAGTTGGTATTGCACTTGTTATGGCTTTTGGTACATACCTTGTTTTGTCAGGCAGAATGACAAGTGGAAGCCTTTTATCATTCGTTACATCACTTCTACTCTTATACAAACCTGTAAAAACATTAGGCAACACGCTTACTAACATCCAAAATATTTTTGTTTCTTTATGCAGAACACTAGAACTCTTTGACATAGAAGCAGAAATTAAAAATCAAAACAATGCTGTAGAGCTCAATGGAGTTAAACAAGGCGTTTCTTTAGAAAATGTCTGGTTTGAATATGTAAAAGACACACCGGTATTAAAAGGAATTAACCTCAACGCAAATGTCGGAGAGACAGTTGCTATTGTAGGAAACTCTGGTGGAGGTAAAACAACAATAGCCAACCTTATCCCAAGATTTTATGATGTTACGTCTGGTGCAATAAAAATAGACAATATCGATATTAAAGATATAAACATAAACTCATTAAGAGAAAATATATCAGTAGTTTTCCAAGACAATTTCTTATTTACCGGTACTATTAGAGAAAACCTCTTAATGGGCAACTTTAAAGCAACGGAAGAAGATATTCAAAGAGTTGTTCAAGCAGCACATATAGATGAATTTCTCGCAGAAATGCCTGACGGATTGGATACAGAAATTGGAGAAAGAGGAACAACCCTTTCAGGAGGACAAAGACAGCGTGTGGCAATTGCAAGAGCAATGCTTAAAAACTCACCAATAGTTATACTTGATGAAGCAACCTCTGCACTTGATAATAAGTCTGAAGCAATTGTTCAAAAAGCACTCGATAACTTAATGCAAAATAAAACAGTATTTGTTATTGCTCACAGATTATCAACAATAAAGAATGCTGATAAAATTGCAGTAATCAACGAAGGTGAACTTGTTGAACTTGGAACACACGATGAACTTTTATGTAGAGATAACGGGTTTTACAAACGTCTATATGAAATGCAATTTGCAAAGTCATCAGTAGTAAATAACAATTTATAGGTTTCTATTAAAATTTCAACAAAATAAAAGGAAAGTATTGCATGTTAAAATACTTTCCTTTGTTTTAAAAGATAACAATAGATTCCTTTAAAAACAAATATGAACTTATGTAACAATTTTATATATTTTTGAAATACGTGATATATCTTCGTTTTTATTTATATAAGTGTATTAAGTAAGAAACGAAGGTGTTATTATGGGTAATCCATTTGCAATTACATCAGATGAATTATTAAAGCGTCAACAAGGTGTCAACGGTACTGGTGAAACAGATAAACCCCAAAATACCAAAGAAACACGTGAAGCTAAAGAAACAGAAAAAGTTAAATCAAGCGATGTATATTCATTAGCAGCTCAAAATGGCGGTTCTATGGCAACAACTGACGGCAAATTTGAGAACTATGATGGATTTACAAGAACAACAAGCGTTCCAACCGGCGGAGTCGATAATACAGAATCAGAAGATGAACAAAAAGAAAAAGAATATCTTCAAGACGGAGAAAATGCAAAATCAGAAGCAAATGAATCTAGCAATAGTGCTAAAAGTTGGCAGAGTAAATCAAAAGATTATTCACAAAAAGCAAAAGAATCCGACCAAACAATGAAAAATTTGAATAAACAGGCGCAAACTCGAGACAAACAAGTTCAATCAGAAATTAATCGTAATGATGAAGAAATAGAGGGTCTTGAGTCACAAAATTCTGAAATTGAATCAGATATTGCAGCATTACAAGCTGAACAAGAAAGCTTAATATCGCAAAGTCAACAAAATGGAGCAGGAGCAGCCCCACAAATACAAAATGGTGGTCAGCAACCCCAAGCTGGTCCTGGTATGCAAATGAGCGGAGCACCTCAACAACAAGGTGGTAACTCACTAAATCTATTTTCATCAGGCCTACCAGGGACAAACTCTGGTGGTAACGAAGCACGGCTTGCAGAAATAGAAGCTGAATTAGGCTCCAAAACTTCGGAATTATCATCAAATGAAGCTTCAATTTCACAGACACAAAACTCAACAACATCTACAGTAAGTTCATTTACTCAATGGCTCAACAACGTTAAAAACCAATCAGTACAAGCAAATAAAACTGCTCAAAAAAATAATAAAGGAGCTCAAACTGCACAAACTGTTGGTATGGCAACAACAACAGTTGGAGGATTAACTTCAGCTACAGGAGCAACAATGATGGCATTTTGGCCTACAACAGCGCCAGGGTCAGTAGTTTCAGCAGTTGGAGCAGCAACAACAGCCGTAGGAGGAACAACCCAAACTGTCGCATCTGCTGCACAAAAGGACACTCAAGGAGCTATGGCTAATGCCCAAGGAACAGCAACCTCCGTTACACAATTTGCTCAAGCGTATAAATCACTGAAATAGGAAAATATACGACAATACACTTAAAACATCTAACTTCAAACGTTAGATGTTTTTTTTAATTTTTGCGTATTTTCTAAAAAACAAGCACCAACTACACCAGAAAAATCACCTAGTTGTGCTTTTTTAAATTGTATCTTTGATGCAGGGACAGGCAAAGCCTTTGCCTTGGCCTTTGTTATTGTCCTTTGATAAAACTCATCAACAGCATCAATTAATCCACCGCCCATTACAATAAGCTCAGGATTATAAAAGTTTATTATCGTAGCAAGTCCATTAGAAAGATAATCAGAAGCTTCAAATAATATTTGAGTTATAAGTTCATCTTTATGCTCTAATGCTTTACGTATCATTTTTGAGCTAATTGCCTTATCATCACGCATAAACTCTGTAATTACAGAAGAACGGCCTTTTTTCAACGCGCCCATAATTCTTGCTTCGATAGCCGTACGAGAAGCATAAGCCTCAAGACATCCGTTAGCACCACATCCACACGGGCGCCCACCGGCATCAACAATAATATGGCCTATCTCACCAGCTGTCCCCGTTGCGCCATAACGGACCTGTCCATTTTGAGCTATACCTGAACCAATACCTGTACCAACAAAAATACAAACAAAATCACTAAAACCTTTGCCTGCACCATATTTCATTTCGCCTAATGTTGCTATTTCTACATCATTTCCCAAAAAAGTAGGAATATAAAATTCTCTTTCCATTAAAGCCTTTAAATTCAAATTTTCACAATTTAAATTTGGAGCAGAAATTAAAATTCCTTTTTCTCTATCAACTTGCCCTGGTGCACCTATACCAATAGAATCAATTTGAGCAATATCAAACTTAGAATTTTCTAAAAGTTCTCTAATAGATAACTTAATTTTTTCAACAATAGACTCGGCGTCTTTTTCTTTTCCTGTTTTTTGTTTAATAGAAAAGAGCACTTCACCGTTACCTTTATTAACCAATCCTGTTAATATCTTAGTTCCGCCTAAATCAATTCCTATTGCATAGTTTGGCATAAATTACTCCGATAAATTCAATATATTAAAGATTATAGCATAATTCAAGCTCTTATACTAAATTCACATCCACAATACTGCTGACGATAAAAATTATTTTCTTTAGCCAGTTGCATTGTTTTCAAAAATCCGTCTTGTTTTTTAAAATCAATATCTATAAATTCTACCCCATATTTTTTGGCAGCATTATAACCAGCTATAAAAACATTTTTGGAAACTTTATGAGGACTAACGGTAAGCGTGGTTGTAAAAAAGTGAATATTCAAATCTCTTGCTTTTTCTGCAGCCTTATCAAGCCGAAATTCAAAGCACTTGTTACAACGCAACCCCTTCTCGGGTTCCTTCTCTAAACCATCAACATATGCGCGCCAACGTTCAGGTTCATAATCTCCAATCAAATAATCATAACTTTTTTCATCACAATATCTTATAAGCTCATCTCGACGTCTTAGATATTCAATTTCCGGATATATATTTGGATTATAAAACCAAACAAGAGGTTCATACCCATTTCCATCAATATTTTTAAGCAATTCAACTGGATATGCCATACAAACTGCGCAACAAGCATGCAGAAGAATTTTGTTTTTGGTACTACTTTTCAACAGCTCCTGCCTTTATTAGTTTTGCTTTTAATTCTTCATAAGGAATTATGCCAACATGTGTTTCCATATTAATTCTTATAGCAGGAGTTCCATCTATACCAAGATCTATCGATTCCTTAATTTCCTTTTTCAATTCATTATTAACCTTATCGCTGTACGCATCAGCTTTAAGTTTTTCGACGTCTAAGCCTTTTATATCTTTGGCGGCCTTAAGAACGTCTTCTTCATCGACAAACTCTTTATCAAATAACATATTATTCATATCCCAATACTTTCCCTGCAAACCTGCAGCTATTGCATATTTTGCCAACAAACAAGACCCCGGGTGCATTTGACTTTTCATCATAGGATTACATTCCATATCAAGAGGTAAATTATGATGAACAACCTTAAGGTTTTTCAACTCGCTAACAGCCCTATGCATCATAGTATTAAGTACAAAACAAAAAGGACACTGATAATCGGTATACTCATGCACAACCAATGTTGCTTTTTCATCACCTAAAACATTACCACTAACAACACCGTAAGAAGCAGCTTTTTTAGAATATTCCTTCTTGATTTTAACTTGAGGAGCAAGCACATCACTTACTGTAGTGTATGTCAATAATCCTATTGTTACTATAACAAGAGCAGTAAAAAGTGCAGCATATTTTTTAACCTTTAAACCGCTAATTAAATCTTTTACACTAATCACAATGACAGAAAAGAAATTTTCATTTTTAGGCTTTGCAATTAAAGCCAACACCAAATTTAAAAAATATGTAAAAAAGCAAAGTATACAAATCTTTTGTATTTCAAATACTGACAAGCAAGCTAAAGACATAGAAATAACAAAAGCAATTTCACCAAGCGCGCACATATACGCTTCAGGATTTTTAAAAACATCAAAATAAGCAAAAATTCTAAAACCTTTAATTTCAATATTTTTTAATTTGTCAACATAGGTAAAAAATAAAAATACAAAATACAAAAACAATCCCCAAAAAGCTAAGGGAACTCCAAAAAACTGAGAATGAGTTGTTTTGGCAACACCATCACAGTCAATAAAATCATTTAAAGAACAAAAACTTGGCATTGCATATGGATTAAAATTAACATCCCAATAAATAACAGCTAATTTAAGAGAAGTTATAAATCCGATTAAAGCGATTATTGTTAGTGTTATTCTTTTGGCAATATTCATTTTTATACCTCGTTATTCTCAATCATTTTTTATGAATTACACCAGATGACATTGCTATCATAGTCCAGAATAGAAACTGAATCTGTGGTCTAAAAAATATTGTATCAAACATTCCATGAATCATCACACCCAAAATTGCTAATATTGAACCACAAACTATTACCTTATCAGATAAGCAATTTGTATCATCTTCGTTTCTTATAAACTTAAAACAATCAAATAAAAACCAAGCAATAAAGGCAACAAAAGCAATTAACGCAAAAATTCCAGCCTCAACAGCAATTTCCAACGGTACGGAATAAGTGCTCAAAGCATCAAATCCTGTAATCATATATAGTCCGTAAATTTCGCGAAATGTCTGATTACCTGCACCTATACCCAAAATCCAATTATCGCAAAACATCTGCATTGAAGAATGATAAACATTCATTCTAAAAGAAGTAGACGAATCGCCTCTTAATAAAAATATAGACATTATGCGTTTAGTAATTTTAGGAACAGCAACCAAAATAATTGCAAACATCGCTAATATCGCTACAACGATTTTATGCCAGACTGATTTTAGTTTTTCAGAATATTTAAAATCCGTTTTGATAATTATAGTAACAAGTAACATCATTCCAACAATTATCGCACCCAAGCCCAAATACGCACCTCTACAACCTGTTGCAAAAATAGCCAAAGCACAAACCAAAAGTGAACCTAAAGCATAAAATGCACTTTTATAATGTTTATTGACCACACCCCAAGCTAGCAAAGCTATAACATAAGGTATTCCTGCAACAAAATATCCGCCAAGTAAATTCGGATTATATGGTTTCAAAGTTCCGTAAGCACGTGCAATTGCGTCTTCAGGATTAATATATCTTGAATCCTGCCAAGTTGAAATTTGTTCAACCCCAGCAAAATTTTGATACAAAGCAATAACACCTTCAAACAGACACAAAACAGAAACTAAAAATAACAAATATTTTATTTTGCATTGATTAGTCTGAAAATAATTAACAACAACAAAGTAATAAAAGATGTATATAACGGTTTTTAAAAAACCATGAATGCTTTGAGGAACAAGGGTCGAATTTATTGTACTAATAAAACATATTAGAAAATAAACCAATATTGCAGCATCAAAACCTGTCAACAAAACTTTCGCATTTTTTTTTGTAAATAGTTTTATAACGGTCAAAAGAACTGAAATAATAGCAAAAAAACCTATTTGCTCACTTTGCATAAAAGTTGATGCAACGAGAGTAATCCCAATTACAAAAAAGATTATTTCATCGATTTTATCCAATATAAAGCTGTTTTTAACAATAACAGCAAGTTTATCTTGAACACAAGACAATAATCTATTCTTTAAATCCAGAAAAAAGCTTTGTATTAACATAAAATATTACTTCTTTATTAAATTCAACTGATATAGAAATTTACTCTTGAGTTTTTTGCTCTTTTTGTGCCGCTTTAGCATTCAGCAAAACTTGCTTAACAATTGCCATATCCTTATCTTCAAGCACTTTAACATCAGAAACTGTTCCGCCAAAACGATAATCAAAGCCTTCTAACACAATTGGCAAACCTATTTTTAATTTATTACCACCAACGACTGGACCGTCTTTTGTAATTTTGGCATCATCAATAAG
>CALVEI010000055.1 GCA_944326515.1 Candidatus Gastranaerophilales bacterium | reverse complement strand
GTACCTTTGAGAATATTATCTTAACCCGATAAAAATTTTATTTAAAGGATTTTTTTGACAGAAAAACTGTCCGTTTATTTGAAAACGCCTAAAAATATTTTTTGCTAGTACTTATAATCGAATAATAAAAAATTTAACTAAAGTTAATATTACTGTTTATTAAGCTTTTTTTATTGTTCTTTCAATGTAACTAGCAATTTTTATTTTCATTCTGTGTAAGTCCATAACTATTGGGTTTGGGTGATAGTATATTGATTCTTGATATTTTTTGTTCTCGTATCTGATTTTTTTTATTTGGGTATCAATATCTTTAAAATCTTTATGTGAAAGTTCAGATATATTCATTTTTCGTGCTAATCCATAACTTACTATATCTGGTCTTTTGTTTAGTTTTTCCAAATTAGATTTTTGTAAGATTTCATCAAGTTGAGATATTGATTCTAGTTCATTTATGTCGATTGTCTTTTCTATAAAAATTTGTGCCTGTTTATCATCGTCAATTTTTTTGAATATTCTTTCTACTGTTTCAAGAGGTGCTTTTTCGAATTTTTTATTTATTTCTATTCTTGTTTGAATATATGATATAACAGCATTTCTTGCTTTATTGTTTGATTTGTTTGTTGAATTATATATGTTCAGCAATATTTCATTAAATCGGTTTGAGTTTTGAATCCTATCACCGCTATATGCTTGTTGCATGTTGTGTAAGAGGTTTATTCTTTCTTCTTGGTAGTTTCTTTCAAGCTCTTTGATGGATAAGTTATTTAAGAAGCCCTCTTCTTTTAGTGTTTCAGATATTTTTAGTCTCTTTTGATAAGTTGTTTTATTGTATCCGTTAATGATTTCTTGTTCTAATTGTTCAACAATATTGGGGTTTTCTTCGTTTAATTCTATAAACGGTTTGTAATCATTATAGTTTTTGTTTATTTGTTGTGCATATTTTGACGATAGAAATTTTTCCATAGTTTCGTAAGTCAATGTGCTTTTCGATAATTGTGTAGGATATGTTGATAATAACTTGTCTGCTAACTCAAGTTTTTGTGGTTCTTTGTTTGTTGTATCTACAAATTGTTTTATTTGTGCAAATGTATAATTTGTTTCTTGAACCAGTCTTGAATGTACTGGTTGTGGCTTTTTTACATTTCTGTATATTTCAAATGCAATTTCTTGAGTTTTTTTTCTTTCAAAGTTGTGGTTTTTATATGATTCTAGGTTGAATTTTTCTGCAAGTTTGTACAATAAATTTATTTTATCTCTTTTTATGCCTTGAGTGTATTTCGTTAAATCTTTGCCTGATATCCCAAAAAGAGCAGATATATTTGATTTAAAGTCTGCTATTTTTTGTTCGTTCCCACGGATTGCGTGAGATAATGTGTTAAAATAGTTACCTTTAAAAGAGACATCTTTATGATGTGTTGTGGTTGACTTGTATTGTGTGAATGTCTGAATTTTTTGATAATTTGATGTATTAATGTTCATTAGTGATAGCCTTTTATTTTGTGTCGTATTCTTATTTTAAAATCCTAAATTTTTATTTTTAAGATTTTAGTTGATTTTCTAAATAATTCTTAACTAAAAAAGGAGAGATTTTTTTATCTCTCCTTTTTTTATGATATTTGATGTTTTTATGTATCAATATTTTGAGCAAATACAGCGTTGGTTTCGATAAAGTCCCTTCTTGGTTCTACTTTATCACCCATTAGTACATCAAAGAGTTGGTCGCATAACATTGCGTCTTCAACGTGAACTTTTAACAAGGTTCTTGTTGCAGGGTCCATAGTTGTTTCCCATAATTGTTGAGGCATCATTTCTCCAAGACCTTTGAATCGTTGAAGGGTTAAACCTTTTTTACCTCTTTCTTCTACCACTCTTTGAAGTTCTGCAAATGCAGTGATTTGAAGTTCTTCAACACCTGTATCAAGAACAAGAACTTTTTCTTCTTCAATCAAGTAATTTCTGATTGCAGGGTATGCATTTTTTACTCTTTGGAATTCATTACTTTTCACTAGTATTGATGTCAAAGATACTTGTTCTGTTTCTCTTTCTAAGTGAAGTAAAAGATTGTATTTTTGAGTTTCTGTATTGAATTTTAATTCAACACTATAATCTTTTGCTTCAGCAATACCGTAGTTTTGAGCGTGGTCTTGAAGATAGTGGTTTATGTATGCACAATGTTTTTGCATTGTTTCTTGGTTATCAAAATCCTCAGGTTCGATATTAGAACGAATTAAAGCTCTCATTACAACTGATGGGATTGCGTTGATAAGAGGGTTGTTGAATGAATGATAGAATGTTGACATGTTAGCCAATAATTCTGTTAATTCAGCTCCTGTTGCTGCTTTTGATTTATCTTTGTTGTATAAAGTTAAATCTTTAACACCTCTTTCTCTGAGCATCTTGTCTAATGCTCTGTCATCGTAAAGATATTCAGCTTGTTTACCTATTGTGATTTTATACAATGGAGGTTGTGCAATAAACACGTGACCTTTGTCTAACAATGGTTTTGCATATCTGAAGAAGAATGTTAATAAAAGTGTTCTAATGTGGGCTCCGTCAACATCGGCATCTGTCATGATGATGATTTTATGGTAACGAAGTTTTTCTATATCAACATCGTCTTCATTTTTACTTATGTTTATACCAAGAGCTTGCACCATAGACTTGATTTCGTTGTTTGCATACATTTTGTCTAAGCGAGCACGTTCTACGTTTAAGATTTTACCTCTCAATGGCAAGATTGCTTGGAACATTCTGTTTCTGCCTTGTTTAGCAGAACCACCAGCTGAATCACCCTCAACTATATAGAGTTCGCATTTTTCAGGTTCTCTATTTGAACAGTCAGCAAGTTTGCCTGGTAGAGTAGATGTTTCTAAAGCTGACTTTCTTCTTGTTAACTCTCTTGCTTTTCTTGCTGCTTCTCTGGCTCTTTGAGCTTGAAGTGTTTTTTCGATAATGATTTTTGCATATTTAGGGTTAAATTCAAGCCATTCTTGCAATTTATCTCTAATTGCATCTTGCACAGCAGCTGTTGCTTCTGAGCTTCCTAATTTATCTTTTGTTTGTCCTTCAAATTCAGGGTTAGGGAGCTTAACAGAAACGATAGCTGTAAGTCCTTCTCTAACGTCGTCACCAGAGAGGTTTGCGTCAGAATCTTTTAACAACTTGTTTTTTCTTGCGTAATCATTCAACACACGAGTGATACCGTTTCTAAAACCTGTTAAGTGAGTACCACCTCCGTGTGTATTGATGTTGTTTGCAAAGCTCAATACAGATTCATTGTATGCGTCAGTGTATTGCATTGCAATTTCTACTTGCATATTGTCAACAGCTTTGTCTATGTATATAGGTTGTTCAAAAAGAACTGTTTTGTTTTTGTTCAAGAACTCAACATAGCTACCGATACCGCCTTCGAAGTGGAAATCGTGTTCTGCTTTAGATTCGGCATCAATATATCTGATTTTTAAGCCTTTGTTCAAGAAAGCCATCTCTCTTAAACGGTTAGCAATAACATCTCTGTCGATATGAGTTGTTTCTGTGAAAATTTCAGGGTCAGGCCAGAATGTAGTTCTTGTACCTGTTTTGTCTGTTTCTCTGATTTTTTCAACAGGAGTTGTTGGTTCCCCTCTAAGGTATTCTTGTTTCCAAACAAAACCTTGTCTTGATACTTCTACAATATATTTTTCAGATAATGCGTTTACAACAGAAGCACCAACGCCGTGAAGACCGCCAGATACTTTATAACCGCCGTCTCCAAATTTACCGCCTGCGTGAAGTACTGTGTGTACGATTTCTAATGCTGATTTTCCTGAATCAGGTTTTATATCAACGGGGATACCACGACCGTTATCTTCTACGGTAACACTTTCATCTGCGTTAATTGTTACAGTGATTTCTGTACAGTAACCTGCTAATGATTCGTCAATTGAGTTGTCCACAATTTCGTAAATACAGTGGTGCAAACCTCTTTGAGATGTTGAACCGATATACATACCGGGTCTCATTCTAACGGCTTCTAAACCCTCGAGAACCCTAATATTACTAGCATCATAATTAGTTTCTGTTGCCATGCTTAATTTATCCCCAATTAGTCTATATTCTATTCCATAGCAACATTTTACTATAAACAAGGGGATTTAACCAATTTGTAAATGTTTGCTTAACTTTCTTTATAAATCTGATTTTATAAAATTTTATCAAATTATTAGTGGCAGAAACTTACATCGCCAATGTCTGAACATTTTGCATTGTAATCGCCATAACCGCCTTTTACTTTTCTTATTCGTGTGTAGTTCAAAGTATTATATCTGAAAGGAACAGTGTTCATTTGCGTATAATTCGCTGTGGAGTATGGCATTTGAGCTTGTGCTGCTCTTTGTTTTTGGTTGTTTGCATACCAGGTTGATGAAGAATAAGCTGATGATGAGTAAGATTTTGAACTTGGAGAAGAAGAAACATTGGTCATTTGTTTCCAATTACCTGAATATTGTCCGTCTTCATTAAACATTGAACTTGCTGCATTTGCAGAGGTTGAAGTAAATATAATAACTGTTGAAATTATAAAAAATCTTTTTAAATCCATTTTTTCTACCATTGTCTAGTATGCTACAATTATACATTATTTTTTAGTGAAGGTATTATGATTTTACAAAAGGCTACTAATCAAGATTTTGAACTTATTTATAGAAATTATATGATAGATCAGTTTCCGTCCAGTGAGTTAAAAAGCTATGACGAGTTTGTTAGTTTACTTACTGATGTTGATAAGTCTTATCATATGTATTTGGTTAAGGATTCTGACTCTTTAGTTGGATATACTTTGTTTTATGTTGATGATAAAAGAAATTTTTTGTGGATTGATTATTTAGCTGTTCTTCCTGATAGTTACAGCAAAGGTTATGGTCGTCGTATTTTGGCGGAATTAAAAAATAATTTTTCTAAATACAGACGTATCTATTTTGAGGTGGAAAAGCCTGTGGTGGAAAATCCTAATACCATAAGAAGAGTCCGTTTTTATGAATCGTGCGGATGCAAAAAATTGGATTGTGAATATTATTTCCCTAACAAAGACGGATGTTTGCCGATGGATTTGTATTCGCTTGAAATAGCTAATTCCTGTATCTCAAAAAAGGATACACTGGCAGATATTCACTCTGCTTTTAGCGCTTTGCATTCACAATACCCTCATATTGAAAGTGTTTTTGCAAAGATTAATTAGCGTATTCTTGAGTTTTGTTGTGATCTGCTTTTAAAAGTCTTGGTATTTTAAAGCCAAACGTGCAATTTTGATTTTCATCGCTTTTTGCGTAAATTTCTCCGTTATGGGCTGTTATTATTTTTTTAGAAAGATAAAGGCCAAGGCCGGTACTTGCTTTGTTAAATTTTGCGTTTTCGTTGGTTTTATATTTTTCAAATATTTCTTTTAATTTTTCATCGCTTATATGATAGCCTTTATTTATAACATTTAATTGTACTATTGATGAGGCTTCTTCAATTATTACTATTATGTCGGTGTTTTTAAATCCATAAGTTATCGCGTTCCCTAAAAGATTCATAACAGCTCTTTTTAGTTGAAGTTTGTCAGCTATAATTATTTCGTCATTAAGTTTTGAATGTATAACAATATTTTGCTTTTTAGTTATTGCTAAATTGGCGATTTCTTTTGCTGTTATATGTACAAGTTCGTAGAAGTTGAAATGTTCCGGAGCTAGTGGCTTTTGTGCCTCTTCTGACTTGTAGGCTTCTAATATCGTAGAAATCATATTTTTCATGTAGATATTAGAGTTTTTGGTAAGTTGTAACATTTCTATTTGTTCGTCATTAAGTTGACCTAAACTGCCTGAAAGAAGTATGTTTACAGCTCCAAGTTGCGCGTTTGTCGGTGTTTTTAAGTCGTGGGTTATTGTGGAAACAAGGTTTCTTTTTTGTGCTTCAAGTGCTTTTTCTTTGTCTATATTTTTTATCATGACAATTATGCCAACGACGTTTCTTTTTGCATCTATAATTGGTGTTTTACTTATTTGAAACCAGCAAGGTTTTTCTGTAAAAATTTTACTGTTTTTTTCTACAACGACAGTTTCTTTTGAGTGGATAACTCTTTTGTCCTCTTCTTTTATATCGTAGATTATTTCTTTAAAATATTTTTCTGCGATATTTGTGCCTATTAGTTGGTTTTGTTGTTTGCCTGTTTTGTTTTCAAGAATCTTGTTTCCGAAGATTAAATTGCCGTTACAGTCTTTCATATAGATTATGTAAGGCATATTGTTCAGTATGCTTTCCATTTGAGCATTTTGTATAAACATTTTTTCTTTTAATGCTTCAACTTGGGTTGTGTCTCTTAATATTCCAACTACTCCGGTAATAGTTCCTTTGTCTGTAACTGGAGCAAGTAGTGTGTCATATATTTTATTTTCTCCGTTAGGTTGCTTTTTTTCAATCTTGTAAGATACTATTTTCCCTGATTCAAGAACTTGTTTGTCGTAGTATCTAATTATTTTCGCAGTTTTTCTTGGATAAAAGTCATAATCTGTTTTGTTAAAGATGCGCTCTTTTTCATTGAGATTGAGCATTTTTCTCATAACTGGATTACAATCTTTGTATCTCAGATTTGCGTCTTTTCTGTACACTAAGTCAGGGCAGTTTAGAAAAAGATTGTTAAGCAGTTCAATTTGGTTTTTGTATTTTGCTGCCAGTTTAGAATAAAGAAATTTTTTCTCTATCCACGCTTGAGATAAAAATAGAAATAATACAATTAGACAGGCATCTTTGTAAGAAAGATGGTTATTGGGTTCGGATATTGTCCAGACTGTAAAGCTGAGAAAAATAGTGTAAAATAATATTTCTCGATGCAGTTTTTTGCTAATCACACCATTCTCCTAGTCTATTATTTTGGCTCTTATAGCTTTTACTGCGGCTTCTACTCTATCTGTTACAGATAACTTTGACAAGATATTCCCTACGTGTGCTTTAGCTGTATGTGTACTAATACACATGTCTTGAGCGATTTCTGTGTTTGTTTTACCTTCAACAATTTTTCTTAAAACTTCGTACTCTCTTTCTGTAAGATTTGTTTCTATAGAAATGTTTTTGTATAAATTATCAAAATCTGTGGAAATTGGTTTTGGGGCTGTTTGTCTTGTTGATTCTGCTACTTTGGGATGTATCCAAATTACTCCTTTGTAAACTTCTCTGATAATATTTTGAATTTCTTGTTGCTTTACATCTTTTAAACAATAAGCATTGGCTCCACATGCCAATGCTGCTAATACTTCATCTGTTTGTTCATGAGATGTTAAGATTATGATTTTTGTGTTTGGATATTTTTCTTTTAAAATTTTTGTGGCACTTAAGCCGTTCATTTTGGGTAATCCAAGATCTAATATGACGATGTCGGATTGTTTTTTTTCAAATGCTTCAAAAAATTTTTCTGCTGTTTCAAAATCCCCGATAGTTTCAATATCTTCTGCTTGGTTAATCATTAATGCCAGTGATTTTCTTATTAGTAGGTAGTCTTCAACTATGTAAACAGAAATCGTATTGTCAGGTTGTATCAATTTTAACTCCTTTTCTTCGGGTGTGATATTGAATCTTTTGTGTACTATCTACACTTATTATCTTTATTTTTAAGTTTGTAGTATTACATTTAAGTAATTAGTTGTACAACTTTGGAGCTATTGACAGTTCAAAAAAGATTATTACACTGGTTATAGGTGGTTTTGATTAATTTATTGAGTAAATATTAAAAAACCTTAATAAATTAGTTGTTAAACTTTAGGATTAAACAAGGAGAGTTATATGAAAAAGAGATTTTTTACATCTGTGATGATTGCTGCAGCTGTTTTTTCACTTTGTGCAATAAATGTTGCACCTGCTAATGCAGTGTGTCCTGCTAAAAAAGATTGTGTAAAAGAAATGCCTCAACCTGTAGAACCTCAGGAACATGGCTTTAAACGTATGTTGCCAGAAGAACATGCAAAAATGATGGAAGCTAAAAAAGCTGAATTTGAAGAAAGATTGAAACTTACTCCTGAACAAAAGGCTCAAATTGAAAAGATAAAAGCTGATGAGAAAAAGGCATTAAAATCTTGCAGAGCTAATATCAAAAAGACACAAGAAAAATTGGATAAATTAATTGCTAAGGAAATGGATGTAAGGGCAGAAAATGTAAAACAATTTCAAGCGCTTCTTACAGAAGACCAAAAAGAGGAGCTTAAAAAAATTCACGAGGAAATGAAAGCAGAAAGAGATAAATTTGTTCCTTGTTCTTGTGATTGCGGTTGTCCAGTATGTGACAAGCACCATGACCTTAAAAAAGAAAAAGATTGTGGTTTAAAAGGTCCTGGATTTGGTCCTGGTCCTAAAGGACCTGAGTTTGGACCAAGAGGTCCTCATCATCCTCATGGCCCAGCTATGATGCCTCCAAAAGATGATGCAGAAGCCGCTCCTATTAAACCGGATGATGCTCCTGAGCTACCAGCAGAAAATTCAGTAAAAGTGGCACCTGATGCAATATAATCAATATAAATAACAATAATGTCTAAAAAAGTGGTAGTGCTAATCATTACCACTTTTTAAATATAAAAAATACTGCCAGTATTATAAAACAGAAGCCTACTATATAGTTCCATTTCAAATTTTCTTTTAAATAAAACACTGAAAAGAAACAGAACACAACAAGTGTTATAACTTCTTGAATTGTTTTTAGATGTGCAGCATCGTAGAATTCATGACCTATTCTATTTGCAGGGACTTGAAAACAGTACTCAAAAAAAGCTATCCCCCAGCTTATTAGTATAACTGCCCATAGAGCTGTATTTTTGTACTTTAAATGTCCGTACCAGGCAAAAGTCATAAATACATTTGATATTGTTAATAATAGTATTGGTAAAAATTGTCTTAGCATAAAATAATAGTAGCAAAAATAAAAAAATATTTTATAATAATTTTGTGGTTGTTTAAAAGGAGTTTATTATGAAAGATATTAGAGAAGTTAAAGACTATCAAATTATCATATTAGGTCTTTGTATTGCTTTAGGAGCGATAGTTTCTACTTATCTTCTGGCTAATGGTTTGGTTTCATTTCAAAAATTAAATACTCAAGCACTTACAGTTACAGGTTCTGCCAGTCAGGAAATTAAGTCAGATTTGGCTGTTTGGACAGTTGTTTATGATGTTAGAAGCAAAGATCTAAAAAGTGGTTATGCTAAAATTAATTCAGATAAAAAGCAGATAGAAGAGTTTCTTTTGTCTAACGGTTTGAAAGAAGATTCTTTTAAGTTTACTCCTGTATCTTCTTATCCTGTATATAAAAGACTTGCTAACGGTTATGATACAAATGAGGTTGATGGTTACAGATTGTCTCAGAATGTAGAAGTAACCTCAAATGACGTTGATAAAATGACAAAGCTGTCAGCCGCGACTTCTCAACTTGTTAATAAAAACATAGAAGTATCTTCTAATAGAGTTGATTATTACGTGTCTAACTTGGATGAGCTTAAAATCAAAATGCTTGCTGAGGCTACAAAAGATGCAAAACAAAGAGCTAAAAGCATGGTAGAAAGCACAGGCGGTCATATTGGTGTTATGAATTCTGCCAAGATGGGTGTTTTCCAAATTGTAGCTAAAAACTCAACAGATGTTTCTGATTACGGTATTTACAACACAAGTGCTATTGATAAGAAAATTAATGCTGTTGTAAACGCTACTTTTACAATAAAATAGTTATATGAAAAAGATAAATAATGTCCTTCTCTGCGGTCTTGGTGCAATTGGGAGCATATACGCAGTCAAGATAAGTCAGTATAAAGATGCTAAATTAAGTGTGCTTGTTGACGAAGCACGCTTAATTAGGTATAAAAATAGTCCGCTTGTATTTAACGGACAAGAGTATTCTTTTAATTACATAACAAAAGATAGTTCCTTTGTTGCAGATTTAATAATAATTGCAACTAAAAACAATCAATTACCTAATGTTGTAGAAATCATAAAAAACTTTGTTGGTTGTGATACGATTATACTTTCTTTGTTAAACGGCTTGGAAAGTGAAGATGTCCTTTCAGAAGTGTTTGGTAGGGATAAAGTCCTTTATTCTTACTATATAGGTCATACAAGTACAAGAATTGACAGAAATGTTGTTCACGATGATGTTTATAAAACTGTATTTGGAGAAAGTGATAATAGTCAATATAGTAATAATGTGCTTGCTGTTAAAAACTTTTTTGATGCAGTTGGTATTAAATATGAAATCCCTGTTGATATGGAGTATTCCAGATGGTGGAAGTTTCTTGTAAATGTTGGATATAATCAGGCGTCTGCAGTATTAAATTCTCCTTATGGCGATTTTCAAAAATCTGAAGCAACTAATGATATAGCAATAAATTTGATGAAAGAAGCTGCTGATGTTGCAAAGGCAGTAGGTGTAAAAAATACAGATAAACTTATTCCTGAGGTTATACAAGTTATTGCAACAATGCTACCTGACACTAGGACATCTATGTTGCAAGATATTGATGCTAAAAGACAAACTGAAGTCGATGTTTTTGCAGGATATGTGAGCGAACTTGGCAAAAAATATGGTATAAATACTCCATATAATGATATGTTTTTTAAGATAATTAAAGCTATGGATGATAAGAATAGCAAAAAATAAAATTTTTATACTTATAGAAGTATGAACATTTTATGCAACTTTTCTCCAAAACAAATATTTTTTAATAATGTAACTGCAATTAATTCTAAATTTGTAGTACGTCCTTCGTTTAAGTCTGGTCTTGAATCAGATGTTTTTGAAAAATCCTCTGATAAAAAAATAGAAACTGAATATGGAACTATTGTCTATGACAGGGAAAATAAGTTTTCTCATTTTGATTTTAAAGAACCTCAATCATTAGAAAATGCTTTTAAAACTATTAAATATTTGCAAGACAAATTTAGATTGCACTCTTATGGATTAATGAAAAGTCAATATGTATATGATGATTTTGTAAATGCTTTTGGTTCTAAATTTAAAGATATGAAATTTACAAAATATTTAGGATGTGGCAATACTGCTGTTGCTATTGAAAATGAAGATGGTAAAGTTTTAAAGTTGTCAGAAAGAAATCAATTTACTTTTGATAGAAGCAAGAAATCATTTGATGCAAAAGTATATGATAGTGGGCAGATTGGATCTTTTTATCATTATTATATACAAGAAAAATGTTCTCAGAGTTGTATAACTCAAAAACATGTGGATGAAATTGCTAGGATGATTCAAGATGAGGGATATACCCCGTTTGATTTATCTGTTGAACAAGTTGGAATAGGTAAAGATGGTAAAACATATTTGATTGATCCAGAGTGTGCTAAAGATGAAAAGGCTTTGGATGAAGCTAAAAGACGTTGTCAAGAGTGGATGTTAAAATATGGACTTGATTATGACTATATTTAAATTTAGGCAATTTTAGGTATAAAAAATACTTTATATCTATATAGGTTAGCTTTGGAAATATTAATGGTTAGTATTGGCTTAAAAACTTTTAATATGCTTGCAATGCGATTTGGAGACGATATCTCTGCTTCTGTCTCTAGAGGGCTTGGTTCAGCTGCTACTAAACCAATAAAATCAGATGCTGTTGTTGATACTTTTCAAAAATCTGCAGCTACAAATCCTGTTAAAAAAATAGCAGGGGCAAAATATACTTTTGATGACTTATTTTATGTTATTGGATTAGCTCAAGACAGAATTCGCTTGTTACCAAAGGTTCTTGAAGTAAATGGACAAAAACTTTCAACTATTGAAATGCCAAAATATTTGTATCATATTACTTCAAAATCTAACTGGAATAAAATTTTAGAAAGTAAAACTTTAAAACGTTCTCTTGATGAACAATTACCAGGTGTTTATTTTCTCGATAAAACAAATTTTTTACAGAGATACCCAATTGTTGAAGGTATGCAAGGTCACAAACGAGATTTACTATCTTCATTAATACGACATGCCTCTAGATGCAATGATGGTGTATCTGATTTGGTTGTTATAAGGGTTCCAACAATTCGTTTATTAAAAAGTGGAAATATGAGATTTAGAACTCAAGAGGATTTTTTCTATTTTCAAGATATGGTGCTTGATTTGCAAAAAGGTGTTAATAATAAGTTTTCTTTAAGAATGCTGAGTGATGATAAAAATAGAGCACAATTTGAACATTATATTTTATCTAATGGAATAATGTCCAAATTAGAACTTGATAAATTTATGCTGAGTATGAAAAATGCTATACATCAAGGTCATAAAATTTTTGAACTGCCCAAATATGAGGGCAAATATGCTATTGAATATATTTTTAACAAAGATATTACGAAGGAACTTGCTCCTGATTTGAAAGTAAAAATTTTTAATGTAGATGATATAAAAGATGCTGTATCAGGTGGATTTGATAAACAAAAGCTCCAAAAAAGGTTACAAAATGTATTTATCTAATTAATAGCATAAGCAATTTTTTGTCAAATAAATTTTTTATAATATTAGGGTAAGGTAAGGTTATGGTACAGTTGAATTTAACTACATTTTTAAATGCTTATTCAAGAAAACCTAAAAATTATTTGTCAAAACAATTTAACGATATTAAATTGTTTGGCTCTGCTCGAAAATTCCCTAATATTTCTGATGATATTTTAGATAAATATACTCCCTACAGACGTTTAAGTAATAAACCATCTGCGTTGAGTGATAATAAATATTTTACTGATAGGTTTGAAAAAGCAGCTACAAACGAACTGCCTAAAATGTGGAATAAGATGACTGATAGTCAAAAAGTTGATTTTATTGTTAAAAATAGATATGAAAAGCTTGTTTCAAATAGAATAATGAATGATATTAAAAATTCAAGAGTAGAAAATAGTTTTATTTTGTCTACAGACGGAAAGATAAAATATTATGGTACCAGTAATTCCAGTACGCATTGTCCTGTTCCGCCAGACTTAGCAAAAGGTTCTGTTGTAATTCACAATCATCCAAAACAATTTGTTGATAATTCTTTCTGGTCGTATTCAGATTTGGCGCAGGTAAATCAGCCCTTTAGGCCGTTTTCCTCTGCTGATATAGTTAATAATATTGAGCGAGGAAGCAAAAAAGCTTATGTAGTGGATTCTTTTGGTGGAAAATATGAGTTTATTCCAAACTATTCAAATAAAAATTCTCAAGGTCTGTTTTTTCTAAAAAGTGATTTAGATGACATAACACATTCTGCATTTGCAAAAAGCAAAAATATTTCTGAGTCTTTTAAAAATATGTACAATGGTTTCATCGAAAGAATTAAACAAGACGGACATAGCTTTAAATTTTTGAATTTATTAGAAAACTAATTTTGCTTATATGATTATGTTTTGAATTAATTGTATGTACACTTTGTGGGAGCTATCGTAGGTCGAGACTCAAAACTTAATACTTAAAACACACAAAATAATAAACCTAGGTTTTTCTTTAAATGGTTGGAACAAAGCTTCCATGTTTGAACTGTTAGTGCGAAGTTATGTAAACAATCTATTCTGTTTAGTAAATTTAAACAACTTTTAAAGTTGCCCAAATTCTTTTAGAAAAATTTTTATATTGCCACAATTTATGTTTTGATAGTTTAAAATAGTTGAACAACCTAGTTTTAATATTTATAACAAAAATAATATTTACAGTTTTTATACTAGGTATGAATATTTATATACAATCACAACATTTATCTTTTAAAGCACGTCCTGGGACAAAGGTTCTTAAAAAAGTCTCTAAAGAATATCAGGGCAATAAATCTAAAATAGATAAGTTTAAGCATTTATTTGAAGTTACTCATAATGAATATACAAATAAAAATACTATTATAGATATTGATAATAAAGGGAACTTGATATATTCGCATATCAGTTTTCCTAATATAAAATATTGCTATAAAACAGAAAAAGT
>CALVEI010000054.1 GCA_944326515.1 Candidatus Gastranaerophilales bacterium | reverse complement strand
ACATGAAAATCGGACAAATTGAATCAATAAATCAATACGGTCTGAAGCGAAAAGGAATCCGTAACCATTATTCGGAGCAAGGTTCGCTCCACTCGGGCAAACAAAACAACTTTGTACAGAATAAAAGTATACTATCAGAACCCTTGCAAGAAGGCGCAAATGCGCAAATATCTTTCAAGGGTTTTGAGTTAAATGCTGCACAAAAAGCACTTAAGCCCATAATCAAAAAAGTACCGCAAAATCTTACAGAAAAAGTATTTGAGTCTCTTGAAAAAATCAGTAAACAACAATACAAATACTATATAGACATAAAAAATGAGTACATTGAGTATATTATAAAAAATGAGGATTTTAGAAAGCAAAACGGAATATCTGATAAACTGCTTGAAGAAATCAAAAAAGGACAGCTGATATATATTCCCAAAAAGAATCTTATGTCAAAATTTCTAAATCAGCTGGCATCTCCACTTATTGCAGTTTACAGATGGGGTGAAAAAGTTGTACTACCTAAAAACTCTGAAATTTTAACTAAACGAGCAGAAAAAGAAAGAATTCTGAAGAATTTCAGATCACTTGAAGGCCTACTCAAATCCCATGAAATTTGGGAAAACGGATACAGAAAAATGAGTGGTCACTCAAAACTTACAGAAAACAGCAAGTTTATAATCCCCGATGACGTTCTGCTTGGTAAAATCAACAGACGAAGAAATAAAGTAGTCGACCCCAACAAGGGAAAATACTCATCTAACTCCTTAATGATAGGAAACAGATTAATTTCAGGTATTGTATATTCGTATTTCTTGGGTACAGACGCCTATAATACAACAATGCGCTACAGCAACGATAAAACAGAAGCTGCAAACCAAAGAAAATCTCGTGTTGCACAAGAATTTTCAAGAATCGGTTTAAATATGTATATCCAAAACCTTTTATTTGGAACATTTGAAACAGCAGTAAACAGAAGCTTGCCTACTGCCATGTTTGTATCAGGTTCTACTGTTGCATTTTCTGAAATTTTAGGCAGAAAACTTGTTGGCAAACCAATTATGCCATCTGACAAAGATACATTAGACCGACTTGAAAAAGAAATGTACGAGAAAAAAGGCATACTACCTTCAATAGGCAGATTATTGACTACCGTTAAGAAAAAAGATCCCGTTGTCGCAAAAGCAATTAGCAGCACACCATCAGTAACGTATGCCAAAACAAAAGCTAATGATACACTATTCAAAGCTTTTGCCGCAAAAGAATCAAACCAATCTTCAACAGTTCCATCATTTAAAGGTCTGGCACAAATTGACAAAAAACAAATTGATAAATTTTTTAAACTTGAAAAACTTATAAGTAAAGACAAAATTAAAGAACTTTACTATGTAATAAAAGAAACAGACAGTCAAACAGCAGAAACTCTCAAAAATTCTGTTATGAAATCAATCAGAAAATCAGAGTACTTCCAAAAGAACAATTTAAAGAAACCAGAAACTTTTGAAGAATTACTTGAATCAAACGGAATAAAAAATGTACCAATCGGACACAAGGATACTTGGTGGGGCAAATTAACATCAAGTATAATAGTTCCTATAAAATTTATAATAAACATCTCCAAATCAACTACAAAGCTTGCCCAAAAAACATTAAACATAATTAGAAACAAGAAAAACAATACGCTTTTAGATGACTTAAATCACTTAAAAAGCAGCAAAAATCCATCTGAACAGAAAATTTATGAAAAATTCAATGATTTTTATAATCAAAGAATGAAACTTGAAGCCTGGGCAAAATCCCCATTATCAGAAGAAGACAAACTCTTAAAAATCTTTGCGGAATTTAGAAGCATTAAAAACAAAGATAAAGAAGATATCGAAGGCGCAAAGAATATATTGCTCTGGTTAGACAAACAAATAAAAAGAGAAAAAATTCAAATTCAACCAGACGGAACACTAAACAAAGAAGACTTGAAAAAAGTACAAAATATTTTAAAAGATTCTGTATTAAAAGCAGATGGAGAAAAACAACTCGAATACGACGGCAACACGCTTGCTCAAACAAACATAAACCTATCAAGGGCGATAACAACATTGTTCCTCGTAACTGACGCATACAATTTAACAATGCAATATAGCAACGATAACAGAAAAGATGCAAACAAGAGTGCAAAAAACAGAGCCGCTCAAGAAATTTCTAGAATCAGCGTATCAGCTTACATTATGGCTTTTGTTCACAACTTGTTGTCAAAACTTTGCAACTCAAGTCTTGCAGGAGCATTCACATTGACTGCATTGACCTCAACTATTAACGACTCAATATCAAGAGAAGTTGTAGGTGTTCCGCTAACAGCTAAAACGCAAGAAGAACTTGAAGAAATTGATAAACAAAATCTAAAATCAAAAAGTCCGATTAAAAAAGCTCTTGCATACTCTATTGGTAAAAAATCTGCAATCCCTCAAAAACAAAAATCAACAAAAGAAACAACAAATGACATAGATTATTTGTCAAATGATTTCTTTATTACACCACAGATTAATTAAACAGTTTTTTTAATATAAAATAAAGAAATGAATAATAAAGAAACAAATCAAGAATTTCAACACTATACAGTAATGGCAAAAGAAGCTGTTGACGCATTAAATTGCCAACCGGGAAAAATTTATGTAGACGCAACCCTTGGCGGTGGCGGTCATAGCGAACTCATCCTAAAAAAAATACAACCAGACGGAAAACTCATTGCATTTGATGTTGATACAGATGCAATCAACTATGCATCAAACAGGCTTAAAGATTACAAAAACTTAACAATTGTGCACGATTCATACACTAATATTAAGCAAGTGTTACAAAATTTAGGAATAAAAGAAATTACAGGTGGTATAGTTTTTGACCTTGGGGCATCATACCATCAATTAACAAAGCAGGAGAGGGGTTTCAGCTTTATGAAAGACGCTCCGCTTGATATGAGGTTCAACAGAGATTCTGATTTTAGTGCCTATGACATAGTAAATGGTTACTCAGAGGATGAGCTAATAAGAGTGATTAGCGAATACGGCGAAGAACGATTCACAAAAAGAATTGTAAAAAACATCATAAATTACAGACAAAACAAAAACATTGAAACAACTTGCGAATTGGCCAATATTATAAAAAACGCAGTACCAAAAACAAAAGAAAAAATTCACCCAGCGACACGCACATTTCAAGCAATTCGCATAGAAGTTAATCATGAATTACAAAATATTAAAAATACATTAAATGAAGTGCTTACTTTATTGTCTGTTGATGCTATAATTAGTGTAATAAGTTTTCACTCTCTTGAGGACAGACTTGTTAAACAGTGTTTCAAGTATTATGCGTCAAAATGCAGATGCAAACCGAACGAACCAATTTGTAACTGCAAACCTCCAATGCTTGAATTGATTAATAGGAAGCCAATATTGGCAACGGAATTAGAGATTAAGGAGAACCCTCCGTCAAGATCTGCAAAACTGAGGGTAGCAAAAAAAATTACGTCATGGGAGAACTAAATTGACAAGGCCTGTAATTAACACATCAAACAATTACAACAGATATAGTCAAAATATCAATAATAGTGTCACAACCCCGGTAATTAACGGTTATTTCCCAACCCATAAAACGTACAAAGACATGGTCATAGCAAGAGTGAACAAAACTTTATGCGCAATACTTACAGTTTTTATTTTGGTTTCTGCTGTAAGTTACTACTTTGTTACAGCAAGTGAAATAACCTTGAACAAATACAGAAAACAAGCACTTGCTCTTAATGATGAAAATGTTGAATTACAAAATAAGTTAGATTACTTAAAATCATATTACAACGTTGATAAAGCGATGCAAAAGCAACATCTTTTACAAAAAGCTAAAAATGTAATGGAAGTTAAAGGAACACCTGCAACAGCTCCTGTCAACACCAATTCGGTAGCAAGCGCATCAAAACAAAAATCTTATCAATGGTCTATAGGTTTTTAATAACTTATGTCAAAAAATTATAATGAAGAAATAACTGCAATAACAGCAGAAATAGAAAAGTGCAAAACATCGGATAATTCAATATGGGAATTGTATTATCAAAGAGGTTACTTGTATTTTTTAAATAACGAAGATGATAAAGCTAAAGCAGACTATAAAACAGCAGAATCTATGGGGCTTGATGTAACAGAACTACCTTATTATACATTTTCAAACTCAAACAGCAAAAGAAGAGAATTTCTATTACCGGAAAAAACACTTGTGTTTCTAATCTTACTGCTTATATTTGCAACAATTGGGCTACAGGTAATTAACTTTCTATACAGACTCAAAACTTCTGTATAACTAAATCATAGTGTACAAAGATTCTGAGATATTAATAAATTCTCTAACCAAATCCTTATCCCACTGTATTCCTGCACCAACTCTAAGAATTTCGCAAGCTTTTTCGTTAGACATTCCCTTACGATAAGGTCTATCAGAAATAAGAGCATGATAAGCATCTGCAACAGAAACTATTCTTGCAGCAAGAGGGATTTCTTCACCTTTTAGCTTTTCAGGATAACCAGAGCCATCCCAATGCTCATGGTGATATTTAACAATAGGAATCAAATCATGCAATGATTCATTAGGCATCAAAACCTTTTCTGCACCAATAATAGGGTGCTGTTTCATTATCTCCCACTCGTCATCAGTGAGTCTTGAAGGTTTTTTAAGAACAGTTTCAGGAATACCAATTTTACCAATATCATGGAGCAAAGCACCAAGTTTGATTCGTTCAACGTCTTTTTCAGGAAGATTCAGTGCTCTTGCTAACGCTTCTGAATATCTTGAAACTGAAGAAGAATGACCTTTTGTATATTCATCTTTTGCATCAATAGCACCGGCTAAAGAAGTAACTACTTCTATAAGATGTCCTTGGTTTATAATTTCTTCACTATGGAATTTGGCTACAAGTTCTTCATCAAAATTTATTCCGATAGAAGCATGTCTTTTTGCAATAACTGAAGCAAAAGAGCTTAACGCTGTATCATCCCAAAAATCAAAATCATCAGAGCATACAATTGTAGACATTCCGTTTTTGTAACCTTTGCTCTTTGAGATAAACATAGCTTGTTCAGCCAAAATCAACAATTTTTCTAAATCTTGTGTTGAATTAGGATAAGTTGCTATCCCAACAGAAGCCTTAATTGGTCCTACGTCATCAACAAGACAGCAAGATAATGAATATGTCAAATATTCAGCGAGATATTTTGCCTCAGAAGATGTCGTTTCAGGAAGGATTATTGCAATTTCATCTCCACCATATCTTGCAGCGGAATCATTATTTCTTATACCTTGTTTAATCTTGTCTGCAAAAAGCTTAATAATCTCATCCCCTTTTGCAGCCCCAAAATCTTTGTTAATTTGAGAAATATTGTTTATGTCAAAAATAACAATTGATGTTTGAGTTTGTGTTCTTTTGGCTTTATCAATTTCTTGCGCAAGAAGTTCTTGGAATTTTCTATGGTTATACAAACCTGTTAAAACATCAGTATCTGTATTCATCAATACTTTTGTAGAAAGTTCCTTGTTTTGAATAAACAAAGCTAGATAGTTTGACATCAATTTGTAAATATCAGAAGTTGCTTCGTAATTATTGTCACCTACAAGCATAACACCTATGCAATCATTGCAAACACACAAAGGAATAACTGCAACAGCTGATTCAGTTAAATAATGTACGTTCAAGAACTTGCTACTAGGTTCATAAGAAGCCACCTTAGTTTTGAAAGCTTTTTCTACGGGGTTATCCTCTGAACCGTTAATCAATACTCTACTTGTAAAAGTTGAACCGATTTTATCAATAATTTTAAAGTTAATACACTTTGATTGCTCATGATACAAACCAAATGCAGAAAAAGAAGCATTCAATTTGTTAATAAAAATATTATGTAAAGAATAAAACAATTCGTTTTGAGTTTCTTTACCCCTGATAACCTCATTAATAAATTTTATAACTTCCTGATAATCAATATTTTCATAAGTACGCCAAGTCTTGTTATTGTATCCGGCATACATTCTATTTGCAGTTGTTCTGTTATTAATAGAGTTGATTTTCGAAATCAAACCACTCGGAATTATAGGATTTGATTGTTTTTTCTCAAATCCTTGATGTTCCGCATTTTTTTGTTCAGGCGCAGAATCATTAAGATTTTTAAAACTGTTAAAATTATCGAAATTCAACTTCAAGACCTTCCTGATATGCTTAGTATAAAAACCCTCATAAGCAAAATTTGCCATGCCTGCATGATTTTATTTACAAATTTTACAAACGGGGAATTTTTTGTATTTTAACAGCTTTTACCTGCTTTTGTAAAGATATAATATATTGAAATTGATTCAAATTTATTTAAAAATTAACCCTTAACAGCACCATCATTCTCACCTGAAATAAAGTACCTTTGCATAGCAATAAAGAAAACAATAATAGGTATTGTTGATATTATTGAACCAGCAGCAATATATCTCCAGTTTGCACTAAACATACCTTGCAAATCATTAACACCAACCGGCAGCGTATATAGAACTTTTTTCGTCAATACAATACTTGGCCATAAAAACTCACCCCAAGAACCGATAAAGGTAAAAATGGCTAACACAGCAAGAGTAGGCTTCACCATTGGCAAAAGAATCTTCCACCATATTTGAAAAACATTACAACCATCAACAAAAGCAGCTTCTTCCATTTCCTTAGGTATAGCAAGAAAAGCTTGCCTCATAAGAAAAATACCAAAAGCATTAACAGCAAAAGGCAGAATCAAACCTACATAGCCCATAACACTGTTGACTGAATCTACCATGTGCAGCTTTAAAACAATCAAATACACAGGCAACATTATGGCTTGAAAAGGAATCATTATAGTTGCAAGCGTTGCATAAAATATTGTCTTTTTACCTTTAAATTCCATTCTTGCAAGAGGATAAGCAGCAAGTGAACTCAAAATCAAATTAAGAATGACAGTAAAACCGGCAACAATCATACTGTTTAAAAAGTACAACATAAAAGGAATTTGATTCCAAACACCTTTAAAATTCTCCCAAGTAGGACTTTGAGGGAAAAACACCGGTGGATACTGAAAAATATTTTCATCACTACCTTTTAACGCTGTAGACAAGAGCCACAAAAATGGAAATATTGATAACAATGATACAGTTATCAGCGTAAGGTGTATAAAAAATCCTCTTGAAAAGCTTTTAAAATTTCTCATTCTATTCTCCTACAACTGATACTGTTTATTTTCAAACAAAGTAAAGTTCAACACAGACATAACTAGTACAATAACAAGCAAAATCACGGATGCTGCTGAAGCAATGCCCAAATCCAGATTTTCAAATGCGCGCTCATATATGTAATAAACAATTGTCTTGCTAGAATCTAAAGGCCCGCCTTTTGTCATAACATAGATTTCAACAAAAACCTTCATCGCAGAGATTGAAGAAATCATTGTAACTAGACCTATAGTGGGCATCAAATGAGGTAAGGTTACCGTCAAATGTTTAGTAATAGGATTAGCGCCGTCAACATCACAAGCTTCATATAAATCTTTTGGAACACCCATCAACGCAGAAAGATAAATCATCATGTAATAACCAATTCCCTTCCACACTGTCACAAGAATAACCGAATACAATGCTACATTAGGATCAGTTAGCCATCCAACAGGATCTATATGAAACAGCCCTGCAACATAATTCAAAATTCCTTGTTGAGCATATAACCATTTAAAAGCAATCGCAGCAACAACAATGGAAACGATTACAGGAAGATAAATAAGTATCTTATATAAAGTAACTCCTCTGATTTTCTGGTTAATCATAATAGCAATTACCAGAGGAAAAACTACCAAAAAAGGAACAGCGACTATTAAATATAAAAAAGTATTCCATAAAACCTTATAAAATACGGGGCTTTTTAAAAGAGTTACGTAATTATCAACCGAAACAAATACAGGATGATATATATTTGAGTTGTAATCAAAAAAGCTCAACAGAATAGTTTCAAAAAAAGGTATAAAAAAGAACAATACCAGTATCACTGCAGCTGGAAGCAAAAACAAATACGGAACATATTTTTTATAGTATTTATACACCTTTCCCCCTTATTTTATGCCTTCTGTTTTTAGACAAACACCATTTTGTGAAATCTCAAAACTTGTATTCACAGGAGATAACAACATTGCCCTATTCCCCTTATAATCTATAGACCAAGCCCCTAAATACTTTGGCCTTTCTCCTGTTGCTGCATAAGCAAAAACAATAACACGTTCAGGATGTTTTGCGTCCCAACCTATCGGATAAATGTCCCATCTATAATCTTGCAACCTTAATGCATGATTACTACGCCAATAATATTGAATTGCACTGCGTATTTCAGATAGATCTTTAATTTTACCTGTTTCGAAATCATAAACTAAAAGATTTGTCTTCCACAATCCTTCGGGTGTATATGATATTTTTTCTTTAATAGCCAATCTTTTTCCATCTTTTGACCAATCAATAATAGTTAAAGTCTTTTGAATGTCTAAATCTAAAGAATCCATCTCTGTCCGAAACAAAGACTTTTGACCGTGGTTTACATGTGCTTCTTCAATTCTACTTTGCACCGTTTTATTTGTATCTAAATCCATTAAATACAATTCACTACCTGCAGTTTGTGTTGACGGATAATAAAAAACTGAAGTATAAACCATTCTGTCAAGATTTGGAGATACAACCCCAATAGAATTTATCTTTCTTTTTTTCTTCAAACTATTTAAGTTAATGTCAATTTTCCCAGGAGGATTATTATACTTTACAAGAGAAATCATAGGATCTGGCAAATCAACTAGCTTGTCATCCTTTTCAAAGTGAGGGGAAGGTATATCCTGAGCTTTTGCCGCAGCCTTATTAACATCTCGATAGTATTCCGCCATAGTTTTAGGCATATTATTTACAGGAGCAGGATGTTTTTCTTTATATGCTTTTGTCCAAAAGAATTTTGAAGACACATCTCGTTTAAAATCAAATGAATACGCTTTATCACACACTAAAAGCATATGCAAAAAGCATAAAGCACAGATAATTAACAGAACAAATCTGTTATTCATATTAAACAAGCCCCTCTCTCATGGCTGTTACCGCAGCTTGAGTTCTGTCATCCACATATAATTTTTGCAAAATGCTGTGAACGTGTGCCTTAGCGGTAGCTCTTGTAATAAAGAGTTTTTCTGCAATTTCTGGATTAGTTAATCCATCAACAATCAACGCAAGTACTTCCATCTCTCTTTCAGTTAAACCAAATGTATTTTTACCTGCTTTATAATTTATTTCATTTGTTACATTATTTTCTGTCTTTTGTCTTTGTACATTCGACAAAACAAGCCTTGCAATAGCGGGATCAAGCCAAGCAGTGCCTTCATTCACAGCAAATATAGCAGATGTGAGCTGTTGTGCTGTCGCACCTTTCATAATATAACCATCAGCTCCAGCTGCCAAAGCGGCAAAAACATCATCCTCATTATCTCTTGATGTAAAGATAAGAATCTTTGCATTCAAATTGAGTTCTTTTATTCTTCTTGTTGCTTCAATTCCATCAATATCAGGAAGTCCGATATCCATAAGTATAACATCAGGCAAAAGTTCTCTTGCCTTTTCTACACCTTCTACACCATTTTCTGCTTCTGCAGCAAGAGTTATGCCATCAGTTTGTTCTATAACAAGAGCTGTACCCATCCTAATCATAGTATGGTCTTCGACAAGTAAAACTTTTATATCTTTTTTATTCATATCCATAATCGCTAAACTCTATCCTTAACATTGAGAGAATTCGGAATCATAAGAGAAAAAACACTACCCTTGCTAATTTCACTTTCTGCCCAAATTTTACCCTCGTGTGCTTCTACTATTTGTCTTGACAGATACAACCCCAAACCAGTCCCTGCGGAACGTTTTTGACTTGTACCTTGAGAAAATCTCTTGAACAATTTTGAAATATCAGTCTTTGGTATACCAATACCGTTATCTTTTACGCTTAAAACTAAATTACCTTCCTTATTAGCCGAAAACACCTCAATGTGTCCATCTTTTGGTGTATGATTAAGTGCATTTCCACACAAATTCAATACAACTCTGCGTAATTCATTACGATCAGCGGTAATATCTGCATCCTCAGTACCGTCAAACAGAATTTCCAAGTTTATATTTTTCTTATCGGCTAACGGCTTAACCTGAGCCACACAATCTTCTATAAAATCTTTCAATACAAATGTTGTCTTGCACAAATTCAATTTGCCTGACTCATACTTATAAACCTCAAGCAATGCATTAACAAGCCCTAACATGTCTTCATTACTCTTTTTCATTGTATCAAGTAATGTTTTTTGTCTATCTGAGATTTCACCCAACGAACCATCTAAAAAGAACTGCAATGTCTGTATCGCTGCAAGAAGAGGTGTTCTTAAATCATGAGTTAAAGTAGCGATGAAATCGTCTCTTAAACGCTCCATTTCTTTTTGCAAGCTAACATTACGAACAACACCAACATATCTGATATCATCATCTTTTTTGTCTGATAAAATAGGTGCAAAATTTATCTCTACAGGAATATTCTTGTCATTAATACAATTTTTTATTGCCGCATCTCTTAGTAAAATTTCTTTTTGCTCATTGGTAATCTTTTGAACTTTTTCATCTGCTGCTACAACAAGCTCTTTTAAATTTTTTGATTGTAAAAGATTTTTATCTAAACCTGTAATATTTTCAAAAGCAGGGTTTACCTGAACAATATCACCATCTTTTGAAGCTATTACGATACCATCCGCACAATAATTGATGATAGCACTTAGTTTTGTGTTAGATTCTACTAAATCTGCGGTTTTTTGAGCAACCAATTCTTCCAAAGAATGAGAATATTTTTCCAGCTGCGCTTTCGCATCAGAAAGCTCTGATATTTTTTGGTTCAAAGCAGAAATCAAACCGCTTCTTTCAAGACCGTTTCTGATATTCAACAATAAATCTTCGTTATCCCAAGGCTTTTCAATATACTTGTATATTCCAACTTCATTAATTGCCTTGATTGCATTTTCTTTATCTGCATATCCTGTTAAAAGAATCATACTAACATCAGGGCATACTTTTTTAGCCTCACTCAAAAATTCAATACCATTCATATCAGGCATCATAAAATCAGAAATTATTAAATCAGGAATGTTCTCTTGTATAGCAGCCAAAGCATTTTTAGGAGAATCAAAAAATTGCACATTATTAAAGCCCTCTATACCCAAAAGCATTTTGAGAGTAGAAAGCATCATCGTTTCGTCATCAACAACTATTATCCTTTTTGTCTTGTAATTATCCATAAAGCTTTGCCTTGCTATAATATTAGTCGATACTCAATCCCAAGAAGAACAATAAGACATGTCCCTCAATATAAAGAATATCGTATTTTTGCAGGCAGGACAAATATTTTACAAATGTAAAGCAATGTACTATAATCAACTAATCACAGACTTCGGAGATATAGAATTATGAGAGATGAATTACTTTCTATCCTTGAAAAAAACAGCAGAATTGATTTTAAAGAGCTTGCTGTACTTTTAGGCGTAACAGAAGAACAAGTTCTTGAAGAAATATCTAAGCTAGAAAAAGAAAACATTATCTGCGCCTACCATACCCTTATAAACTGGGAAAAAACAGACATAGAAAAAGTATCTGCTCTTATAGAAGTAAAAGTAACTCCTCAGCGTGGTCAAGGTTTTGACAAGATAGCAGAAAGAATCTATAACTACCCTGAAGTTAAATCAGTTTACCTTCTTTCTGGTGGCTACGATTTGCTTGTGACATTGGAAGAAAAAAGTTTAAAAGAAATTGCAGGATTTGTTTCAGATAAATTATCAACAATGGAAAGTGTATTAAGCACTGCAACTCACTTTATTCTAAAAAAATATAAAGACCACGGAACAATCATAAATAAAACAACAAAAGACGAGAGAGAGGTTATAACTCCATGAGAAATTTTCTCTCAGATAAAGTTGTAAACATAAAACCATCCGGTATCAGAAAGTTTTTTGACATAGTAAATGAAATGCAAGACGCAATTTCTTTAGGAGTTGGAGAGCCTGATTTTGATACACCTTGGTTTATAAGAGATGAAGGTATTTATTCTCTGGAAAGAGGCAAAACATTCTATACATCAAACGCAGGGTTAAAAGACTTAAGAGCAGAAATATCAAACTACATTAAAAGAACTCAAGGAATAAATTACGATCCTGAAAAAGAAATTGTTGTTACTGTCGGCGGTTCAGAAGCTATTGATATAGGATTAAGAGCTGTTATCAACCCAGAAGATGAAGTTATAATTCCGCAGCCTTCATACGTTTCTTACGAGCCTTGTGCATTACTTGCTGACGCAAAAACGGTAATAATAAATCTTAAAGCAGAAAACGAATTTAGACTAAAACCTGAAGAACTAATCGAATCAATAACAGATAAAACCAAAGTTCTTATTCTTCCATATCCTAATAATCCAACAGGGGCAATTATGGAAAAAGAAGACCTAGAAAAAATTGCAAAAATAGTCATAGAAAAAGATTTGCTTGTGATTTCCGACGAAATATACTCAGCTCTTACTTACAAAGACAAGCATATTTCAATAGCAGCCATTGAAGGAATGCAAGAAAGAACTATTCTAATCAATGGTTTTTCAAAATCTTATGCAATGACAGGATGGCGTTTAGGCTACGCATGCGGGCCCAAAGAAATAATAAAACAAATGACAAAAATTCATCAGTTTGCAATTATGTGTGCCCCAACTACAAGCCAATATGCAGCAGTTGAAGCATTAAAAAAAGGTGATGAAGAAGTTGAGAAAATGCGACAATCATATAACCAAAGAAGACGATTCCTCATTAATGAATTTAAAGAAATGCAGCTGGATTGTTTTGAACCATACGGCGCTTTTTATGTTTTTCCTTGCATAAAAGAATTCAATATGACATCAGAAGAATTTGCTACTAAACTTTTAATGGAAGAAAAAGTTGCAGTAGTCCCTGGCACAGCATTTGGTGACTGTGGAGAAGGATATCTTAGAATATCTTACGCTTACTCTTTAGATAACCTAAAAATGGCAATCGAACGAATCAAACATTTTGTAGAAAAACTCAGAAATAAACAAGCATAAAAAAAACCTCTCTCGCAAATAAAAAGCAAAAGAGGTGAGCACTAAGTACAAGCAATCAGAAGAGTTGAGGATTTACATAGTAAATATAACCTCATTAGCATCTTTTTACATTGCACAAATTCGGTATGTTTATTTTTACTACTTTATGGCTATTTTTATAGCATTAACAAAAATAATGAAATAAATTCTTTATTAACAAAATACAATATAAATACAACTAGCTAATAGCAACAATTAATAGTGGTGACAGCTATGCTAACATACTTGCAACAATAATTTGCAATAGTACACCAAGATGGGGTATAAAAAAACCAAAAACAGAAGAAAAGACTGTGCCACTAAACAACAATTGTAATTAAACTTGTCGTTTACAGATTGAGGTGTTCAATTGGCATAGTTAGCCGAGATACTGAAGCCATATAAAAAAAGTACTAAGTAGTGGGAAGGCCTGTGGCCCTAAACAAATACCAATGGGCTTGTTGTTAACAATTTATGTGTCTAATTGACATAGTTAGCCAAGATATAGAAGCCCTATGAAAAATACAAATGGACTTGTTCGCAATGGTTGAGTTATCTAATTTGCTTATTCCGCCGAGATATTGAAGCCTTACAAAATCACTTGCCGACAGACCAACGAAATCCAGCGGTTAAAGATACACCATTACGACCACCGTTGTGTATCATTGCTTGACCAAAAGCTATGAATCTGTCTTTGAATCTCTTTTGTATACCTGCTCCATATTGTACATACGGATCAATACTCATCTCTGGTAATCTTACATCGTTTGCTGTTACCTTACTGTCATCTAGTAAGTTCCATATCATTGCTACACTTAAATATGGTTGCCATCCGTTTTTAGTGTTTCCAATAAGTTTTAATCCGGGTGCAAGTTGGATTGCGTTAAGTGGGTCTGACTTGATGCGGACACCTGCTCCGTTTGTATAATCAAATGTATTTACGAATGTATATGATATTAAGAAGTTTGGTTGCAAGATTATTCTTCCGTCTTTAAATTCAAAGTTGTATCCTGTTTTGTTTCCTATTCCTGCTAACAACATTGCATAGTTTTCATTTCCATACATTGTACTAGCATCTCCTGCTGTTGCTCCAACTGATAATGTTGTTGCGTTAAAGAAGTTGCCTTTATACATTGTTGCTGTTCCGCC
>CALVEI010000053.1 GCA_944326515.1 Candidatus Gastranaerophilales bacterium | reverse complement strand
AAATTATTGGTGTATAATAATATAAACCATAAAAACAAAAAGACAATGGAGATTGCTAAAATATGGCTGAGCAAATTATTATACTTTCCGGAAAACAGTACAGCGGCAAGGATACAGTCGCAAAAATCCTGTTACAAAACTTAACAAATTTCAAAAGAATAGGTCTTGGAGACGCTATAAAAATAGAATATGGCGAACAAAAAGGGCTAACCTTTGATGAAATAGAAAAAAATAAAGCAAATTACAGACAAGATTTAATAAATCTTGGCAATAAAAGAAGATCAGAAGACAAAGACTACTGGATTAAAAAAGTAATAAAAATGCCGGGTAACATAATAGTTACAGATGTAAGTGTAAAAAGAGAGCTTGAATTTTTTAAAGAAGCTAGTGCTATTACAATAAGAGTAAATGCAACAAGAGAAACAAGAGCAAACAGAGGCACGCTTGTAGGAGAAACAGATATTACTGAAACAGATTTAGATAACAACCAAGACTGGGATTTTGTAATAAGTAACGACTCTACATATGAAAATTTGCAAGTCGAAGCGAATCAACTTGCAAAAGAAATAAAGAGTTTCTTAGCTAAAAAATAAGGAATGTTGGTTAGACATAACTTTTTATATAATCATCCATGCTGTAATCTCCATATTTGAACGTATATGGTTGATAGTTGTATTCTGGTGTTTTATAAACAGAATTGCTTGCAATCATAAATATCTTATTATGAGAAAAGAGAAATGAGTTCATCTCAGAATATTCACACATCAATTCTTCCAAATCATTTACACCATCAATAATCTTGTTAAGCATGTATTTCATCCCTTATAATCTTCACATACTAGTAATCGGTTTTGATTTAACATGACTTTAACTTTTTAAAGCAATTATTAACATATATTTACATAATATGTTATTATGCAAAAAGAACGGAGCAAAATTATGGAAAAAATAATAATAGGCAGCGACCACGCAGGATTTAACCTAAAAAATAAGCTTATAAGCTATATTCAAGCCAAAGGAATAGAAGTATATGATGCAGGAACTTATAACACAGAATCTTGCGATTACCCAATAATTGCAAAGAATGTTGCAAATAAAATAGCCCAAAAAGAATATGAAAGAGGCATTCTTATATGTGGAACAGGCATAGGAATGTCAATGGCAGCAAATAAAGTCAAAGGAATAAGAGCAGCAGTTGTATCTGATACCTGCTCAGCAAAAATGTCTAGACTACACAACAACTCAAATATTCTTTGCCTGGGTGAAAGAATTGTTGGCGAAGAACTAGCTAAAGACATAACCGATATTTGGTTAACAACAGAATTTCTTGGTGAAAGACATCAAAGAAGAATCAATATGATAGAAGACTAACCTTGAACAATATTGCTTACTGCAACATCTACACTTGAAAAAGTTGGAATAAGATTATCTAAAAAGGCATCAGCGAGAGCATCTCTAACTGATTCTGAAATTTTTACAAGCATAAACTTACCGCCCTTTTCTTTACACATTTTAAATAATGTAGTAAATACATTTGTATATTCATCATCAAATATTTTAACGTTTTCCATATTGAAAATTATATTGATTTGACCGGTATAAAGACTTGTAGTAACGTCTTTAAGTAGCATATCAATATGTTTTTGACCATTAAACTTATTGATTGTATAGCAACAAATATCACTATTAATTGAATACTTAAAGAAATCTTCGTGTTGCTTTGATGTCAAAGATGAAGTAATAAATTTCAATATTTGATCGTGCCAATTACTACTTTTTGGAACAAACTCATCTATTCCACGTTTGTAACAACGTTCGATTAGATCCTTGTCGTCAGTACCAGACATAACAATAATCTTGTTTGTTCTTTTAGCATCTCTTAATTTAATGCATTCATCAATTAACTCAATACCGTCATCAGCATCCGGCAAGAACAAATCAATTACAATATAGTCATATTTTTTCTTTTTCAATTCTGCCAAAGCTTCCGCTTTTGTTCTAGCAACAGTTGGAACAATTCCGACCTTTTTTAATAACTGGTTAAATTGATATATTGAAAGTTCCATATCATCAATAATCAATATATTAAATTCAGCAGGAATAGTAGATAAAGAATCATTAGAAGAAAAAGATAACAACTTACGTTCAATAGCAATAATAGCTTTTGTTATGTCATCAGAAGATACATCTGAAATATCTACATTTACTCCAGCCATATCAAATAGTTTTCTTAATTGCTCAACATTGATATCCATATGCACAAAACCTATCTAACTATCTTAACCATATTACAATTTAAACTCAGAAATTACCTCATTCAAAAGTTTTATATCATCTTTATTATTACAGTTTTTTCTGAATATATCAAACAAATCTTTGCGTTTTTTTAAAGTAACTATCATCTGTTGTTTTCGTCTCCAACGATCAATATCCTGATGGTTTCCGTTAAGCAATACTTCCGGGACCTTTAAGCCATTATAATCTCTGGGTTTTGTATATTGAGGATACTCAAGTAAACCATCTGAAAAAGAATCAAAATGAGCAGAATCAATTTTCCCCAAAAAGCCATCTATATTTCTTGAAATAGAATCAATCATACACATTGCAGGCAATTCTCCACCTGTCAGGACAAAATCGCCAATAGAAACTTCTCGAGCTGCGGTATACTGTTTAATTCGTTCGTCAAATCCTTCATAATGCCCACATATAAAAACAATATGTGATTTCTTTGATAACTCAACAGACATATTCTGATTAAAAGTTTCACCTTGAGGAGAAAGTATAATGATTTCAGACTCCTGAGTTTTATCAATAGCATCAAAACAGTCAAAATAAGGTTGGCACATCAAAACCATACCTGCACCACCGCCATAAGGTGTGTCATCTACTTTTTTATGCTTATTTTTTGTGTAATCACGAGGATTTATTGCATTAACAGAAATAAGCCCAGATTCAATACCTCTGGCAACAATACTATGAGAACAAACTTGCTCAATCATCTCAGGGAAAAGTGTCAATACATCAAATCGCATCAATTATTACCCTGATTTACAAATAAGGACTCAATACCATCCATCATATTTACGACAATTTTGTTATTTTCGATATCAACAACAGGGACCCACTCCTTAACAAACGGGACCATAAACTTTAAACCACTCACTTTTTGTATCTCTAATAGATTAGAAGCCCTATTCTCGCCAACACCACTAACTATGCCAACTTTTTCACCAGTTGTGTCGAAAACATCCATCCCAGACAAATCAGATATCAAGAACTCATCATTTTCAAGAGAAGATTTTATCTCTTCTTCTGTAACGTGAACAAGAAGACCTTTTATACTCATAACATCGTCTATAGAATTAATATTAGCAAACTTAATAATTGCAAAATTTTTATGAAAACGAACGGACAGAACATCATAAGTATGTTTTACATTGTCATGAAAAATGTAAACGTGCTTGAGAGAGCTAATCAAAGATTCCTTACCGGCAGTAAAGCCCATTTTAACTTCACCCTTAATTCCGTGAAAATTTAAGATTTTACCGATAGAAACTAACTTACTCATCTTCTTTTACTATGTCTTCAGCCTTTTCCTCAGAAACTTCAGTTGCCTTTTTTCTTCCACGTTTTTTAGGTTTTTCCTCAACAACAGCCTCTACATCTTTCGCGACTGTTTCTTTAGAGTCAACAACCTCTTTAGGTTGTTGTTTAAACTCTTCAGGAGCATCCTCGCGTTCAGGATTCCATCTATCAAGACCTAGTTGTTTTCTTATCAATCCAATACCAACGTGTACACGCCATTCATCAATTTTTAATTGACTTGCAATAATTTTGTGACAACCGATTGGAGGCAAAGGCAACAACGGTTCATACAACATTTTTATAGCAGCAAGTTGATCCGGAGAAACAGCCAATTTTCTCTTAGGAAATGCCAACTTAGGCAACATCAACTTTTGTCTGACAAGATTTATACCAAAGAAAACCTTTCTTGCTTCTAAACCAATTTGCTCACCGATAACTTCATGTGCATCTGGGTTTGGAAGAGGCAACATCTTCTTATACAATTCTTCAATTTGTATTAATTGATCCTTGTTAACAAGCAATTGTTTTGGCGGCCTATTTTGTGGTCTTCCCATCGGTTTTCTTCCTCCCATAGGCCTGCCGCCTTGTGGTCGTTGAGGACGTTGGAACCCACCTTGTGAACGGTTGTAACCACCTTGTTGCGGTCTTTGATAACCACCTTGATTATAGCCTCTTTGTCCTCCGTCTCTATCGTAAGGACGTCTATTATATCCGCCTTGTTGTGGACGTTGGAACCCACCTTGTGAACGGTTATAACCACCTTGTTGCGGTCTCTGATAACCACCTTGATTATAGCCTCTTTGTCCTCCGTCATATCTTGACCTGTCTTGTTGATATGGACGTTGATACGAGTTATCTGTAGAATACCCGCCAGCACTGTATGCAGCAGGACGTTCATATGAAGAACCGCTATTTGAAAAACCTTGCTGATTCTGTGAATTATCACTGTAAGAAGATCCTGAATTATCTGAATCTGATTTTTTATCAGGATACAAACAATTAGGACAAATCACCCTTTTGGGGTTTTTAGTTTCGAATTCCGCTCCGCATTTAGTACACTTATTTACATACATTTTTGACTACCCTTTAAAGTAAAAGGCGAAAGGCTATTAAAAAAAATTAGCTCCTCGACATCTTATTAATTAAAATTCTAATATCTTATACTATTTTATATGCAAACATAAATATAAGCAAGCATTTTTACAAATCCATACCGTATTATTTCGTAAGTACAAAGGTAACAGGACCATCGTTAACCAAAGAAACATCCATCATCGCTGCAAATTTACCTGTTTTAACAGTAATACCTTGTTGTGCCAATAGTTTCACAAAACACTCATACATTGAGTTTGCCTTAGCAGGAGCCTCAGCATTGTCAAAGCTTGGCCTGGTACCTTTTTTACAATCCGCAGCTAATGTAAACTGCGAAACAACAAGTATCTCTCCATTGATATCCTTTACCGACTTATTCATTTTGCAGTTGTCATCTTCAAAGCAACGTAAAGAGGCAACTTTGTTAGCCATCCATTCAAGCATATCTTGAGTATCATCTTTTTCTACGCAGAACAATATAAGCATGCCTGCACCTATCTTAGAATAAAGGCTACCATCAATAGTTACAGAAGCATTTTTAACCCTTTGTACAACAGCTTTCATTTTATCTTTTCCAATTCTTCTAATGTATTACTCAATGAATCCAGAGTTCTATTTATTTTAACTGTACAATCATAAAAATACTTAAAATATGCCTCAACAAAGAGATTTAAAACTTCTCTATCCAAAATTTTAGGATATTCTCTTTTTAGATAAATTATCTCACTATACTCTTCAGCCGTAAGCATTTTTATTATACGATTTTTAAGCATATAATCATTAACTATTTTAGAAAATATCGAAGAAAGACTATCAAGCATTTTAGATTTATCAGAATCAAAACCCGGATTAGTTTCGAGAGTCTTTTTAAATTTTTTTACTTTTTCTAATGCAGGCTCAGCAATTACAAGCACTTTCTTCAAAACCTCAAAATCTTTTTTTAGATTTTTCCTAACTTTCAACAAGTCATACCCAGCATCTGTCTTTTTAGCGTAAAAATCAGACATTAATGCAGACTTATCAACATTTACATCAATAGTTTGAAAAATTTCATTTAATGGTAGAATCTCAAAACCTTTTATAAGCGCACCACCAAGAGATGCATTAAATAATTTCCTTTCATCCTTGTGTCTAGCAGCAAAATCTTGCATATAATTGATGAACAGAGAATAAACGGAATCAGTTGGCAAAAGATTATTGTTTTGGCCTTGTACTGTAACTAAATTTTGATTATATTTTTCCAATCTAAGTTTTATCTTTTCTAGTTTCTTATCTTCATCCCAATTAACTGAAGCGCAATATGCGTCTTTAAACTTATCAAAATCTTTAGCTACTATCTTATACTTGTTTTCTTCTGGATCAAATATACACAATAAATCTTCAAACTTTGAGCCTTTAGAATAACAAGAACCATTACTATAAGCCAAATCCTGACCAATTAATATTATAGGGTTACATCCAAGATAATAAGCGCTATACAATGCATGATATGAAACAGTTCCTTTTGTTTCAAAAGGAACAAAATCTTGCTCTGCTTTTTCTAAAAACCATTTTGAATCATCATTTTCTAAAGAATTTGTCAAAAAATAATCCTTAAAAGGAATATCTAAATAGGACGGCTCAGAAAATTGCTCAGATATAAAAGAAATATCTTTCGCAAAAGGAAGATTATAGTGATGAGAGGTATTCACTCTTTCTATAACATTTAGAAAATCAGGAGTTATTCCGTTTTTATATAGAGTCCCAAGTGCAGTACCTACACAAAAAATAACAGCCTTATCTTTAACATTTTTTAAAGCTTCAATATTCTTATTTAAAGAGGGACCCGCTGAAACAATGATAGCAGGAAAATCCTTAAACGAGTCCTTATAATCAGTTAACTTTTTAAGTTGAAACTTTTTATCCAGTCTTTTCAATGTTGAGTTAAAAAATGAATACATATTTTTCACTTGAAAATTGAAATTATGAGATATTAGTACCAGTTCATTTTTTAACCACTCAACAAATGTATCAAAACCTGTACTATGCGTTTTATAGTAGTCGAGATAGGAGAATGTAGCGTTAGCTTTATAACGATAAATCTTGTATAAAATACCTTGTAATTCATTCAAATCAGATGCTATATACAATCGTTCTGTTTTTAAATTTTCTGAGAAATCGACTGCAGATAAGACAAATGCTAAAAGCTCTAAGTCCGGCTCATACACGACGACCTTACCCTTTAATGCATGTATAAACTCATCAGCAAGATAACCTAACCCCAAGCCATATATTATATGTATGGTGCCATAATCATTATGAGTAATAGAAGCTGCAATATTTTTAGCTTCTTCTTGTGCCCCGGTTATAGAATGTAGAGGGATACCGTCAACGAACAGATTGTACTCACCAACCAAATTTGTATCCAATGTAATATTTTTATTAACCGAAACTACATTATTTAATTTCTTTGTTAAACTATCATTGTTTTTTGCTATAAAGGAACAATTTTTTTGCAGTATATCCGTCATCTAAAACCTCTACAACTCTACAATTATGTATTATAAACACAAAATGCACAAATTTGTTTTTTAGAAAGTTTTAAATTAACCACATGGTCTAAAAAATTAAATCGCAGGGTTAATAACATTTACTCAAAAAATCTCTAAAATAATAATAGCCAGGTATTTTACGGGGAAGAGATATTGGGGATAAAATATAAAAGTGTAGCACACGGGCTTGATTCCTTTGTGATTAAACCAACAAATTTAAAAAGAACAGGAGCATACAACGCGTTTGTAAAAGCTGATGCGCTTAGACTCTCTAATCGTTTTAGAGAATCAATTAAGCACTATTTGCAATCGCTCATGATGGATAGAAACAATTATAGGGTTTACAAAGGCTTAGGAATTTCCTATAAAGCAGAACAAGATTACGAAAAAGCTGTTAAATATCTTGAAAAAGCAAGAGAAATGTCATATTTTTCTTCAGATATACACTACGAGCTAGGCTTGTGCTATATGCTTACAGGTAGATTTTGCGAAGCAATCAGATGTTTCCACCATACAATATCACTTGATAGAACAAATATAAATGCTCAAATACAACTTGGCGTTGCTCACGAATGCATTGAAGAGTTTGATATGGCAATATTGATTTATCATACAATAATAGAAAATAATCCGTCATACTTAAGTGCTTACAATCATCTTTCAGCTCTTTATATGAACATTGGAGAATTTAAATCAGCTGGTACTGTATTTTCACAATTATTAAAAATAAACCCTTCTTTTAACAAAGCTTACTTAGGTTTAGCAATATGCTTTGATAAAATGTCTCACCACAAAAGAGCTTTACACTACTACAAACTATTTTTAGACAAAAAGCCACACTCTCACCATGGAGAAAAAATAAGAAAGAGAATCGACAAATTATCAAGAGCAAAAGCATCCGAAAACAGCAGCAAGTGTTTTGCTGTAGTCAATGACTAATCTTCGATTACGTCTGTAGAACCATAACCAATTTCGCGCAAAACTTTTTCGTTATTTTGGTTTATATAATCCTGATCAATAGATTTTTTTAGATCATATAGTTTTTCTACAGTTTCTTTTTCTTGGCCCAAAGTTTCATCAATAGAACCAAAATCAAGTTTAACACCTTTATCTAAATACTCTTCTTTGTAGAAATCATTAAGTTTAGCTATAAAATATTGCGTATTTTTATCACAATTTTCTATCAAAGATGAGTAAGCATCTTTGATAACAACTTCTGAAGGTAACCTATCACTACCTTTATTAAAATCACTAACAAATGCTGTTATACGATCTTTATTAGAGTCAAAATTATTAATGCCTTTTACTATAGAATCAGCAGAGTGTTGAAGATTTTCTATAGTTTTAAGGGTTTTCATAACAGACTGAGTCGGTTTAGCAACTTCTTTTTCTACACCTTTTGTTGATTTTATTAAATTTATTATTTCAGGCATTTGCATTGAATAAGCAAAAGCTACTGATTTTAAAGAATCATTCTTTAATTTATTAAACTTGTCTAACAAAGGTTTATTGCTTAAAAGTAAAGTTTCTTGGTCATTATGCAAATCTATATCAATCGTAGTTTCTACATATTTGCGATAAAGTGGCTTAAGTTTTTCTAACTCGGGGTTAGTTTTTTTCATTACTTTATCAGCTTGACTAAGAGCTTCGCTTACTTTGGGAGAAGCATAAAAATCATCAGACAATATTTTTTTAACTTTATTGTAGTCTTTTATAGAATCCTCATGAGCTGAATATCTTTCAACAAAAGGTTGGAATGGTTTTAAGTCTTTGTTTTGAGCAGGATCGGAATAAGAATATCTTTTATTCATCAACTCTAACTCTGCCTTTGTGAAAGCCTCTATAACAGCTGTAGTTTTGTTATTTATATCAATAAGTGACTGAAATATCTGTTTATTATCATGGTAATATGGAACAATTTTAGAACTTACAGTTTCACTAAGATTTTCATAAGCATCTTGCAAAAAATTTCCGCTAAATGAAACTGCATCTTGTTTTAAACTATTCAAACGAACAGGTACAGTAGTATTATTAACTTTAGTTTTATTATTTTTTTGATTAATAAATTGAATAGATAACGGCAGTAATTTCATAATATTATTCCCTCATTTTATTGCTTAATTGCCCGCAGGCAGCATCAATATCAGAACCTCGTTCTAGCCTTATTGTAACCTTTTTACCTGATTGTTCCAAAATATATTTAAACTTTTGAATTGATTCTTTACTTGGCTTTTCAAAATCATCTTTATCGTTAGGGTTGTAAATGATAAGATTTATATTTGCTTTAAGCCCAATTAAAAGAACAGCCAATTTTTTTGCACATTCAACAGTATCATTAAAACCTTTTATCAAAGTGTACTCAATCGTAACTCTTCTACCAGTTTCACCGACATAGTTTTTTAAAGTACTCATAAGTTCATCTATGGGATATTTCTTTTCAATAGGCATAAGTGATTCTCTGAGTTCATGGGTTGGTGCATGCAAAGACAATGCCAAAGTTGGCTGAAAATCGAGCTCAGCCAGTTTATTTATCTGAGGAATTATTCCACAAGTTGAAACAGTTAACCTTCTAATCCCTATAACAAAATCGTTATTAAATATATCAATAGCATTTAATACATTGTCTAAATTCAACAAAGGCTCACCTTGACCCATAAACACAATATTAGTAACCTTTAGCCCTGTATCTCTTTGTATAGTTAAAACCTGTTCAATTATTTCTCTCGGTGTTAAATTCCTTATAAAACCAAGCTTCGCAGTAGCACAAAACTTACAATTACATGCACATCCAACCTGAGAACTTACACAAGCAGTAAGATTTGCTCTATTATCAAAACGCATAAGAACAGTCTCAACGCAATTCCCATCTGCGTATTCCAACAAATACTTAATAGTACCATCTTTGCTAACCTGTTTATGCTTGATTTTTACATCAGTAATTTGCGCAATCTCTTCAATTTTTTCTCTAGTTTTTTTAGAAATATCTGTCATTTCATCAACAGAAGATACAGATTTTAAATAAATCCAATTATGCAACTGCTTTGCTCTATATTTTGATTCACCAATAGAATCAGTAAAAGCCGTTAATTCTTCTAAATTCATTCCTGATAATATTTGCTTTGCCATAAGTAAATTTTTACATAAAATAAGTAATAAAAAATAAAAAAAAATATTTTGTTTACTTTTTTTAGCAAAAAAGAAAATAAAAAGTTGCAAGAAATAACAGAATATCTCATAATATTAATATAACAATTACTTAATATTTAGGTACTTAACTAGCAACATTAATTTTTTTTACATTTTAAAGAAAGATAAGAGAATTTAACTTGGTTTTATTCTAAGATAATTATTATTGAATGGAATTATGGCATGCAATTAACTGAAAAACCAAAAGAAAATATGGAACAAAATCAAACATCTACACTTGCTATTGTAGTTGAGATTGTAGAGTGTTTGAAAAAAATTCTCGAAGAAGATAAAAAACAAAAACACCCTCTTTTCCTCAACGTTAAAGAGTCTGTTATTTTCAACACTGCAAGACGTGCATTGAATGATCCTGAAACAAGATTTCTCATTGGTATAGCAGGAGAATCTGCTTCAGGCAAAACAACTTTTGTTCAAAATGCTATACGTTCTTGTATTGCAGAAGAAAGAACTGATCTATATACAATTGTATGCTGCGATGACTATTACCATGACTGGTCTAAAGAGCTAAAAGAAGCAGGCAGTTACGAAGCATTTTTTGCAAAGGGTTACAGTTTTGATACCCCTAAAGCAATCAATCTTGATTTAATGAAGCAGCACCTTATCAGCTTAAAAAACGGTGATGCAGTAAGAAGTCCGGACTATAACTTCACCACTTGCGAAAGTTTTAAACACGGTGTACTCAAAAAACCTTCTAAAATAATAGTTAACGAAGGCTTATACGTATTAAACGAAGGTATTAGAGACATAATGGATATAAAAGTTTATGTCTTTACGCCATTTGAAACAATAAAAGAAAGATGGTACAGAAGAGCAGAATCAAGAGGTAAAGTCGGAAAAGCTGCTGATATGCAGTTTGAAAATGTCAACACAACTGCTCAAACATATATACGACCGGCAATGCAATGTGCTGATATTGTTATGAACGGAGTTGTATCAAGTGCTTACATCCAAGAAATGACAGAAAAAATCTTCCGTAGCATGGACAATATTATTAAAAAGCACAAATAATCATTTTCAAAATAAAAAGGATTAAAAAAGCCCTCTTTTTCAGAGGGCTTTAAACTTATATCTTCATAGCTTACACTCTACGTTTGCGAGCAGCTTCAGATTTACGTTTTCTTTTTATGCTTGGTTTTTCGTAAGTTTCACGTCTTTTAATTTCTGACAAAATTCCAGCTTTTTGAATTTTTTTCTTAAATCTTTTTAAAGCGCTTTCAATACTTTCGTTTTCACCGACTTTAACTTCTGGCATCTATTTTCACCACCTTCGCATAAATTTAATTCTAAGTGTTGTCATATTAACACGCTTATAAATCGATTTCAAGGGTAGAGCAAAAACAATGTTTATAATAGAATAAAAATATGGACAAGAAAGTTGAATTATTATTGCCGGCTGGCAACATCGAAAAATTAGATTATGCAATAAACTACGGTGCAGATGCTGTGTACATGGGTATGGTTGATTTCAGCCTCCGTTCCATGCGAAAAGGTGAAATTATCACAGCAGACAACCTAAAAAAAACCATTGATTTAGCTCACACATATAACAAAAAAGTTTATATGACACTAAACATCTACGCCTATGATGAAGACATTGAAAACCTTCATCAAAACATAGATATAATTAAAGATGCAAATCCTGACGCATTAATAGTCAGCGATTTTGGAATCTTAAACGTTATAAAAAACAAATTACCTGATATAGATATACACATAAGTACGCAAACAAACACTCTCAACTCGGATGCAGTTAAGTTTTGGAGAGATTTTGGTGCAACAAGAGTAATTTTAGCAAGAGAACTATCTATAAAACAACTTGCACAAATAAGAAAAAATGTACCGGATATAGAACTCGAAGTATTTGTCCACGGTGCACAGTGTGTTTCACTTTCCGGAAGATGTCTGCTTAGCGACTATATGACTCACGGAGAAAGAAAAGCAAACCACGGCGGATGCTCTCAACCTTGCAGATGGAAATACAAATTATTGGAAGAAACTCGTCCAGGCGAGTACTACGAAATTGAAGAAACAGCAAGAGGTACACATATTTTAAGCACTAAGGATTTGGCGCTCATAAATTACATACCTCAACTGATTGAAGCAGGCGCTGATTCATTCAAAATAGAAGGAAGAACAAAAAGCCTCTACTACGTTTCTGCAGTTGCAAAAGCGTACAGAAGAGCAATTGATGCTTACTATAACGGCGAAACAGTGGACAAAGAAGAAATGTTTAACCAACTTTTAAAAATTGGTAACAGAGGCTATACAACAGGATTTTACCTAGACGAACAAGACCACGAAGGTTACAGTTACGATGTATCAAAAGGGCTTGCTGGTTCAGATTTTCTGTTTGAATTTTGGGATAAAACAGAAAAAGACGGAGAAACTTTATTCAAAGTTAAAATAAAAAACAAAATCCTTTTAAACGATAGAGTAGAAATTATTACACCTACAGAATGTTTTGAAACTACTGTAGAAAAAATATACAAAGCTACTGTCGATGAAGAAAAGGAAGTTGGCAATACCAATGACGAAATATGGGTAAAATTAAGCCAAAATCCTCAAAACTATAAATATGCACTAGCTAGAACAATAGGAATTAAAAACGTAAGATGATAGTAAAAGCAGATTATGAAGCAAAAACAGTCTACGAAATAGACTACGATATACTAAAAAAATCAGGAATCAATGTTATAGCTTTTGATTTGGATAGCACGGTAATGAAATCAAAATCAGCAACTTTTTCTGAAAAAACATTAGAATTGTTTGAATGCCTAAAAAAAGATTTTAAGCTATTAATAATATCCAATAACAGTGATTTAGAATACGTATCTAAAGCAGCAAAACAAATAGATTTTCCTGTTTTAGCTCCTGCAAAAAAGCCAGCAACTAAAGTATCAAAGGCATTTTTAAAAGAAAACGGAATTAACGAAAAAGAAATGGTAATGGTTGGTGACAGACCATTAACAGACATATTGTTTGGAAAACTTCTCGGATGCAAAACAATATTAGTTGATTCAATAAACTGGTACGAAGAAAAACCAATTGTTAGAATAGCTAGAAAACTTGAAAGGATAGTGTCATAAAACACTATCCTAAAAGAAATGTTTATAAACCACTGAATCAGCTTAACCAAAAATGTTAAAGCCAGCTATAAATGTTGAAACAAAAAACACAATAGCAACCCACATTGTAAGCTTGTTCAAGCCTGACTCAGCATTTTTTTGTGAAGCAAAAACATGAGAAGCCCCACCAATACCTGCTATTCCATCACCTTTTGGAGAATGTATCATAACAAGCAATATCAAAAGTAGTGATGAAACAATTTGTACAACCCAAAATACAGTAGTTATCATATTTCTTCCTTAATTAAATAATTATACATCAATATTACCACAAACATCTTTTAATTTATCAATAGTACAACCTTCTATATAAAGAGATTTTAACTTTGATGTTCCACCAGACTTGAGAATTACTGAAGATTTTGGAAGTTTTAAAAGTTTAGAAAAGAATTTAACCAATTCTTCATTTGCTTTATTTTCTACAGCTGGTGCCTTGATTTTAACCTTCAACGCATTATCTAACAATCCACAAATCTCATTTTTAGACGAATTAGGCACCGCTTTAATTTTTAAAATAATCCCATCACTTGTAGAAGAATAAAAATTTTCCACTTTATACCCCTTGTGTAGTACCACTTAAAAGTGTACAATAATTAACTATGACAGACAATAGTGAAGAAAAAAATCAAGTATCTCAAGAAGATACAATGTTTATAGAAGAGCAAGAAGAACAGGGTCCTGATTTTAGCATCTTTCAACCACTGAAAGATATGCTTGTACAGCAACATAGACCTGAAAAAGATATAAAAGAAATAGAAGAAGCATACATATTTGCAGCAAAGCTACATGCCGGACAGTATAGAATAAGCGAAGAGCCTTATATCGTCCATCCTGTAGAAGTAGCT
>CALVEI010000052.1 GCA_944326515.1 Candidatus Gastranaerophilales bacterium | reverse complement strand
AGTTGGCTTTCAAGTTGCATAATTTTCTTGTCTTTTTCAACCAATTCATCTTTTTTCTCACTTACAGCCGAAGCAACCGCCAAAGTTTTAGCTTGTTCATTGGATTGAACTTGAGCCTTGAGGCGTTCGATTTCCTGATTGAGACTATTCAAAGATCGTTCTTTTTCAATATCTTTATCTTTGGCAACAGTCGTAATTTCTGCTTTCAAACGCTCAATTTCTTGTTTGAGAGCAGCCGTAGATTGCTCTTGCTCCATTTTAGCCTGAGTTTTAATAAGAGAAAGCTCACTCTCCTTCTCTTTTGCAAGCTGAGCCTCACGTTCATGCAATTCCTTATGAAATTCGGCATTACGAACTTGACCGATAATCGCTGCATAACCGGATTCATCAACCGTAAAAACTTCTCCACACTTCGGACATTTTATCTCAGGCATCATCATTCTCCTAAAAAACCTTAGCCCCAGATTAAAACATCTAGGACTAAAGTCAAATGAAAGATTAAATATATATTTTAACTTTATGCTGCTGACGACAATATGTTAAAAACTTACACACAAGCTTAATTTTTACCGCTCCAATTTAATAAACAACACGACAATATAACTTTGGAGTTCGAAAACTGCATAGAACAGACATACCTCAGAACACAAAACGTCAAAACGATGTTTTTCTTTATATATCAAATACTTATACTAAACCTGATATTTGAAAGTTAACATAAGCTTTGAGCAACATCCGAATTTTTTATTACCTATTTTTGTATTTCAATAGCTTACTGGATTTAACATTAATAAATATATTCGGGATAAATCGGGTACTTTTTAACATAATAACATTGATGACTAGAGGTTAAGTTAGTACATTCTTTCAATTAATAAAAATTTTTGTATTTTTATCTTGTGTATTAAGTAAAATTAACCTTTTATCTTTTATATTTCCAAGTACACTAAAATTGGTTATTTTTATAACCATCTAGTTTGAATGATATTTAAGGTTTAATATGATGAATTTATATAGATGCCAAATTTTCACTCCAGAAGACAAAGTTAATAAACTCTTAGATATCATTGGCTATAAAAAAAATTTATTGGGCAAAAAATTTCTAGAAAACTCTTGTGGAGATGGATCTGTTCTTAAGCAGGTCCTTTCCAGATATATAAAAGATTGTAAAAAAAGTAACTTATCTCTGCATGAAATTAAAGCTGGGCTTGAAAATGATATTTGGGGCTTTGAAATAGATGCTGCTAAATATAATGACTGTATTTGCAATCTGAATCGCATAGCTGAGAAATCTGGGCTCTTTAATATACAGTGGAATATCTATCAGGATGACTTTCTAAAGTATAATTTAAATCAAAAATTTTCATATATTGCCGGAAATCCTCCTTATATGAACTATCGAGATTTAACCATTGAAACAAGAGATTTTATAAAAAATAATTTTACAACTTGTCGTAAAGGAAAATTTGATTATTGTTACGCTTTCATAGAAAAGAGTATAAATTGTTTATCTGACAAAGGTAAACTAGCATATTTAATTCCTAGCAGTATATTCAAAAATGTTTTTGCTGAAAATCTTAGAGGCTTCATTTTACCCTCAATTAATGAAATTTATGATTTTAAAACAGAAAAAGTTTTCTCAAAAGCTCTTGTAGCTACATCAATTTTAATGTGTGAAAAAGATTCAAAAAATACACATATTTTATACACTAACGAAGAAAACAAAGACTGTATTTCAATTTCTAAGAAATTATTGAACAAAAAATGGATATTCAAAAGCACTTCAAATATTTGCTCTCCCCCAAAGGTAAAATTTAGTGATTTCTTTAATGCTCAAATTTCCATTGCAACACTATTAAACCGTGCTTTTATCTTCAAAAGTAAAAATGTAGTAAATAACATGTATGAAATCAACGAATACAAAATAGAAAAAGACATAACTAGACCTGCAAAAAGTCCAAGAAATCTTGCTTATAATATTGAAGAACGCATCATTTTTCCTTATTATTACCAAAATAACAAACTTCATAAATATCAAGCAGTAGAATTTGAGAATAAATATCCCGAAGCTACAAAATACCTCAGAACTTTTGAAAAACAACTGAATAATCGCAATAAAGACTTATCTGCGAAATGGTTTGAATATGGAAGGAGTCAAGCCTTAGCGCATTTAAATCAAGATAAACTATTAATTTCGACAGTGGTGACTGATAGCATAAAAGTTTATAGATTAGGTAAAGAAGATATTCCCTATGCAGGAATTTATATAACACAAAAAAATAAAATCTCATTAACCAAAGCAGCAAAAATTCTTAATAGCCAAGAATTTTTAGATTATGTAAAAAATATTGGTATTCAAGCAAGTGGTACATCTTTAAGAATTACACCCAAAGACATTAATAATTTCGAGTTTGATGCGGGGATTTTATAAAATGGAAAAAATAACATATCAAATTTCGTCTAGAGCGGCAATTTTACTAGGAAGAGAAAGCGTATCCAAAGTCGACGGAGCAATAATTGAACTGGTTAAAAACACATACGATGCAGATGCTTCTCTATGTATATTGACCTTTGATGTTGAGCACGATGCCATTTATATAATTGATAATGGCACAGGAATGACAAAAGATATAATACAAAACTGTTGGATGCTTATTGGTACTGATAATAAAAAATATGAATATCAGTCTAAAAAGCATCGTATAAAATCAGGAGAAAAGGGTATTGGTCGTTTTGCATTAGATCGGCTGGGTGAAGTTTGTGAAATGTACACCAAACATATAGCATCACCCAAAACATTATATTGGAAAACAGACTGGAAAAACTTTGAAGAAGTAGGAAAAAAAATTAATGAAGTTGCTGCAGATTTAGACTATTTAAATGAAGATATAAAACACTTTATACCCAAAGACATTGCAAAAGCTCTCAATGACATTGATAAAAGCTTAATCAATGACTTTCATACAGGAACAATAATAAAAATTACACATTTACGAGATAATTGGACTAACAATACTATAATGAAAATTATAGATATGCTTTCATATGTTATACCAAGTACCGGTATACAAGATTATTCAGTATATACACAAACGTCCTTATCGAATAAATTAATTTTAGTGGAAAACGAAATAATTAATGAATTTGACTACAAATTATTAGCTGATTTTGATGGTGAAAATTTTCATATACAATTATTTCGTAACGAATTTGATATACCTAAAATTTCAGAAGATATTTTTATTTATCCGGATTTTCAAAAATTTCCTTATAAAAAAGAGGATTTTATAAATGGACATTTTTCATTGGATTATAGTATAGAAGAACTGAATAATACTGCCGATTCTAAATTTATTAATACAATTAAAAACATCGGAGCATTCAAGTTTGAATATATTTTTTTAAAAGCTAATTTGACAGAAGATACTAAAGAAAATTATTATTATAAAACAACAAGTAATCACAGAAAAAAATGGCTAAATCAAAATGCCGGAATAAAAATCTACCGAGATAATTTTATAATTCGCCCATATGGAGATGCCAATTCAGATTCTTTTGATTGGTTAAGTTTAGATGCAAGAAAAGCTCGTAGTCCTGCTGCACCTTCACATCCGACTGGAAGTTGGAGAGTACGGAACACACAAGGCTATGGAAATGTAAAAATCTCTCGTATCTATAATTCTAACATTCTAGATAAATCTAGTCGAGAAGGAATTATTGACAATGAATATTTTTCAGCTTTTAAAACTGTCCTTGTAAATATAATAAATGTATTTGAAAAGGATCGACAATACATTATCCGTACTTTTAAAAAATATAATGATCAAAAAAACGAAGATACAAGAAAAAAAAATGACGGAAGAAATTTAGCTAAAAAAATTATGACTTCTTCGACTTCCAAAGAAGAAAGTTTGTTCAGTAAAATATTACCTACAAAAGATAGCCATAGTGAGAAGTCTCAACTTGCAGAAGCACTTTTATTAATAGATCAAGAAAAAGAAGATTTATTGACTGAAATAAAATTATTGCGAGCTCTTGCAACTAATGGCTTAATTACGACATCCATCGTTCACGATCTCTCTGGATTAAGTGCAGAGTTGAAAGGTCGAGCTGATAAATTTAGATATGTGATAGAAAAAAAACACACAAATTTAATAAATCAATATCTAGAAAATTTAAAAAGAAATGATTCTTTTTTAACTTCTTGGATTTCTGTGGTCATTACACAACTAAAACAAGATAAACGAAAACGAAATATAGCGGATTTATATCTCTTAATCAAAAAAATAGAAGCAACACTTAATCCTCTTCTCAATCAAAAAAATATCCATTTATGTATAAGAGGTGAAGAAGGAACCGCAATAAAAAAGATTTTTTCTATCGATATAGAAAGTATCATTTGTAACCTTATAATAAATTCTATAGAAGCTTTTAAAAAAGTTGAGCAAAAGGATAGAAGTATAACTATTAGTATTTTATCTGAGCAGAACTATATCAAAATTATTTACAAAGATAATGGACCTGGTATTTCTAAGATATATAAAGACCCTTACGATATTTTTAATTTTGGCGTAACTGATAAAATAGATAAAAATACAGGAGAAGTAATTGGCACAGGTCTTGGGATGTATATCGTTGCGTCTATAATCAACGAATACAATGGTAAATATAACATTATAAATAACACAAGTGGTTTTGAATTAGAATTACTTATTCCTAATGAAAGGTCATAACTATGACAACATTTAACATCGCTATTTTAGATGATAGTCCAAGTAAAATAACTAGTATTCAAACAATTTTTGTACAACAACAAGATAAAACTACTCCAATATATGATGAAAGATATGCAGAGTATAACTTAGAATTATACCCTATTGATATTAATAAAACAGCAGAAGAAATTATAGATGATATTCTCCAAAATAACTTAGATGCTATAATAATAGATTACGATTTATCGTCCTTTTCTACAACAGCTAAAAATGGAGTAATGATTGCACAAAAAATAAAAGAAAAAATTTCAGAATATCCTTTATTTGTATTAACTGCATATGAGGATTGTTTATTTCAAAATGAAATATTTGATGCGTACCAAGTTTATACATATGATAATTACCTCAATAACCCTGCAACAACAAAAGAATTTCATTCTCGTATTATTCAACAAATCTTAAAATCAAAAAAACAAATTGAATCTTGGGAACATGAATTGAAAGAATTATCAGAAAAGCCTCTAAAAGAAAGAAGTACGAAAGATATTTCAAGAATGATTGATTTGGACAATAAAATTGAAAATTCTATTGATGGAACTTCCGCATTACCATCAAAAATAAAAGAAGATTTGTACACTAATAAACTTGATGATTTGTTAAAAAAAGCTGATAAACTTTTAGAGGAATAATATTGTGAAAAGAATACATACAATTCCTCCTAAGCGGTCAATAATTACGCGAAAATTTAATTACAAAGATAAAAAAATAAAGCAACAATTAGCTCAAGACTTTCATATGTCTTGCGGATATTGTGGTGATTCTCACCATTTTGTCGGTGGAATAAATAATTTTCATATTGATCACTTTGCACCTAAAAGCCTTTTCAAAGAACTAGAAAATAATTATCAAAACCTCGTTTATTCCTGCCCCTATTGTAATTGTTCCAAAAGTAATAAATGGGTTGGTCATACTGCAGAAGAAGCTATTATTGGAAATAAGGGATTCATTGATCCTTGTGATGCAATCTATTCTGAGCATTTGTATCGCGAAGAAGATGGAAGTATTATGTATAAAACAGATTTAGGAAAATATATATATAATGAGCTAAAATTGTATTTATTTCGTCATAAAATACTTTATCAATTAAATAAATTGAGAAGTACAATAAATCGATTAAAGGAAAAACAACCTAGTGCAAAAAATCCTGAAAAAATATTCCAAATGTATTGTATATTATGTACAGCATATTTTGAGTACCACGACTTATATTGTAAGGGTTTGGATAACTTTGAAAAGAATTAAATACTACCAGCCCTCAATGATACTAAGTTTTAAACTTCTTATGTATTATCCTAATTAACAGATAATCTCTACAACTTTATAAGAATAAAATAAGTCAGATACATAATCTTTTAATCCATCTAAAAATTTGGTTTAATTCCAATATTATATTTATTAAACAAGCCATAGATAAACTCCTTGTTATTTAAAAGCAGAAAAACACTACATTTTACAATTAACGGCATAGCAACTATTAAATCTAATACATTCAAGCACTAAATTAAACAATCGCTATCTTATATATCATTAACTGTATCTATCCTTCTTACATAAATGAATATACTTAGCATATGCACCGGATATGGGGATAGGATTTACCGGCACCTTCCCGCCTGGGATACCCCATGGTAGTTTTTTTATAAGATTCTTTAACACCCCACCTATAGCCGGGTAAAAAAAGGCCTTACGCATGTAGAGCCTTAAAACACACTCTATTTTTAGTAAAATTTCAGATAAAAAAACTTATAGACTTCAACATCATTAAGTAAAAAATATAATCGAGTATTAATCATCAAAATATTTTTTATTGGAATAATGTAAATTAATATACTCAAAATTTCTATAAATAGTAGGAAGCTCTTTTTCCAGGCTACAAATTGCTGAATCCCAATATAAAAATACAGCTAATCTAAGAAATCCTTCAAAAGATATATCGCCTGTCTCTTCAAAACGTCTTAATGACCCATAAGAAACCCCTGTCCATAAAGCTAATTTCTTTCGAGAAATTTTATATCTTATTCTTTGGCATTTTAGATTCTGAGAAATTTTCAATTTCTTTTCCAATATACTAATCAAATTATCCTCCTCTTTTATAAAAATATTATAAAATATTCTAACATATTGTTAATATATTAGCAATAGACCCCTTAAAAAATTGCTAACATTTTAGCAATTTTTTTGCTTTTCTTTGATATAACCATTTAATAATCAATAAAAAAAAGATCTCTGATCTTTTTTTTCTTTTTTCTGATCTAAATTTTTTTTACACTATTCTTATCAAACGACATAGGCGTTTTGATAATTCAACAACAAGGAGAAACTTATAAAATGATAAATAGAGAAACTATCAAAGATGCTTCCATAAAATAATCAGGAAACTTCTTAGAAGCAAATTCAATCTAAAAAACTCTTTTACATAACATTCCCAATTAATAACCGGCAAGACCATGTTTTTCCGGATAGGGAGAATTTTAACCTTAATTTTAGAAAGGAAATAAAATGAACAATACTGTAACAACTTTAACACAAACTCAAACTTTGGCTGATATTGATAATCAAAATCCTGTAATAGATACAACTAATATTATTGATGCGGAATATACTATTACAAGTGAAGATATTCCACATGAATTATCTGAAGCTAAAGAACTTATTGCTGTTAATGACAATACGTTCCCTACCCTTCCTACGGATCCGACAGCTTTACCTCAATTTATTACTGTTGCAAAAAAATGTGTTGAAGCAGAAACTAAATTATTAAATGTATTAAAATTAAATCCCGATAAATATAAATTTGCTTTGGTTCGAGCTCAAAGACATGCAGCCATTTTATTAAGTGCAGAGCTGCTTTTAAGTGAAAAGTTAAAAGGAATTAAAACTTGCCGTGGCATGAGAACTGATATTCAAAAGAAAAAAATGCTTTCTACATTTAAGCTCTTAGTAAAATCAAAAAAAGAAATTATCAAACAGGAGTTTAATTTATCTCCTAGACAAGCAAGAGATATTGAAAGATTGACCAAAGATTGCGTATTACAAGCGATAAAATTTGCTAAAGAAAACAATATCATTCCAACCAGAGCTCTTGCTTTATCTAAATTGCCCAAAAGGGAAAAAGATGAAACAGGTAATATAGTATTTACTCCAATTGAAGAAACAGAAGATAAAGTATTTTCATCTGAAGAACCACTTTATTATACTTCTTTGTTTGCTAATGTTGGTATTGGTACTTACTATCTTCACAATCAAAATATTCATTGCGCTGTGGCTAATGAATTACTAGAAGAAAGAGCAGAATGGCACGATTATATTTATCCGAATGCTGAAATGGTTCAAGGAGATATGACAAATCCTGAGATATATAACAAACTTGTACAACTTCACAAGCAACATGGTTGTAAACTCGTTCTGGCTTCTCCTCCGTGTCAATCTTTCAGCAAAGCCAATACATCTAAAGGGAAAAGTAAAGATATTCGCACACCTTTATTCAGAACAAACTTAGATTTTATTCGCGATACAGACACTGATTATGCATTGATTGAAAATGTTCCTGATTTCTTAAATGCGAAACCTAAACAATTAAAAGAACTGTTAGGAGACTTAACAATCGGGGAATATATCAAGCAAGAATTAGAAAATATGGGATATGTCGTTAATATTGGAGTTTATAGTGCAGCTGATTATGGAACGGCTCAAGACAGAAAACGTGCCATTATCCTTGCAGCTAAAAAAGAATTAGGTTTATGGAAATTTCCTAAAAAGGATAAATTCAGAAAGATTTTATTTGAAGCAATCGGGGATTTACCGTCTTTGGAACCAGGACAACAAGACCCTGAAAGACCAATGCACTATGCTTTAGATTTACCGTCTTGTCAAATTGAGTGTCTTAAACATACCCCTACGGCATCTTCTGCTTGGCAAAATAAAAAGGAATATCGACCGGTTAATGTTGATGGTAGTGAAAGTTGTGCTCAATTTAAGGCTAGTTTTTCTAGAAAAGATTGGAATAAACCATCGAATACAGTTTTAACTGATAGCGGTAGTCTTGGAGGAATGATAAATATACATCCTGGTCGTCCGTTATCTGATGGAACATATTCTGATTGCAGACCATTATCTATTCTAGAACTTTTTAGAATAACCGGACTTCCTGATGATTATCCTGTACCAGAAAAGTTTATCAAGAATGATAAATTAATCAGAGAAGTCATCGGAGAATGCTTTGCTCCACTTCACGTAGCAAGACTAATGACAACAATGCCTAATAAAAGCAAGGTAAAAGCATAATTAAACTATCTGTAAGGGAGCTTGCTAGCTCCCTTACCTATCTGTATTAATTTCTACGTTCCTTTTCCTCTTTTATATCCTGATATACATTTGCTCCGTACTTACATAATAACAGTATTGATTCTTCATCTAGCTTATATAAGTAATTATTCTTTTTTACCCATTCATAATATGTCCGTATTTTACCTCCATGATCAAGAGCATCGCCTAGTTGACAAAATTCCAAGGGATAACCTTGGTCATCAATTAACGATTTTGCTTCCTTTAAACACGGCGTTTGTTGAGCATTCTTATTTCCGCTTTTCGAAATACTTTTTTTAATATTAGTTTTATAAGTTTTTTGCCAAAGTTCATCTTGATTTATATTAAAATATTTATCCATTTCATTAATTAGCTCTGTAGTATCTGTGATAATATGTTTTTCAGGTAACGTAGGTTTTTCAATGGTTAATTCTTTTGTATCTAGATTATAAGACCATTTAGATTTTCCCATTCGTTCAATTGAAATTTCGACTGAACCTCCAAGCATTAAAATATTACAAATATCAATAGTATTCAAAACCGGATATGAAAAATTATATCCTGGTATTTTGTTTGCTATATCTATAGGTTTAATTGCTCTAGCATTATATTCTGAACTTTTTATAATCTTAATCATCTTGTTTCCTCTTAAATTGTTGTTTGAAACATGATATAGAATTGTAAAAATTATGGTTTCTACTAAAAAAAGTTCCAAACAGTATATTTTTCTTGTTTATTTACTGTTTATTTTCTGTTTGATTCCTATATATAAATAAAGTAATAAATAAAAATATTAAGCTAAATAGCTATTAAAATATAGAGATATTAAATTATTCAAAAATATACTTAGAAAGAAATTAAATTATTGAAAAATTCAAATATTAAGAAAAACACTACAATGTTTTAAATTTAAAATTGTTTATTTTACTTAATATAAAATATGATTTTTTAATAAAATTCTTAATATTAAAATTAAATATCACAGATTATAATAACAAACACCGTTTTCTTACTATCATATGAAAAATATATATTATAATAAAATATAAGGGGCGGACTTTGAAAAATATCCCAAATAAACTATATGTAGCGAATAGTTAATAAAATCTCTTTTATCTATCAATGATAAATCATAATAAACATTATATGCAAAACATCTTACAAACAAACTTTAATCACATAATGAATGATTAGATGTAATAAAGGTAGAAAAATACACAAAAATAAAAAGATGATATACTTGGATAAAAAATAACATAGTATCATTAATGGCAATATGTTTAAATCTATTCCTTGTTATTTTGATATTAATTAATTTTTTTAGTTTATTTTTAAAATAATTCACATTAATATACATTCAGATACAGTTATTCTGTATTTAGTACCTTGTGGTACGGAGCTTTCATCGGCTCTATAGTGTTCGGTGTTAGGATATAACATCGTTAGGTTATCAGTTGCTTCGGTGACTGATAATCAAATAATATCCCCGATTTTCTTTTAAGGTCGGGGAGCTTTTGGCGTATGTTCAGAAGTCTTTGTACTTTAAAGGCTAAGAGAATCATTTAACACTATATGATTGATGAACTCTCCGACCACCTTTTAAAACGAGGTGGTTTTTTGTTATTTAATTTTAAGGAGATTCAAATGTCTAAAATTGTAAAGGTTGAGCAAAAAGGCAGTAGTGTCTATGCTTATAGTTTAGGAGGTTCTGTTTTGTGGGTAAAAAATGGCAAATTACTTAGCTTTACAGGAACAACTGCTGTAGTTGAAAATTGTGGTCATATTTTTGTATATGATGAAAATGGCAGAGACATTGGTTAATAAAAATTGGAGGTAATTATGAATTGGATAAAAGAAAAAATAGGAATGCCTTGGTTTATATCCCTCTGTATATTTAGTGCTTATTCTTCATATCAAATTGGATGGAAAGGAATAATAGCATTTCCTCTAATTATAGGGTATGGTATTCTTTGCATCTTATTTACTAAATGGGTCAGACCTTCGGCTATTATTACTAATGGTGGTTTCTTTAGTTTATTATGGGCTAAAATATTTTGGAATTGTTTAGCTCCAATTATGGTTATGTTTTTTAGTTTAGTTATTTTAATTGAGATGTTTAAACCTACACCATTAAATCAGGCACAATCTGATGTTGCGTCTTTTTGTGGACAAGAACAAATTGCAAAAACAGGAACCCAAAAATGTGAAAAGGCCAAAAAAGCTCTCACAACAGAATTGCAAAAAATTCTTCCTTCATTGAAAAAAAGCTATAAGACTTCAAATAATTCTATAAAAAAATTAGAAAAAGAGACAGAGCTAAAATGCTCAGACAAAGGTTTGAAAGATTTTGGTTCTCAAGGATGTGAAGAAGCAAAGCAAAGCTTGGAAGCAGAAAAAACAAATGCTAATGATTTAGATAAGCGCATCAAAGAACTAGAACAAGAACTTTCAGACATCACAAAAAAATAAAATCCAAAGACGTCATCCTAACAATGGCGTCTTTATTTTTTTAACATATCCCATTACTCAATAAACAACCCGTGGATAACCGAATTTAGTAAAAGCAATAAAACCTATATCAAATAAAAATATTGAATCCACGGGTTAAAATATGAGATGCAAAATCTAACTCAGCTATAAATCTTATGCTATTATTCTGAAACAGAAAAATAAGACATGGCTTCTTTGATAAGACTATCAATTAGCTCTTTATGCTTTTTATATTCTTCATATCCAGATAATCTAATATCATATTCTTTCCAACGTGCCTTATAGCTTACATCTAGGCCGGCATTTTCTAGTGTTTTAAGCTTTTCAGGATCTTCTGTTCCTTTTATAACAAGGTATAGAAATAACTTCTTTGGTTTAAATAGTATAAAATTTTTTGCTATTCCATCTTTAACCAAACCAATATAAAATTTATTATATTTTAATTCATATCCAGTCGCAAGTTGACTAATATCTGCAAATATATTATCTACAGATTTGAGCATCTTTGCTGTACTTCTAGTTTCCCAATACTTTCTGTCTGTAATTTCGTATTGTTCTTCTTCATCAGTTCCCAAGGTCATTCGGTCTAGTACTTTAGTAAATGTTAAAGAAATATTTTCTCCAACTTTATATGCTGCAATCTGAATAGCTATTAAGGGAATATGACCATTAAATAATGAAATAACATTCATAAACCTGGATGTAATTTCTTCTGCAACAATAACCGCACAATGGTCATAGTTTGGATAGCGCTTTCTTTCTGTATCCCAATATTCAATTGTCCTAATAATATGGCTAGGGTCTGTTGCGCCTAATTGAATTTCAACTTCATATCTTGCTCCGTCATCATCTCCTAGCAAGATATCCAATCTTCCACCAGCAGGTTGTATTTTTTCTCTGGTTAGAGGAGTTAACTCACCTAAACCTAGTACGCTTGGATTATTAAATATAAAATTTTGTATCAAATCTTCTTTTATTTTAGGATTTCCTTTTAATGAAATTCTCTCCAATTGCACTAGCCCTGTCATATTATTTACCTTTCTATTGTTTCACCTAAAGTACTAATTTATATTGATTCTAGGAATAAAAAAACATCGTAGGATTAAAACTCATTATATAATTTTTATATCTATACTAAGTTCTTTATTTTTCAGTTTCCATAAAGCAATTGCAGGGAAAATACTATCATCTTCCGTTAACAATCCATATTTTCTATAAATTTCTGTTACACCAGCAAGATAGTTTCTTCCTTTGTTTATTGTCAGCTCTTTTTGTATTTCATTATTAAAACATACCGTAACCTTATTTTTGGTACTATCTAGATTATCCAAGATTACTTTAGGCAAAGATAAAATTCTTGCTCTTATATCATTAGCTGTAATTTTCTTTTCTACTTTGATGATATTTTCTTCTGTTCCACTAGGCTGGCTTACACTTTCTGATGTTACAGTTTCTGAAAACATCAATCTATCCATATATTGTTTATTAAAATTTGGCTTATATACAAACCCCAACTCATTATCTATACAGCTATCTATTAATGTTTTTCCATCAATCAAAATAATGGGAGTAACCTGTTCTTCACTAAATTCTTCTTTTGTTGTTTTAGAAAATTTTGCCGTTGTTATAAAAATTCCAACAGCTTTATTTCTATTAGCAACATAAGATAATTCTCGGACATCTTTAATATTTATTGTATTTGATGGTTTATATCTTTTAGCTTGAATACAATATCTTCTAAAATCTTGCCCTCCTAAATCACCAATTCCATTCCGAATAGCTGTTAAATCTATTCCTCCATCTTTTGAACGCTGAGTGACTACAACTTCATCCAAACCTATCGCTTCAAGATATTTTTTAAGAACTCTTCAAATTTATATCCTGTTTCAAAATACTCATAAAACTGCGTAAGAATTTCATCATATTCAACTGCAGATATATTAATATTCTTTTTCATTGCGAACCTACCAAACTTTGGATGAAATATTATATGTAATACTATATCTAAAAATCTTAAAATAATATAAAAAAGAATATTACCTTTAATTTATTTGTTTCTTAAATAACACTCTTTAATATATTAACTCATAGTCATTGATGATATCAAGTTAAACTAATTATTTTTACCTAATATTACCTAATAACAACGTTGGATTACCTAAAAATCACCAATAAAAAATCCGACTTGATATTACTCAAATCGGACTAATTTTAATATTCGTGAGATAGCATAATCGTCATAACTCGGTTGGTTATATTTGGATTACTTGAATCTTCGGAACAAAACTGATAATCTTTGTCATAGTAATCAATTTTCCAATATATTTGTTCACCTTTATAGTAAAAACTACCAAAATCATGTTCATTATAAGGATCATTTTCCTTAGTAAATTCATTAAAACATCTAACTTGATTAAGAATTTCAGCTAATTCATTTTGTTTTTTGGCATTAATTCCGCAAGTTAACATAACTTTTCCGCCGTTAAATGTTCTTCTAAAGTTATCATTTAATGTTTTGATATCAGTCATTAGTTTGCACTTTCAATAAGTTTATTTGATACCAAAAACATTTTAAAACGTCTCAAAGCTTGTCTAACTGATGTATGAGAGCGTTTGCCATAAGCACTTTGTTTTCCGTTAATCTCATATTCCGGCAAAATAGCTGTAATATTTTCAACCAAATGAGAAAGAGTATAACCTTCTTTTTTACATAATCTTTCAATTCTTCCTTGATAATCAAAAGCGGTGGTAGGTCTGTAATTATTATTTAACAACCAATTCTCAAATTCTTTTAACATCTTAAGTCTCCTTATAAACGAACAATTTCAGTCATAATGGCACCTCGGCATCTTGCTTTT
>CALVEI010000051.1 GCA_944326515.1 Candidatus Gastranaerophilales bacterium | reverse complement strand
TATAATCTCCTTTACTCTTAATTTCAAATTTGCCTTCCACTTTTTATAAAAAAAAAAAAAAAACAATGTTCATTTTTAATAAAAGTCTTGACTGAGAGTGTACTCTCAGGTTTATAGTCTTTATGGTGAAAAGATTTAAAAAGTGAGGGTCAAATATGAGTAAAAAAGTTCTTGTAATATCTGCAAGCCCAAGAAAAAACGGAAATTCTGATATTTTGTGTGATGAATTTATTAAAGGCGCAAAAGAATCAGGAAATAGTGTCGAAAAAATATTTTTAAAAGATAAAAATATTAATTTTTGCACCGGATGTGGCTACTGCGCTAATAATGGTTATATTGGATGTTCTCAAAAAGACGACATGCCGGAGCTTGTTGACAAAATGATAGGTGCAGACGTCATAGTTATGGCAACACCTGTATATTTTTATACAATGAATGCACAAATGAAAGTGTTCATAGACAGATGTTGCTCTAAATACACAAGCATTAAAAATAAAGAATTCTATTTTATTGCAACAGCTGCAGAAAGTGAAAGGAAAATGCTTGACAGAACCTTTGATGCCTTTAGAGGTTTTTTGGATTGTCTTGATGGCGCAGTTGAAAAACAATGTATCTATGCCCCTGGAGTATGGCAAAAAGGCGAGGTAAAAAACACACCTGCAATGCAAGAAGCATATAACGCGGGCTTAAGTTTATAAACAAAAAAAGGCATCTGTTAAAACAGATGCCTTTTTTATAATCTTTAACTATTATTTTGCTGATTTAGGTTCAATTTCAGGTAAGTCGTTAATACATTTGCTTTCACCTGCATAAGCTTGAATCTTTTTAGTAGTTATTTTCTTACTGTTCAAACAAGCAGAACCTGCAACACAACCGCCTTCGCAAGCCATAATTTCAACAAGGTTGCCTTCAGGACATTGTCCCTTTTTAGCCCAGTTTTTGAGATCACGAACTGATTTTGGATTCAATCCGTTCACGCAAGTTGGATAAAGCTCTGGGAAGTCTTTCAATGCAACTTTTACAGATTCTGCAACACCGCCTGTAATTGCAAAGTTTCTACCTTCTTTTGATGCTTCATTTGCAAATTGATAGTCGTCACAGTTTGCAACTTCTATGTTTAATGCAACAAATAAAGCACCCATTTCTTCAAAGTTCATTACATAGTCTGTGTATTCATCTTTTTGTGCTTCTTTTCTCTTTGCAACACAAGGTCCGATGAAAACAGTCACTGCATCAGGATACTGCTCTTTTACAAATTTTGCAGTATAGTGCATTGGTGTTCTTGTTTCTGAACGGAATGGAACCATTTCTGGAATATGTTTGTCAACAAGTTCATTGTATGCTGCACAACAAGATGTTGTCATAAATTCAGCGCCGCTTTCCATTCTTTCTTTGAAGTCTTCTGCTTCTGTTCTTGCTGTTGTATCTGCTCCTTGTGCAACTTCAAAAACTTCTGAGAAGCCTGAATCAACAAGAGCCTGAGCGATTTTATTTAAAGAAACAGGAAGTTGACCAACAACTGCAGGAGCAACCATTGCAACTACTTTTTTGCCGGCTTTCATTTCTTTTAATATGTCGATTATTTCGCTCTTTTCATGAACGGCAGCAAACGGACAAGCACCAACACAAGCACCACAGCTTATGCACTTGTCAAAATCTATAACAGCGTGACCCATTTCATTTTTGTGAATTGCGCCTACAGGGCAAGCGTCTTCACAAGGAACTTTTATTTTAACAATCGCGCTGTATGGGCAAACTTGCATACACATACCGCAATTTTTACATTTTTCGCCATCTATTACAGAACGACCGTCTTTAATTTGTATTGCACCAAATTTACAAGTAGATACACAAGGTCTGGCAACGCAGCCTTGACATAACTCTGTAACATATACGCGACTTGGTACACAGCCTTTGCAAGCAGCATCAACAACCGTAAGAATTTCTTTTTCAGGTTCTTTTCTTTCCATTGCTGCTTTAGCATAGTCATTCAATGATGTCATTTCATCATCAGATTCAATGCTCATACCAAGACCGGCAATAGTTCTTTGTCTTAATATAGCTCTTTCTTTATAGATACAACATCTGTAAGGAGCTTCGCCGTGTTTTGGTCTCATTTTGAAAGGTAATTCTCTAAGATTACCCATTTCTTGATTAATAAAAGCTTGAATTAAGCTAACCAATACCTCTCTTTTGAGGTGAGTAGTATTACTGTTATCCATTTATCTTTCTCTCTATTGCTTGAATTATCTTCTCAACCGTAGCCTCAGAGATTATCTCTCCATCAAGTTTTACAAAGGGAGCTTTCATATAAGTTGCGTTTTTACACAAATCCAGACAGGTATGTGCTTTAACTTCCACCTTGTTTTTGTATTGAGGAGGAATATATTGTTCAATCTCCTGCAACTTTGAGGCACCCATTACAAAGCATGTTGTACCAAAGCATAGTTCCAATAATATTTTTCCGGATTCTTCCATTTAGTTCTCCCTTTTTTTTGAAAATGTCACACTTGTCTTGTTAACCTCTTGTGTTCTTATGGGGGTGTATAACATCATGCAACAATTTCACTAGATAAATTTGAGGTTTACCTTTTTAATATAACGTCCTGATAAAATTTTTTCCAGTTGTTTTACAACATTTTTACGAATTTCAAGTTCCAAAGGCAAATCAGGGTCATAATGTGCCTGATTTAGTTTTGAACCAATCATAAAATCTATAACATCAGAGTCTAACAAAAGTTCAATTAACCTGCCGGCTGCGTCGTCAGGCCAACGGTCATAGCCTTCATTTAAGTATTCCAAAACTTTGGTTAAAGTCAAAATACCTTCTGTAATAAGATCAACACCATCCATGTGAGAACAAGCCGGAAGCATTCCCTTATTGTATTTTTCTGTTGTAATTTCTCTTCCTAATTCTCTTGCAATAAGGTTTGCAGTGGTTCCTCCTACTATAGCTTTTCTTCCGTCAAAATTATCAAAGATTTTTGCGTATTCAGCATCTCTATCTTGACGGTACGGTGGGCCTGTAAAAATGAGCAACTTTCTTGGCTGTCTGAAATATAAAACAAGCGCAGAAACATCGTCTTTAGCTTGATGTTCGGGTTCTTTTCTTATTGCTTCTTTAACGATTTCTTGAGCAAGGTGACGGCTTGATATTGCTGGGTTTCTTTTTAATTCTGCTTCTACAAAATCAATTAGCCCCTCACGTCTCCAGCCAAGCTTGTATTCATTTGTACCCATTCCTGATTGAGTTACACCATCCGAGCAGAAAATGAGTCTGTCTTCCGGTTCTAACTTAAAACTGTACAAATGCATGTGCCTGTTAGTAAATGTTTTTGATGTAACAATTCTAGGTTTGTGTTCTAGCAAAACACCGTTTCTAAGGTGAATAAAATCGGGATTACCTTCTTCTACTATTTTAATTTCACCTTCATCAGAACATTCAAAAGCAGAAAATGTCGAATAACTGATTTTTCTAACCTGACATACGGGCAGCGAGTTCATTATAACTTCTGTTGCCTTTAAAATATCCTTGCCTTCTTCAATGAACTTTAAAATCATAGTTGCCGTCATTGTTGCAAGAATATTCGCTTTTATTCCGCTACCAAGGCCATCAGACAAAACGGCAAGCAACCTGCCTTCATCCGTAAAACGTTTTGATTTAAAGCAGTCACCAAAAGTATTTTGACCATGTTTTTTTTGTTGAAAACAGTCTATGTCGACAAAGAATGATTTTTCAGGCATTATTTTTCTCCTGATTCTGTTCCATCAGAGTCTTCTGTCTCTGCAACGTCATCTTCATACCCTTGAGCAATTTGGCTTAGCAAAAGTTCTGTATCAACCATGTGCTCACCTAAAAGACAAGCGATATTTTGAACGGTTGCTATGTTCTTTTCAATTACTTCGTGAGCTTTTTTGGCAATTTGTTCACGTTTCATTTCAGTTTGTGTAACATCTGTAATAACTGCACCAACAATCTTATTGCGTTCTATTTCAAAAACAGCAATGTCATAAAGATTTTTGCCGACAGGATATCTTTCTTTATGAATATCTTTACCTGATTTAAGAGTTCTTTTAAACAAGTCAATAAATGGTACAACCCTGTCCAATGCTCCACCTGCTAAACCTTCAGGACGACTTGTGAACAATTCTAAAAGTTCTGGAGCAAACATTCTTACAAATGCTTCGTTGGTTTCAAGAATATTTAAATCTTGATCAGCCATAACTATAGCAGATGGCATAGAACGCAACATAGCGCTTGCCTTTCTTATTGCGAGTTTTCTCATATAAGAAACACACATTGAAGGTTCTGCGTCCCCGTTCAACAATGCTTCTGCAAGCTGACGACAAGTATCATAACCGCAACCGCCACAGTTTAATTCGTCTTCTGCACCATGTTTACCAATTCTTGCCATTGCTTCTGCAATTTCTTCTGTTGAATAAACTCTCGTGTTTTGAGGGCGTTCTCTATATTCTTTTTCAACAACTACTTCAGGTTCTGTCGGGATGTCGTCTCTTAATTTGACAGTTCTTAAAATATCAGACATTGTTATAACACCAGGTTTTGACGCATCTTTACAAGGTCCGTTTGCACATCCTCCCGGACAAGCAAGAGCCTCGATGAATATAGTTCTGTCGAGGTTTTCAGGTGTTAGGTTGTTTATAGAATCTTTAAATGCAGGAATTGAACTTATGCTAACAAGTTGAATATCCTTTGCACAGCCTGAAAGTCGGATTGTTTTGTTCATACCGCCTTCTATAGGGTAGTAAGCACCTTCATAGGCTTTTTTAGGTACAAATTTTACTTCTTCCGTAACTTCAACATTTTCCGGGTCTATGTTATCGATAGCAAACCATTGAGAAAGCTCATGGAAAGTCAATGAAACATCTATTAGTTCAGGGTTTCTGTCTGCTTCATTTTTCTTGGCAATGCAAGGGCCAACAAATACAACACCTATGTCATCACCGTACCTTTTCTTTAAAAGTTTTGCGTGTGTCATTGCAGGAGAGCCCACAGGTGTAATGTATTTTGTGTATTCAGGCATATAGAGCCTTACATAATCAACAATTGCAGGGCAAGCACTTGATATATGTATTTTATTGTCTCTTTTGGAAAGGATTTTTGTAACCTCGATAGAAACTTCTTGGGCACCCAGCGCGGTCTCTGATACGCCTTCAAAACCCAGTTTTTTAATTGCTGTTATAAGCTTTTCAACAGAACAATTCCAAAATCCTGCCCAACTCGGAGCTAATGACACAAATACTCGTTTTTTTGCCGTCAATACAGCTCTTGCTTTGTTTATGTCGTTTCTTATTTTTTTTGCTTCTGAAGGGCAAACCAAAACACAGTGTCCGCAAGCTATACATTTTTCAGGAATAACTGATGCGTGACCGTTTTCTATTTTAATAGCTTTCATGCTGCACTGACGCACGCATTTATAACAATCCACACACTCGTTTTGCAGCGTATAAATAGGGTATTGGCTGTTCATAAAGAGACCTCATCTTTTTAAAAAACAGACTTGTCCTATATTGAACAAGTCTGTTTAAACTATAAACTTATAAATATTTTTTTAGTATTGCTTCTAATCTAACAGGAGAAGCTGATTCACAATTTTCTCCATTGATTATAACATTAGGACCTACAGCGCAATTGTTTTCACATCTGCTGCCAACAACTTCGATTTTTGCATCAAGACCGTGTTCTTTAACAAAGTTTTCGATGTAATCAAGGTTTGCAGCGTTTCCTCTAGCAAAGCAAGAGCTACCCATACATACTTTAATAGTAATAGTTTTGGTTTTTTCTTTTTCCATTTTCTTAATCCTTATAGATGTCTGCAGAATATTAAATTGTGATTATTTTCACCCTTACAAATTATATTTTATGCTATTTAATAGCAAATGGCAAGCGATAAATAATATGCTGTAATCCAATTAAGTAATTATATCTGCACAGCAATTATTATTGTTTTGCAAAATTAATCGTGATTTTTTTCGTGATTTAATGTATAATTTTTGTTGAATTTTATAAAGGTGTGAAAAAATGAGCAAAAATATACCCGAAAAAGTTTCTAACAGGCTAACTCTTTACCACAGCATTATGGTTGAGTATATTGAGGCAGGCATTGAAACAATATCAAGCCCGCAGATTGCTCAACGTCTAAATATTGATGATTCTCAAGTCAGAAAGGACTTTAAACTACTCAATAATGCAGGCAAATGCCGTGTCGGGTACTTGGTTAAAGATTTGAAAAAAAAAAAAAAAAAAACACTTGGTTTTTCTAAAACTAAAGATGCTTTTATTGTCGGATCAGGGCACTTGGGACTCGCTTTGGCAAAATATGACAGCTTTAATAGTTACGGCTTAAATATTCTTGCGCTTTTTGATAATGATCCGCAAAAAATAGATATCCAAGTAAATAACAAACAGATTTTTCATATTTCCAAACTACCTAATTTGGTGCAAAGATTGGGTGTAGAAATAGCTATTTTGACCGTGCCACGTCAATATGCGCAACAGGTTGCGGATTTTCTAATAGAATCAAATATTAAATACATCTGGAATTTTACCCCTGCCGTGTTAAAAGTTCCTCCATCAGTAAAAGTTTGGAATGAAAACTTGATGGGTAGCTTTTTGCAGTTTGCTTGCAAAGATATTGAGTAGAATTTTTATTACTACAAATTTTCTTCGTTTATATCAAAATCTTCGTTATTGACTTCTCTTAAAAAGTCAATCCAGTCTGTGTAATAATCTGTAAGAGCTGCTACATAACCTACTATTATATCTTGGTATGATTGTTGCATAACAATTACTGATGTGAGGTCAGTTTTACCTTCATTGTAGTTTTTCTTAGATATTTTTATTAATTCTTCAGAATCTTTAATTAGTTTTTGTTTATAGAACAACAAATTTGTTTGTGAGGTAACGAATCTGTCATAGGCTGAACTCAAATCTTTTGTAGCTTTGTTTTTTGCTGATTCATAATTTATTTGAGCTTGTTCAATTTGTAATTTTGCGTTTTTAATTTCAGGTCTGTAGGAATAGAAAACAGGGACATTGTTTATTCCTGCTCCAGCGTAAGCACCTGGTTCAAAATGACCTGAATCACTGTGAGTTGATGGCAAATATGAATACCCCCCCAGAATTTCCACATCAGGGATTCTTTGACGTTCAACAACAGTAAGATTTTTCTTTGCTATTTCTATTTCTTGTTTTGCCGCTTGAATATCTAGTCTTTTTTCAAGCGCTTTTTGTGCTATCACGTCAAATTCAGGCATTTTAAGATTGTAGTCTGGTGTTTTTAAAGAAATAAAGACTGTTTCACCAGGCAAATCATCTTCTTGGGTATCATAGATTATTTTGCTGTCTTCTTTTAGATTTAAAGCTTTATTAAAATTGTTTCTTGCTGTAGTTATATTTGTTTTTGCAGAATTAATTTTTGTTTCCATTTGGTTTAAAGCAATTTGTGCTTGTATCACCTCTGATTCTGCAGATATTCCTGATTTTAGCTTTTTCTTAGCCAATTCTTCCAACTCAACAAGTAATTGTTTTTGCTCTAAAAGACACTTTAATATTGTTTTGGCACCAACTAAATCAACGTAAGTTTCTCTTACGTCCATTTCTAATGTAAACTCAGCAAGTTTTACATCAAGTTCTTTTTTATATAAGTTTGATTTTGCCAAGTTTTTTCTGGGTGCACGTTTTGCTATTTCAAGTGTTTCTGAAATGCCTATTTGTTGAGGTTCGCTTTTTCCTGCTTTGCCCATATTGTAAAATATATTTATATCAGGATTTTTTAGTCTGTTTGCTGTTTTTATATCGTTTTTAGCAAGCACTACATTAATTCTTGCCGATTGCAAATCCAAATTGTTGGAAACAGAAAGTTGGATTGCATCATCAAGATTTATTTTTTTAAATTCATCCGCAAAAACACAGCCTGCGTTAATTAATGCAAGTATAGCCAGTGTTATTATTAAATATTTTAATCTATCTTTAACCATATCTCCGTTTTATAAAAATACTTTATATGGTGCATAAAATCAAGATAACATTTTTAATAAAAAATGTTATAATTGGTTTATCTTACAAATAGAGGATTTTTAACTTATGGCAGACAATTATGAATTTATTAAATGCCCTGCTTGTGGCAAAATTATGAAAAAAGTTTTTCTTGAAAACCAAGGTTTTATCGTAGATATATGTCTTGATGGATGTGGAGGAATATGGCTTGATACAAGAGAACTAAAAAAGCTTGATGAAAAAAATGAAGATATTACGCCAATTTCTGAAGCTAAAAAAGGCAAAGAATTTATAAAAGTAGATACAACAATGGATAGAGATTGCCCGGTTTGTCACAAACCTATGGTAAAAAACCACGTAAGTGCAAAACAAGAAATAACTATTGATGAGTGTTATACTTGTGGTGGAAAATTCTTTGACCATAGTGAACTTGAAGCTATGAGAAAGCAATATAATTCTGACGATGAAAGAACTGCTGATGTTAAAAGGTTAACAGAAAATTCTGAACAAATGCAGATAATTTTTGATACCTTATTACACGAAGACTATATTTAGCTTGTTAAGAAGCTAAAATTTTATTAACTTCTTTTTTATAGATATTAACGTGAGGCTGCACTACTTCTGGAAGTTTTTCTTTAGTAGCAGCCTCTTCGTTTTGTTGATTTTTGATAGCTCTTAAAATCATTCCCGTATATAAGGTTTCAAAATGTTTCAATTCTACAAACTCTCCAATAGATTCGGGTGAAAGATCTTTTAATTCAACTAATGACACGGGATGTCTTTCACTATAAGCTTTTAAGCTTCCGTTTAATAGAGCATTATAGGCTTTATAATCTTCACTTTTATTGTTTTTAATTGAATTAAATGTATAAAAAGAAGTATTGTTGCCTTCGTCTAAATCACTTTCTGTAGAATTGTGTAAAAACGCAGGCCCCACTAAATCGGCCGACACTTTGTACAAGGATTTGTGAGATTCTTTTTTCATTTGTGTATTCCACAAAGCAGTACCCTCAAACCTGTCGCCAAAATAGTAGTCATGTTGATTTGTTTTTCCACTGATAACAGACTCAACATTGAAAGCTGCTCTTTGTAAAGCCGGGTTTGATTTAAAATCAGGATTCATAAATTTTGTTTGTGCTTTTAATGCAGATTCTAGCATTTTTTTCATATCTTCCTTAGGCATACCACAGTAAGCTAAAGCAGTGAGGGTATGGTCGTCAAAAGCGCCAAATCTTCCCCCGCATCCATCGTGGATAATTCCGCATTTGTAAGAATTTTCATTTGCAAGCTTTCTTAATTTGCTTTTGGATTCATCTTTGTCCGTTATGCAGGCATAATTTTTAAAATCATCACCAAGGAGTTTTCTTACCTGTTCAAAACCTACAGAAGGTTCCAGAGTTGTTCCTGATTTAGATGCTACCATTATTGCTAATGTCTTTTTGTCACCTAATTTATCAATAAAAGATTTAATGTCTTCAGGAGTAACAGAAGAAAGAAATACTGCTTTGTCAGACAATCCGTTTAAAGATAGCATATTTTCTATAGTGTGTTTTGAACCTCCTATACCTATAATGCCAAGTTTACCTTCTCCGTTTTGTTTTAAAGAATCAGCAAGAGCATAAATCTCATCCAGTCTTTTAATTTGCTCTTGAGGCAACTCTTTAATCCAACTGAGTTCTTCAGAAACTTTTCCGGCACGATTTGATAAATCATTTACTGCTTTGGTTGCCTCATTTGAGTATTTCTCTTGCATTTTATCAGGAGAAAGAGTGTTGAAATATTGTATCTCAATGTTGTTATTACATGATTTATTAATATTGCTCAAATATGCAACAAGCGTTGGTGTAGACACTTTTATCAATTCAACAGGTTGTTGCAGCAAAACATCTTGAGATTTAAAAGCAGGTTGAACAGACCCAAATTGCTTATTTATGTACAAATTTCCAGGCGTAATTTTATTTATCATAGTGATATAAAAGCTGGTAAATAAAATTTTTTGCTATTTGTACTAAATACTTGTTTGCATTTGTTTTTTAATATTTGCCAGCCTTAAATACAATATGGTATTTTGTTTCGCCATAATACAAAATGACTAAATACATATTACCTTCAATGTTTTCAGAAATAATGTATGAGTTTGGAGGTGGTGCTTTTCTTGATGAATTTTTGAATATTTTGTAGAACCCTTCTCTCACTGATTTGCAAAATTTTTGCCATTTAGTATATTTTGGAGTTGGCATGTTGTTATGGTAAAAATCCACAGGAACAAGTTCTTTTTTTACAACGGGTATTATGAATTTTACCTTTCCCGCTTCTTTAAAAAAGATGTAATCTTTACCGTTCATTGTACGAGGAGTTAGTATGTAATACCCTGCAGGTATAATTTGTGTTTTAAATCTTACATCAGAAGCTAATCTAAATAGCGGATAAGGTGACCATGCATATTTTTGATAGTCTTCATTTTGATATGGGTCTATACTATGAACCAGTTCAAAATCAGGTAATTGTGCATTCTGATATAATTCTTCGTATTCACCTGCAGCAAATGCTGGGGAAAATAGTAGTCCTAAAAATAAAAATGTTATTGCAATTAATTTCTTCATAAAATATATAATAATATTATTTTATTCAAAATCAACATTTCTTTGTTTTAAAAAGTAACAATTAGCTTTTTGAAATTTGCACAATAAGTATTTTTTTATATAATGAATATAATTATTAGATTGTTCGAGAAAAATTTGCGATAAGGAACGTGAGCAAATTTTTTGAGTGACACATTGAAAAGGTGAGTCTTTGAGCTTCGAAGGCTCGAAGCAAGGACTCCGTTAAGGGTTGACTAAACGTCAAGCCTTAATGGATGGGAAGACGACACTAGATTAGGATTAAAAGGGAAATTCAATGATAAATTCAGTTGTTTTAGTTGGAAGAGCAGGTCAAGACCCTGAAATGAAATATTTTGAATCAGGCAAGGTAAAAACAACTTTCTCTGTTGCTGTAAGCCGTTGGGATTCAAAAACAAAAGCTGAAGTTACAGACTGGTTTAATGTTGAATTGTGGGATAAACTTGCAGAAGTAGCAGGCGAATACGTAAAAAAAGGCAAATTGGTTGCAATTGATGGCAGACTTGCATCAAGCAAATGGAATGATGCTTCAGGCGCACAAAAAGAAAGATTCTTTGTCAGAGCAACTAATTTGAGATTGCTTTCTGCAGGCAGAGCTGATCAACAATCAGCTTAAATACAGGGATAAAAAATGTTTATATCTAATAATATCGGTATTATTGCTGATGATTTAACCGGCGCAGATGACACATCATTGCAATTTCATTTAAGAGGCGCAAACACCCAAATTCTTTTGGATTATTCTATTATCCCCGAAAATAAGATTAGTACTCAAGTGTGGGCAATCCCTACAGAAACTAGAAATTCAGATGCACCTACGGCTTATGAAAGAGTAAAACAAGCAACAAATGTTCTTGCCGAGACTTATAACGTAGAGTATTTTTACAAAAAGATGGATTCTACATTGCGAGGACATATTGCAGTAGAAGCACTTGCTATGTTAGATGCTCTTGAATGGGATGCAGCTGTTATTATTCCTGCTTTTCCTCAAGAAGGAAGAACAACTATTGGCGGTTACCATCTTTTAAAGGGTATACCTATAGAAAGAACAGAGTTTGCAAGAGATCCGAGATTCCCTATTTATGAATCTCATATTCCAACAGTATTGAGAAACGAGCTTCAAAATGAACAAGACGAACTTGTTGATTTAATTGAGCTAAGAACTGTTATTAAAGGAGCAGGCCCTATTCTCAAAAAGATGAACGAGTTAATAGAAAAGGGCGTTAAACTCATAGTTGTTGATGCAATGTCTGTTACAGATATAGAGCAGGTCGTTTTGGCTATAGAAAAAAGTTCTTACAAGGTTTTACCTTGCGGTTCTGCCGGTTGTGCTCAAGTTTTGGGTAATATTTGGTTACCTGAAACAGAAAATCATCAACAGGAAAAAACAATTCCGTCGTTACCCAAACTTTTGGTATCTGGTAGTGCAACTCAGACAACTGCTTTGCAAATTCAAAAGCTACAAGATGACGATGATATAGAAAATACTTACTTCATCGCACTAAAAATGGAAGACATTTTAGAAGGTGTAACAGACACTATTGTAAAAAGAGTCAGTGAAAATCTGGTTAAAGACAATGTTGTTGTTGTCCACACATCAGATTTGACTGTTGATTCAAAGATAATTTCACAAATTCTTTTTGAGAATGAACTGTCTAAAACACAATTTTTATCAAAAATTAGCGAATATCTTGCTACATTAACAAAAAGAGTTTTATTTAACAGAGATGCAATATTAATTACAGTAGGAGGCGAAACCTCTTTTAAATGTTGCAAGGCAATTAATAGCAACAGCCTTCAAATTATCGATGCAATATGTCCTGCAATACCACTTTGTCTTGACACAAAAGCGCAATGGGTTGTTACAAAATCAGGCAATTTGGGTAATTCCAACACCTTGATTGATATTTTAAAATACTTTGAACACCATGAATAAAAAAATAGCAATTACTTGTGGAGATTTTAACGGTATCGGGCCTGAAGTTATAGAAAAGGCTCTTAATAAATTGTCTTTACCTGCTGAAAATTTTCTTATTATCGGTTCGAAAGAGCTGTTTGAAAATTTAGACAGAGAATATGAATATGTAGAGATTCCGTTTAAAAAAGATTGGATAAAACCTGGTAAAGAGACTAAAGAAGCTGGAGAATTTTCATACAATTGTCTTTTAAAAGCCTGTGAACTAGCAAAAGAAGGCAAAATTAAGGCTATTGTTACTGCTCCTGTATCTAAAAACGCTATGCACCTTGCGGGGCATAATTTTGCAGGGCAAACAGAAGTATTAGAAAAAAATCTTGCAAATCCCGCTAAGGATGAAAAAGCTGAGATGCTTTTTGTTTCTGATGATTTAAGGGTTCTGCTTTTAACAAGGCATTTAGCGTTAAAAGATGTCAAAATAACAAAAGAACTTCTAATAGAAAAAATTCAACGTATTCATAGAGTTCTTATCAAAAATTTTAATATTAACAATCCTAAAATTGCACTATGTTCATTGAACCCACATGCCGGCGAAAACGGAATTTTAGGCAACGAAGAAATTGAAGAATTTGCTCCATCCATAAAATATTTAAGAGGCAAAGGTATTAATGTATCAAATCCAATGCCGTCTGATACGCTTTTTGTAAAAGCATCTAAGTCTTATTTAAACAAAGAAAAACAACCTTATGATGTTTACTGCGCATGTTACCACGACCAAGGTCTTATACCGATAAAAGTTCTTGCTATGGATAATACGGTCAACATGACAGCAGGATTGAACATAATAAGAACATCTCCTGCACATGGCACTGCATACGACATCGCCGGCAAGGGTATTGCCGACGAAAGCAGTATGATTTGTGCAATTAAACAAGTTTTAATCTAATTGAGACATGAGTGTTTCAAGATATTCAATTGCTTCCTTTTGATTTGGTACATAAGGATTATTTATCAAGAGTTTTTTGGCCGATTTTAAAGTATTATAAGCAGCAACAGGGTTTTCCATTTCAACAGCTTGAATTTGAGCCATAGCAACAGAATCCATTACAATATCTTGAACAACAGTAGCTGACGTTTTTAAAAGATAGTAATCAGTTTTCCCTTTAGGTTTTCCAATGCAAGCGATTAAGGCTTCATCAGCTTCTCTAGCAGTCATTTTATAAAGACACTTATCTGTAGTTTTTCTTTTATATATATTTAAAATTTGCTTACTCTGTCTGATCTTTTCTTTCTGAATCATTACAGCTTCATCATATTTCTTTTCACCAACTATCTGCACAACGTAAGCCTGGCAAGACGGAGCAAATACATTTTTACACATATCGTTAAAATTTTTAGACGGGTTATAAAGTACCACAGCTCTAAAAATCAAAGAGGCGCAAAATAGTACAATAAATATTATTCCGTAAATAATTGCTTTTTTCTTTGTCATTTGAATTTCTCCTTTTCTAGCTGTTTTAAACTATATCACGTTTTTATACAGTCAGGGAATAATCTTTTGTAATGATATTTTTATACTGCATTTGTAGAAAAATAGGAGATTTTTTATGACAGAAATTTTAGAAATGTATAAATGCGAAATATGTGGAAATTTAGTAGAAGTGGTACTTTCCGGAGAAGGTGAACTTGTATGTTGCGGAGAACCAATGAAAAAGCTTAAAGAAAACACAAAATCACAAGAAATGTCAGGCGAAAAACACGTTCCTATTATTGAAAAAACTGACGAAGGGGTAACAATAAAAGTCGGTGCTACGCCTCACCCTATGGAAAAAGAACATTATATTATGTTTATTGAAGCTAATTCTGCTGATAAGAGATATGTAAAAAGAAAATATCTCTACCCAAACGAAGAACCTGTATTGAATTTAAAATGTTCTTGCGATAAAGTGATTGCGAGAGAATTATGTAATATTCACGGATTGTGGACAACAGAGGATGCACATTCCGCTGATTAAATAGATTGGAGTAGAAAATGATTTCAGAAAAAATGAACGCAGCTTTTAACAAACAAATTAAAGATGAAATGTATTCTTCAAACCTTTATCTTTCAATGGTAGCTTATTTTGAAGAAGTAGGTTTAAAAGGTTTTGCTAACTGGATGCGTATTCAAGTTCAAGAAGAAAATGCTCATGCAATGGGGCTTTTTGATTATTTAATTGAACGAGACGGACGCGTTATTGTTGAAGCAATAGACAAACCTGAATTTGAGTGGGACTCACCTTTAGCTTGTTTTGAAGCAGTTTACAAACACGAACAACTTGTTACTTCTTTAATCAATAGTCTTGTAGACGTTGCCGAACAAGAAAAAGACAGAGCAGCAATTTCATTCTTGCAATGGTATATCAAAGAACAAGTTGAAGAAGAAGCAAACTGTTCTGAAATCTGTGCAAAATTAAAACTTATCGGTGACGACAAACACGCATTGTTGTTAATTGACCAAGAACTAGGTGCAAGAACTTTTGTTGCCCCTGTAATCGGATAAATTTAAATTTTGTAAAATTTTTTGAAATTATTGTAAATCCACAACTTTCACAAGAGTTGTGGATTTATGATTATAAATTCTCTCAACAATTTTCCAAAAATACAACAAGAAAATAAGCCCAAAAGCATTGAAGACACAACGGTTGAGTCTAAAATACAAGAACCGTCTGCTGAGCTGCCAAAAGCTGATGTAGAAACATTAAAGGCTTATAGTGGTATTGTAACTAAAAAAGAATATGTTTCTGAAGAAAAATTATTTGATTATTTGAGAGAAAAAAACTTTAATAGAGAAGATTTATTTGAACAAATAGCGCAGGCACTATCCGATAAGGATGGAAAAATCAGCCAAACATCTTTTGATTTTTTTAGAAATTTTCAAGATAAAAATTATCCTATAGGATATGCTACAAAAATTTTCATCGCATCTAAGGAAGATGGAAAAATCAATTACAATGCGTTAAACGTAGCAGATAAGTTAATCAACAAAAAAAGCGGATTAATGTATAGCAAAACATTAGATGTTGCAGCGGTCTTAGATAAGGCAAAAA
>CALVEI010000050.1 GCA_944326515.1 Candidatus Gastranaerophilales bacterium | reverse complement strand
ATCATCTCTTTTGAATTTTTCTATGCCTTTATTTATAAAAAGTTTTTTTTTTTTGTTTGATCCTTTCATACCAAACGGCTGTATTAAATCTCCGTGGGTACGTGTTCTTAATGTTAAATTGTCTAAAGAATTAAGTTTTACGTAAGCTTTTAATTCATTTTCTTTAGGGAAACTTGGTAGAACATTTGATGTATATTTTTCAATTTTAAATATTTTGTCGTGGAATTTGTACTCACCACAGTCTTTTATTTTTATTTCTTCCGTGATTTTTTCAGGTTCTAAATCTTGGATTGTACATATTTTTTCTTTTGAAACAAATAGCCATAAATCTTTTGTTAAAGATAAAGTTTTGCCTGATTTATACTTTGCACTTTTGTTTATGAACTCATAAATTTCCTCAACTCTTTTGGAATCGTAGTCAAGATTTTGTTCTACCAAAAAATCAAGGATAAATTTATTTTGAACATCTTTTGACAATTCAATAAATTTTGAAGTAATGAAATAGCCGTCTTTTACTACGTCATTTTTAATTTTTGCCATGTATTCTTTTATGATGTTTTGTTCAGAGATAGCTATTCTTGAAAGGTTCAAAATGACATCATCAATTTTAGGATTTATTGTTTTTAATTCTGAAATGATTTGATGTCTTATGAAATTGCGTGCATATTTTGTATCAAAATTGCTAGAGTCATTGTTAGGAACAAGCTTGTTCACTGTGCAGTATTTCATAATATCTTTTCTTGAAAAATTCATCAAAGGTCTGTAAACTTTGCAATCATCAAGCTTTGATGTTTCAAGTATCCCGCAAAGCCCTTTTACTCCTGTTCCCTTAGATAATCTGTAGAGAATTGTTTCTGTATTATCCGATTTTGTGTGAGCTAAAAACAGACCGTTTGCGTTGTATTTTTTATAACATTTTTTGAAAAATTCTTGACGTTTTTCTCTTGCTACGGTTTCTGTTTTAGGCAGGCCTTTAGGTAAAACTTCGCAATAGAGTTCTATATTATTTTGCTTGCAGTAGTTTTCGCAATTTTCTTGTTCGATTTCTGCTTCTCTACCTCTCCAGTTGTGGTTAAGATGTAGTGCGATGAGTTTAAAACCTTCTTTTTCAGAGATTCTTTTAAGCAAATCAAGCATGCACATAGAGTCGTATCCGCCTGAAAAGCCTACTAAAAAAGTCTTTTCCGGTGACATAAGATTATATTTTTTTAAAAAACTCTTAACTCTCGCAATCATATTATTAATTATACTATGTGCAAAATAGTTATGAAAAAAAATTTTGTCCATGTTTTTTGTTTTCTTCTTGTGGGTCTTGAATAGTTCCTACCTGAAAGCAATTACGTCCGTATTTTGATTCTATGTTGTCCCAAATTTGTGCAATTTTTTTAGCTTTTTGTGTTTTTTCATCTTCGAACAAAAACAATTGAGCAGATGATTTTTCAGACAGCTTTTCAGCATAAATGCCTGAAGAACGGTAAATTATTTCGGGCGAGTATAATTTTTCAAAGAGTTTGTCCGCATATTGGTTGATTAAAAACTCACTGTCTGATGGTTCAGGAAGTACTATTTTTTCTGCAAATACTCTAAAGTCTTTTGTTCTTAGCATTACGTAAATAATTTCGGCTTGGAGCCCAAGTTTTCTTAATTTTGAACAAACCTGATGAGAATGATAATGCAAAGAACCTTTTATGAATTCTTTATCTTGGGTAAAATGGCTGAAGGCACTTGTTTTTTGTATTGATTTTGGCAATTCGATTTTTGAATTAACGGGGTATGCGCTGACTCCGCTTAGTTCCATTTTTAGTTCCAAACCTCTTTTGCCCCAGATTTTTTTGAGCCAAAATTCGTTTTGTTTAACTATTTCACTGCACTTGTTTATTCCGTATTTATGGAACAGTGCTGCTGTGTTTTTTCCTATTCCCCAGATGTCTTCTATATAGGTTTTTTTCAAAATTTCATCTATATCTTTGATTTTGATTCTGCATAGTCCGTTTAGAGTTTTATCTTTTTTGGCTTTTTCGCAGGCTAGTTTTGCAAGGGTTTTGCTTGGTGCTAGTCCTATAGATACGGGGACTCCTATTTCTTCTTCTATTTCTGTTTTTATTTTGTATATTATTTCTTCATAAGAGCAACGGTAGAGTTTTTTTAATCCTGTTAAATCTAAAAAAGCTTCGTCTATTGAGTATTGTTCTATGTCAGGAGTATAGCTCATGAGTTTTGTTATAACTCTTTTTGATATGTCGTGATATAGGCTGAAATTTCTTGAGATGTATATTACGTTTTTGAACTCTCTTTTGGCTTTAAATAGCGGATAACCCATCGGGATGCCCATTTCTTTAGCTTCTTTTGAACGGGCAATTATGCAACCGTCATTGTTGCTCAAAACACATACGGCTTTGTTTTTTAACGCAGGATTCATTAACTGTTCACAGGATACAAAGAAGTTATTACAATCTACTAATGCAATTTCTGCCATTTTTTAGCCTTATTTAACTTGTACGATACTGAAAATTTTATGTAGTTTTCGATAACTTTTGCCAAGTTGTTCGTCTTGTTAAAGAAATCAAAGCGGAGAGGAAAAGATTTATCTGCAAATGTTCTCCGCTTTTAAATTTATTAGGAAGGATATCTAGAGTTTAAGAGTTGTTTTTATAACTGTCTTGCAATCCCTGTTGCTACACCGAAAATTGTTAATACCTCTTTAGGTATTATGTTCGGGTATTCGGGATTTTCGGGTTGAAGCCATATCTTGCCGTCTTTTTGTCGGTAAGTTTTTAGTGTATAACCGTTGTCTATATATGCCAGAACGATGTCTCCGTCTTTAGCATAGGGCGTTTTTTTGACTATTACTTTATCTCCGTCAAAAATACCCGCGTTGACCATAGAGTCCCCTGAAACAGTAAACATAAACACTGACGGATTATCAAGGTCAAAGTCTGAGTCGAGAGAAACTCTTTTTTCTATAGAGTCTTCTGCCACTGTGGCAAACCCAGCTCTTACTGATGAGGTGAATAAAATTGCACCAAAACACTCAGGGTTGATAAAAAACTTTCCGTTTTTTTCTCTAATCAAATCGCTGTCTTTTAGTTTTTTAAAATACTGCCAAACGGAATTTTTGTGTTTAAAACCGAAGGTTTGAGCAATTTTTTCAAAACTCGGAAGAGGTTCTTTGCCGTATGTTTTTTTGAGGTTTTCAAAAAAAGTTTTTTGTTTTTCACTCAAGTTTTCGTTTAACATAATACCATTATAGACATTTGTCTATAAAATGTCAACATGTTAAATGTAATATCTGTTTATTAAGTTCACAACTAGTATTAGTACCAATAAAATGTCATAACAAATTACGATATAAGATAGATTTGTTTTACATGATTTTATTTTGTTGTTGTCAAATAACATGAAAAACAAAGGTAAAACAGGAATTAAATATCTTCCTTTAAAACCTTCAATTAATCCATCGGAGTTGGGTACAAAAATAATATAATTTGCTGTTATTGTGAATATAAATACGGTTAGAATCACTGTAGTAAGGATAATTTTGTCTAGGATATTAAAAGTTTCTTTTTGTTTATCGTTAAATAGCGTGTTAAGGATAATTAAAATAATTAACGAATAAACCATGTTTGCATTTACTGGAGTATCTGAAAAACCAAAGTCAAAAAATGCTCTTGTTATATATTCGGTAAAATTAACAATGGTTGTTTTAGTAATACTTGTAATATATGTTATTGGACTTGTAAATATTGAAATAATAGCTTCTGTATTATTTTTACAATAGTATGAAAATAGATCATTAAAAATATGTATGTTGTAGCTTAAAAAAGAAATTATCCACAAAATACATGTAATAAATATTATTGAAAAGCTTAGGTTACGGTATTTAGTGCTTAAAAATTTTCTTGAGGGTAGCAGGAAAAATAACAAAATCATCGGCAAATAAGTAAATTTACATATGCACAATAAGAATATTAATGCAAAAAAGTAACAAAGTTCTTTTATGCAGATTTGTGTGATACTTTCGTCATATTTCAACTTCAAAACATAAGCTGTTAATAAAAAACTTAATCCTAACACAAGATGATCAGTGTTTATTATTGAACTAAGATAAATTGCCAAAGGTGTTATTGAAAGAAATAAAAATAAATATTTTTTTACAGGTGTTATTTTTATGCTCAAATATATTAGCCCTGTATATAAAAACAAAGAACACAAGCGCAATATAAAAATCATAAATACTGGATTTGTGTTGAAAAATTTTAATAAAGTAATGGCAATTGTGTGTGGCAAGTACGATATTATTGTATATGAAGGAATAACATGGATAACAATTGTTTTAAAATTTTTATCCAATTTATATTGAGATTGATTTTTTATAGCAGAAAATGTTGTTTTTTTATAAGGATGTTTAACTTTATTTTCGTCAAAATAAGGGTTTAAAAATTTACTTTCTACTGCAAGTCGGACAATACTTATCGGTATAACTTGTGCTGTAAAAGTTTTGGGTTCAGAAAATATAAGTGTTCCATCAGTATAAGAGGTTATTTTTTTAAAGTTTAGAGATCCTTCAGAAAATGCGTAAATACGGTAAAAGTGTTCTACTTCGTCAAAACCTTGAAAAGGTGGGTTTATAAAAGCTAAAAACATTCCCCAAAACAAACATATAATTAAAAATATGTTTTCAGGAGCAATAAATTTTTTGAATTTTAACATGGTATTTTACCCTTGAAAGTATGGTAATTCTTCATTTTTATCAAGAGTTTTAGCATTTTTTCTAAATATTTTTGATTTATAAATACCAGCTTTAGCAAGGGCATATAACATGCTTACCCTTAAAACACCAAAGCCGTATTTGCAGCTTCTCATAAAATTAATTGATGATGCATCTGGAAAATATTTTGTTGGGCAGCTTATTTGTCCTATAGTGTAGCCTTTGTAGAAGATAAGAGCCAACATCTCGTTGTCAAAAATAAAATCATCATCACAATCTTTTAGAGGTAATGTTTCAAGAACTTCTTTTGTAAATGCTCTGAACCCTGTGTGATATTCTGTCAAACGTTCACCTGAAAGGATATTTTGGAAGAAGGTTAAACATTTGTTTGCGATGAATTTGTATAATGGCATACCACCTTCTAATGCACCTTTGCCGATGAATCTTGAAGCAATACAAGCATCATATTGGTCAAAAGCCAGCATTGTAGCCATAGCAGGGACAAGTTTTGGTGTGTATTGGTAGTCTGGGTGAACCATGATAACAATATCAGCATCAGTTTTTAATGCTGCTGTGTAGCAAGTTTTTTGGTTTCCTCCATAACCTTTGTTTTTGTCGTGGACGATTGTTGTTATACCGAGTTTTTTTGCGACTTCTTTTGTTTTATCTGAAGAGTTGTCGTCAACCAGAATAATTTCATCAACTATATCTCTATAAAGTTCGTTATAAGTTTGTTCAAGAGTTTTTTCTGCATTATATGCAGGCATAATTACTACGATTTTTTTATTGTTAATCATCCTTCTTAATCCCCTCTATTATTATTCATAGTATAATCAAAATAGAGGGAGAATACAATTTTTATGGAAAAATTTAAAGAGTTTGCGGATAAGTACAGTCTTAAAGAGATAGGTATAATTGGTTTTATATCATTAATTCTTTATATGCTTTTTTATGGAAAGTACGATATTTATCTTATAGATGTTAGTAGAGAAGCATATTTGCCTTGGCAGTTGTTAAAAGGTCAAGTGTTATATAAAGACATATTTAATGTTTATGGGCCTTTAGGCTACCAAATAAATGCTATTGCTTACACAATTTTTGGTGTAAAGCTTAACACTCTTTATTTGATGGGCTTTTTAAATTCTCTTGTTATATTATTTACAACTTTTTATATAGGTAAACTTTTTACTGATAAAAAAACAGCTTTGTTTACATCTTTTCTAACATTGTTTGTTTGTGTATATGCAAAAAATTTCTTTAATTTTATCTTTGTATATTCATACAGTGCTGTATATGCACTATCTGGTTTTTTATTATCATTATTGGCAATGCTCTTTTATATAAGAGATAAAAAGAATTTGTTTATGACATTATCATTCTTTTTTGCAGGTTTTGCTTTTGCTAACAAGATTGAGTATTTGCCATATTTTGCATTTATGTTTTTATGTTTGCCGTTTTTTGCAAAAAAAGATTGGAAGCAATATTTGTATTCTATTGGCGCATTTATGTTGATGCCTTTTATATCTTTTGGCATTTTGTTTATACAGGGTGTAAGCATTAAAGATTTAATTGAATCTTTTGTTTTTATTAAAAAATTGATAAGTTCTCCCGTTACAAATTATTTTTATTATAACTTTGGATTGTATTTTAAGCCGCAAATGGTTTGGGATGGTGTAAGGCTTTTGGCTGCTGTTTTAAAAACTATAATTCCTTTTGCATTGGTTTTATATGGTTTTAATTTTTTATGTCACAAACATTCTTCTAACAAACTTTTGTCAGTTGGAACGTGGCTATTTGCTGTTGTAGCATCTGTGATTATTCTTGTAGATAAATATTCAACAACATATAACATGTACGCAGGCTTGTTTGCTTGGGTAGGTTTGGTGATGCTTGTGATATTGTCTGTTGTTGGCATTTTTTGTCTTTATGGACTTATTAAGAATAAATTTGATTTTTCAAAAATAGAGCATATAGACAAAATGTATTTGTTTATGGCTGTTTCTGCAATATTGGTTTCAATTAAAGGGCTTTTTTCAATATTTTTGACTTGTTATGGAACATTTAATCTTGCAGCTTTGTTCTTGCCGTTTGTTATGTTTTTTGTTTTATATGTTCCTCGCGTTATAAAATTTATTGATAAAGATGTATTTAGTGCTGTTGTTAGAAATCTTTGTGTTTCTGTTGTTATAGCATTTTCGGTTATGGCTCTTTATCGTATTGGAGAAGGTCAGTTTGTTTCTGTTGATCAGCCACGTGGAAAAATTTATATGCGTGATTTGTATGGTAATCAAAACCAGCTTATTAAATACATAAGAAACAATACTGCAAAAGATGCAAAAGTTGTTACTATCCCCGAGGGAGCTATTATAAACTTTTTAGCTGAGCGTGATACAGATAACAAATATTATTATTTGATTCCCGTTAATGTTGATATTTTTGGAGAGCAAAAGATTTTGGAAGATTTTAAAAAGAATCCGCCTGATTACTTTTTGATGACAGATCTTTTGTATTCTGTTTATAAAAAAGGTAATTTTTGTTCTTTTGCTTCTAGTGTATGTGACTTTATTAAGTCTGAATATCTTCCGATACAAGATATAAATGCACCTGTTAGCTTTACCTTATATAGGTATAAGAATACTACAAAATAGCTTGAATTATACTTTTGTATAGTATAGAATCTTGGTATATATTTGAAACTATTGAAGTGGGAAAAGCTTATGAAGGATATTAATGAAATGCCGGCATGCCCTATCGCAACAGTGCTGGAATTAATAGGAAATAAGTGGAAAGTCTTTATAATAAGGGATTTACTTTCAGGTACAAAGCGTTTTGGTGTGCTAAAAAAAGCTACAGGTGCATCTCAAAAATCATTGGCTGCAAATCTAAGAGAGATGGAAGATGATGGCATAGTTGAGCGTAAGGTTTTTCCCGAAGTTCCGCCAAGGGTTGAATATACCTTGACTGACATAGGTTATTCTCTTGCATCTGTAATAGAGCCAATGGCTGAATGGGGTAGTGCTTATAAAGAGTATTGTGTCTTAAAAGCGAAGAAAGAAAGTAAATTATCTCAAAAGAGTTAGGATGATTTTATATATTTTTTGCAAGTCATCTATTTGTGCACTGTTTAGCAAAGTGTTTATCTTTAAAATCAGTTCTTCTTTATTTGAAGATTGTTTTGCATAAAATAAATCCTGAATATCTACATCAAGAGCGTTGGCAAGTTTTTTGAGCTTTTCTATCGTTGTAAAACTCATACCTGTTTCAATTCTGCTTAAAGAACGAGAATCAATATCCAAAATTTCTGCAAGTTGTTCTTGGGTAAATTTCTTTTTTTCTCTTAGTTCTTTTATTCTTAAACCGAATGTTTTATCGCCTTTTGTTGTCATAGTAGCTCCTTACTTTAACTTTAGAGTTAAAATTTAAGGATTTTAACGACATAATAAGTCTAGTAAATATTGACAATTCTATTTAATATGTCTTATTATCATCATAATATGTAGTATTTAGGTTTTGAATTAGATATATAAAGTCTAATTTGGTGATTATGGAAAAAAATAACAAAAAAACTTTTTTAATTATAAATTTGTCATATTTTGGAGACGTTCTGTTAACTAACACGCTATGTCAAAATTTGAAAAAAAATTATCCTGATTCTAAAATTGTGTTTTTGGTTAACACACCTTTTTATGAAGCTGCGAAATTTCAGTTGTGTGTAGATGATGTGATTTGTTTTGACAAAAGACACAAAAATCGCGGTATTTTAGGACTTTTAAAGTTTGTTTTTAATTGTCCTTATCGCAATAAAATAGATGCGGCTTTTATTATATACGGTAATGACAGAGGAATTTTAATATCTTATTTATTGGGCTGTAAAAAACGTATCTCAGGACCTACAAAATATACAAAATATTTTTTAACCGATATACATAGAGAAACTGACGGTTTTAAAAACATGCAAGATATTAACGGCAATTTTATTAAAGCCATAACTCACAATAAAGGTGATGTTTTACCTATTTGTTATCGGCCTGATGAAAATACAAGCACCTTAATTCCCAAATTACGAGAATTGTATAAGGGGCAAGATATTGTGTCTCTTTGTACTACCAGCAAAAATAAAGAAAAAGATATGCCTGTAAAAACTGCTGTTGAAATAGTAGAAAAACTTACTAAGGCGGGTAAAATTGTTTTTTATCTTGGGGCAGGAGCTGAAGCTAGAAAATTTGCTGATAATATGAAAAAATCAGGTTGTGTCAATTTTGTAGATTTGACAAATATCACTTCTATTAACGAATTAGCACTTGTGTTAAAAATGAGCAATTCTTTGATAAGTGTTGATACTGGTACAATGCACTTGGCGTGTGCTGTAAAAGTTCCGGTTGTTTGTGTTTTTTACAGACGAAACACAATATCTAAATGGGCGCCTAGAGAGTCTTTGTATAAATCGATAATTATTGATGGAGATTATTCTTCTGACTATATTTTGAAAAAACTTGAAGCTTTTGATTCTTTTGTTTCTCTTTCTTGACAATAGTCCCTTGAGTATCCTAATATCTGATAAGACGGGTCTTATAAAGAGGGAAGCCAAATGGAAGATAAGAAATTTTATGTTGTATGTATGAAGTGGGGAAGCAAGTTTGATAACAGTTATGTTAACAGGCTTTATAATTTGGTTTCTAAAAATTTGACATTACCGTTTAAATTTATTTGTTTTACGGATAATTCTGACGGATTTAATTCTGAAATTGAAGTAAGACCGCTGCCTGAGATGGATTTAGACCCTTCACTGCCTGAAAGAGGTTGGAGAAAACTCTCTTTGTTTAAAGAAACTTTTGAAGGTTTGGACGGTTGCACGGGTCTGTTTTTGGATTTAGATATTGTAATCAGAGATAATATCGATGAATTTTTTAAGGTCCCCGGAGAATTTATCATAATAAAAGATTGGGATTTTCCTAATGATATTATTGGAAATTCTTCTGTGTTTAGATTTGAATTTAATAAACATAAAGACGTTTATGATTACTTTATCAGTAATTTTGATTCTGTTCGTCAACAACACAGAAATGAGCAAGCTTATTTGTCATATAAAATGCACGAAAAGGGAATACTTTCATATTGGGATGAAAGCTGGTGTGTAAGTTTTAAAAGAAAATGTTTGCAACCGTTTCCTTTAAACTTTTTCTTATGTGCTAAAGAGCCTCAAACTGCTAAGATTATTGTATTCCACGGTCGACCAACTCCGGAACAAGCTCTCAACGGCTACTGGGGCAAGGGTGGTTTGAGATACGTAAAACCTGTTAGTTGGCTTAAAAAATATTGGTAATCTTTGTTAGATTATTTTAGATTTGAGTTTGGTTTCAAGTATTTCTAAGGCTTCTATAAATTCCTTTTGCGAGTCAGGGAATAAACCAGACATGGTTTTTTTCTGCATTACATTTTGCAAGTCTTTTTCTAAATTTAGAATAAAGTCTAATGAATCACGCAAGATATTGTTTGTAGAAACAATATCTTTTACGGTTTTTAGTTCTGTTGAAAGATTTTTGCATCCATTTTTATTTATTGTATTATTTCGCAATAAATCCAAAAAGCCCAATGAAATTTTGCTTATGAGTGATTCTGTTTCTTGAGGATTTTTTACAGAATTATATAGCTGTATAAACATATCATTAATTATGAAATATTTTTGACCTTGATTTGATTTTATAAAATCTATGGGGGTCATGTTTCCTGTTTTTGTGTCAAAGATTATGTTTCTTCCTCCATAATCGTGACGCATTCCCTTTTGTGATGCATTATAAATATACTCCAAGCATTTTTTTATTTTTTCTGTTTGAAAGTCTTGTTGCTTAAACTGGCCTTTTATTTGTTCACCTTTAATAAAATCCATGATTTCAATATTTTCGCCAATTTTAGCTTTGATATGGTTGATTTTTTCTTCTTCGCTTACTGCAAAATTGATGTGAGATTTCAGACTTGTTTTTAGGTCGGCATTATTTTTTATTTTGATGGCAAAATTTGTGTTTAAAATTCTATAAACAGAGCCTTCTGCACCTTTTGCAATAAACTCTAAAGTATTTTGCATGAGAGCAGGTTTGTACTTAAGTCCGTTAGGAGATACTCTTAATGGGTGGCTAATAAACCCGTAAGAACTTTTATATGGGGCTTTTGCTATTATATTTTTGATAAAAAACATATTTTGCATAACTTTTACACAATAAAATAAACAAAATTTGTGGCAAAAATTTGCTTGTATATTGATTATAGGGTTATAATTTTTAACAAAATAAGTAAAGTTTATGTAAATAATGTTTTTAGCTGGAAATAATAATTACTTCACCATTGTAGGTAGATTTTCTTGATGTACTATTATGCAGCTTGATTAATCCAACTGAATCCTTCTTTACCTGATTTTAAATGTGTTTGTCCGGAAAAATAAGAATTTTCACTGAAAGAACCGTTTGGTAGCAAGTAGCTTCTATGATCTTTATCGACTCTTAAACCCCATTTTTTGAAATCATAGAGCCTTGAAACTACTCCTTTATTGCTTGTGTGAGTCTCAAGAACGATTATATATTCTCCATATTTGTAAGTTTTTTTACGACCTAAGGTTACTCCCTTGAAAGGGTTAGGAAGAAATAATTGTTCTCTTACGTTATTTTTCCCCACGAGCTCGGTTAGTAATTCGTCAAGTTTTGCAGGGTCAATATTTTCGCCTTCGTGTAACGAATCAAGATAAGGCTTAAGTTTTTCCGTAATTTTTGATTTTTCTACAAAATTAATTTTACAAATTTTATTTTTACCAATATTTTGAGAAGGCTTTTTCTTTAAAATATTAGGAATATTTGTGAAAAATTCTTTGATTTCAGTTGCTAGAGTTTTAATTTGTCTTTTTAGAAAATTTTTGTTTTTAACACCATACAAAACCATAGCTATTGTTCCTGCTGTGAGTAATAGCATTTTGGCAACGTTATGTACATTATTGTTTTTCGATTTTGAATTGTTTGAAGCAGCTTTAGGAGCAGTAGTTTTAATTGATTTGTTTTTTGTTTCAGTAGCATGGTTTTTTACACTAGGATTAAATGAAATCATATTTTACCTTTTGACAAACTTCACACAAAAATATAAAAACAATTTTGTTGTTTTATTTGCTTATCTATGTCAGCAAGGGTTATAATTTTTAACAAAATAAGGAAGTTTTATGCAAATAACAGTTTTAGTTGACAACAATACTATTGTTAATGAGTATTTTTTAGGAGAGCCAGGATTTTCTCTATTTATTGAAATTGCTGGTAAAAAAATACTTTTTGATACAGGCTATTCAGACGTTGTTATAAAAAATGCCCAAAAATTAAACATAAACATCTATGATGTTGATTATATTGTCTTATCTCACGGGCATGATGACCATAGTGGTGGGTTGAGGTTTTTAAAAGGCGGTTATTCTGGTAGAAAAATTGATTTGATTGTTGCAGGTAAAGAGGCTTTTAATTACAGAATTGATGATGGGATTGAGTTTGGTTGCCCTGTTTCAGAAAATGAGTTAAAAGAATTATTCAATTTAAAAATATCTGAAAAACCTTTTTGGATTAGTGACGATGTAGTGTTTTTAGGTAAAATTCCTCGTAAAAATAATTTTGAAAAAACGATACCTTCAGGTTTTTCTAACAATCAACCTGATTATATTTTAGAAGATTCTGCTTTGGTTGTGAAATCTGAAAAAGGCTTGATAATAATCACAGGTTGTTCGCACTCCGGTATTGTAAATATCTGTGAATATGCAAAAGAAATTTGTGAAACAGATTCAATTTATTCAATAATTGGCGGTTTGCATTTAGTTAATTCAAATGATGAGGTTATTCAAAAAACAGGTCAGTATCTTCAAAAATTGAATTTAGAATCTTTATATGCGTGTCATTGCACAGGGCTTAAAGCCCAGTGTTGTTTGAGCAACTATGCCAATTTAAAAGAAATCGGAAGCGGAATTGTTTTAGAATTTTAAAAATAGTTTGATAAAAAATATCACTTTGGTATAATATACTAAAGGTCTAATTTTGTTTTATTTTTTTAAATTTACTTAGGGGTTATTGGTATGCATTCTATTCAAAAAATTGGAACGGAAAATTTTTTTACATCAAGTACAAGTAATTTTTCGAGTTCGGTTACAAATTCTCGGGATAAGAAAAATTTTAAATCTGAAAAAATGTACAAAACGACATATTTAATGTCAGGTTTGGTGTGTTTAGGTGTGATTGGTGCTGCGGTATATGCTATACAAACCAAAAATAAAAACGCTGTAAAGAAGCTTTTTAAACCTTATCAAGAAGAATTTTTTAATTTTGCCGCTTATTTAAAAAATGCACAAAAAGCTAATGTCTTAACTTCTAAAGATTATTTGGAAAATTGCGTTGAAAAAAATATTATTGGTACTGGGCAGAATTCCAAGGTTTATAAATTTACTAATCCGTTATTGAATAATTGGGTTATAAAGGTTGAAACAAAACATAATGATTATCTAGAAAGTTTTTCTCAAGGTTTGCAACAACTGCCTGATGAATTTGTAGGTTTTAATATGGGACAACCTATTGCCAAAATTGGCGAAAGGGTTAAAATCCTTAAAAAAATAGATGGAAAACCTCACTCTATAAAAGATTGGTCAAGTCATAGAAGAAATCAAATACCAATAACTCAAGATGATGCTAAAACCTTTCTTACTGATATAAAACAAATTGCTAAATTTCCTCAAGAGGCTTTTGATGAATATGCTCAAAAGCTTAAGCTTCTTGATGACAAACTTTATAAAGCAGATAGTTTTAATCCAAATAATTATTTGATTGATTTTAAAAATCAAAAGATATACATAATTGATGCATATAAGTATTCTCCTGATGAACATCTTAATTCAAAGTTTGATTTAATATGTCCTTTGGTAGATTTTCCGAACTTTGAAAGATTTTATAATGTGATGAATAAAGATCAAAGAACTGATTACATTGCAACAACAAAGACATTGGTTGAAAAATGTACTAAAGCTGCTAAAAATACGGGGATAAATACATCAGAAGATTTTTACAGAGATTTTATTGGCAGAGTTGACGGGCGAGAGCATAACAATGGTATTTATACCAATGCTTTTAATAAAATGAAAGAGATTTGTAAGGATATAGAGTTTTAAACTTTTATTTTTAAAATAATTAAGACAGCCAGCGTGTTTACAATTTTTTTGCTCAAAGACATTCTAACAGAGCTACCGCTGTGAATGCTCAAACGGGTTTAAGTAAATAAACAATTTAAGTAGAATAAGCAAAAAAGAGTCTTTGATTTTATACAGAAAGTGCGGAGTTTAAAGCTTCTGCAAATGTATTATCTAAGATTTCAATATTTTTGCCGGCTATTTCTTTGTTGTTGTGAATAGCTTCTGCAAATCTTTGCCTTCTTTCAGGTGTCCAGAAAAATTTAAAAAATGCGTTTTTATAATGTTCTTCGATACCTTCAATTGTTTTGCCCATTGCTTCTGTATCAAATTGGGCTTTGAAGTTTTGGAAAGCTCTGCTTTCAAGTATGTTTTTGTCGGTATCTAAGTCTTTTGAGTATTTATAAAGCTTTTTAAGCAGCATAATTTTGCTCTTGTTCATGGACGGGTCTTCTTGGAATTTAGCAAGCGGATTCGCCTCAACGGCTTCACGTTTACCAGCTTTGAAGATATTTAGCAGATAGGCATCTATCAACTTATTTGTTGGGTAGAATGTCGTTTCAGGAAACATTGTTTTTTGCCATACAGGTTTGATAAGACTCCAGTCTGTTTTGTATGCGGTCATATTGCCGAGATCTGCTCTTAATTTACTTGTACGCCAGCTTTCTGTTAAGATTGCTGAGGATATGATATTTTTGTCTGCACTGGTGAGCGCGGCAAATTCTTGGGCTGTAGTTTCATATCTTTTTAAAAAGCTTAAGAAATTTCCGTCAAGCCCTGAAAGTCTGTCGTAATATTTGTTTAATCTTTCTATTGCTATTTCTTTGCCGTCAACGGTTTGGTAAATTTTCCCTGAGTAGCTGTTCGCATTGATGTAATTGTCACGTAATATGTTTAAAACGATTTCGTCACGATTAGGCTCTCTGAATAATCTGTATTGCAGAGGTTCTTTATAGTTGAATATAGCTACGTTTCTGGGGGGCGCAGTTCCTTTAAATTGACCCGTAATCATTTCTAATGCAATACTGTCTTGCATTTGTTTGACTTCGGGGTAGATATCCCATTTTTTTAAAACATTACCGAGTTTTGAATCAAAAAATTCATCAATTATTTTGACTTTTTCTTGTAATGTCTTGCTGTTTTGTACTTCATCAAATAAAGAAGTAGGGATAACGGATTTGAGCTTTTCAGTTATTTCGCTTTCAAAATCAGTGTTAAAGACTTTTATTTCCGGATACATTTTTTTAGCTTCAGCAACTGTTTTACAATCTTTTAGGCCAGCGTAATGCTCAGATATGATTTTTGTGAAGTTAAAATCAGATTTTTCTGCCGCTGCTTCAATTTTTTCAAATAACTCTTTAGGAACAATCTCCTTATAATCCCCGAGTTTTGATTTAAACGATTGAGCGACTTCGTCAAAGTTTTGGAAGAGTCTTGTATGTATAACACCCTTGTACGCTTGTAAAAGCTGTGCATCTGCATGAGGCAGTTCTTCAGCAACTTCATCAACAACTTTTGTATTTGTTGTTACTGTCTTTTCGGCTGCTTTTGCTGCATTTTTTACTGAATTTATTATTTGTATTGGTTTAATCATGTTTTTTATAAAAACAAAAATGAGTAATAATTGCTGTTTGTTAAAATATTTTTACAAAGTAAGAAAAATAGTTTGGTGAAATTATGTTTGTATAGAGGTATGCGAAGACAGAAGCAAGGCTTCTGCGAGCAGTATAAAGATTAAATTTCGAATCCGCCCAATA
>CALVEI010000049.1 GCA_944326515.1 Candidatus Gastranaerophilales bacterium | reverse complement strand
GTTGCATCTCCTGTTGGAGATACTGCATATCTTCCTGTGTTTTTCATTGCTACACGTTCAAGATATGGGATGTTCATAAATGTATCTGCATGTTGGAATGCGTAGTTAAATGTTTGTAGTTGGGTTGTATATGCTCCTGCTTGTTGGATTACTGATGGAGCGAGTACTGATGGGTTAAAGTTGTCTGAAGGATTGCCTGAGCCACCGCCTCTTGTAAATGTGAAGAAGCCTTCGTCTGGGTTGTATGCTACTTCATATTTATATATTGGTGAGTAAGCTATTGGGCTTGCTCCTGTATATGCTGTTGCTGATGCTAAGTCTTTGTTATCTGTAAATTGGATGTTTGTTAAGTCTTCTTTTGCATCGTTAAGAAGATTTATATTGTTTACGTTTAGTTTTGCTCCTTCTGCAACGTTATAGTTTGTTGCTTTAATTGTATCCATTTGTTTGTTAGCAAGGTCAACATCTACTCCAAGGTTTGTTGTTCCATTGAGGTTAAATGTTGGGATATTCATTGTTCCCGCTTGATTGTTTATCATTGACATTGAACCTGAGTTCAAGGTTAATGATTGTGATTGGTCAAAGACATCATCTCTACCTAAATACAAGTTTGTATTATCAAGTGATATGTTTGCGTTGATTACATCGTTATTTAAGATTACTTTACCAGTTTTATCGCCTGTGATTTTAAGGTCGTACCCGCTTTTTGTTTCTGTTGATATAACTTGTTCATTTGTTGTTTCAAGATAAAAACTTAATCTATCTGCAATTATTTCTTCATCAGATGTATCTTCATCATACCAACCTTGTTCTCTACAGTATTCTATAAATTCTTCTAAAGTAGTTACATTAAACCAATTTTTTGTATTTTCACTTAAAATAATATCTGCAGATTTAGTTGTAACTTCATATGCTACATCTTTCCCATCTATTTGGTCATCAAAGCGAATAACTCCGTTTGTGCTAGCATTTAATGTTATGTTAGGGAAATTTGCAGTAGGCTTCTCTACTATAATAGCTTTATCTATTGAAACTACAGTAGTTTCTTTATCCAAACGTCCTGTTAGTTTTGTACCACCAATATATATAGCGTTAGGAGTTTTTACTCCATTAGATTCTGTATAATTGCCAGAAAATAGAGTATAACCACCATCTTGTGCATTTATATTAATATTGGCATCTGAGTATATAGCCCCACCTAAAGCCTCACCATTTTCAGATTTAGCATAATTGTTAATGAATATAGAGTTAGTAATATTTTCATCACGCTTAGAATATATAGCACCCGCAGTTACATCTCCAGTTTCTGCTTTAGAGTAATTACCGACAAAATTACCAACTATACTTTCTATGCTGCTGTATGAACTGTTGTATATAGCTCCTCCGCCATATGTAGAATAATTGCCGATAAAATTTCCTTTTATATTTCCCATATGAGCTTCATCTACAAGATATATTGCCCCGCCTTTATTATCAGCAGAATTGCCAATAAAATCAGCAGATATTGATTTAATAGTATTACCTAAATGAGCTCCATATATAGCTCCCCCATCAGAAGCTTTATTATGCAAAAAATTGCCGGAAATATTTTCAATTGTACCTTGAATATTATAAATTGCACCTCCACCGTTTATACTTCCTTGAGTATAGTTGCCTATAAAATCGCCTGTAATATTTTCGATTGTTCCATAGTCGTTATAGATTGCACCACCAAAGGTACGATCACCTTGAGCATAGTTGCCTATAAAATCGCCTGTGATATTTCCGATTATTCCTCCGTTATAAATTGCTCCACCATAGGCCTCATGAGAATCAGATTGAGCGTAGTTACCTATGAAATCCCCTGTAATGTCCCCAATTGTTCCATTATGATTATAAGAATAGTTGTAAATTGCTCCTCCATAGGCAGAATATTCAGATTGAGCATAGTTGCCTATAAAATTTCCTGTGATATTTCCGATTATTGCTGTTGCATTAGAACCATCAGCGTAATTATGAATCGCTCCTCCATAGGAATAATAATTTCCTTGAGTATAGTTACCTATAAAATTTCCGGTGATATCTCCGATTGTTGCTGTTGCATTATTGCCTGCATAATTATAAAGCGCCCCACCATAGGAAGAAGTATATGTGCTTGATGTCGAAGTAGCTATATTTTTAGCATAGTTGCCTATAAAATCAGCATTTATAGCACCTATAGTACCTGTATTTGCTATAGCACCACCATTAGCATAGGTGTGTAAATATCCGTTTGTTCTTGATGAAGTTACATTAATACCGTTATTTACAAATGTACCTGTAATACTTGTTATATCACCTGCGTTATATATAGCACCGCCAAACACATCTGCGTATTTTGAACCCGATGTAGTTGAGGTTATTGTTGCAGTTGTTATATTGTCTTTAAATAACACATTGTCTATAGAGGTCGTAAAACCGCTTTGGTTATTTATTGCAGCTCCGCCTTCTATTATTGTATGGCTGGAATATGTACCTGACGGATTTTCAATTGTACCCTTATCAAGTTCATGAGTTTCTATTTTTGAAAAATCAGACTCTGAGTATTTATATGTAATAGTTTGTCCTACAGGATTTGTCGGGTCTTGTTTAAATTCAAGGTTTCCATCAACATTCTTTTCCCAACCAAAGGTTAGCGTTGTACCTCCTTTTGAATTCCCGTATTCTGTTTTATTCAAGTCGACACGGTAATATACAGGAATAAGTTTATTTTCTTTGTCAGACCATTCATATTTTGTGATTGTGTTTTCACCTGCTTGGTCAACTTTTGTAAGTTTATAGGCGTGATTATCCTGAGGAACAGGAGCATTGTCTGCTAAAACAGGTGCGGTAATAAAAAACGACAAAGATAAGCTTATTACTGCAGTTTTAGCATAATGAATTAATTTGTGAGATTCTTCGCATTCGCTCAGAATGACGTTAGAGAGTTGTTTTATTAGGCTTTCAACGCCCCCCCCCCCCGATTTCAAAATCATTGTGAGACAAGGGTTTTAACCTTTCTTTATCTTTTGAGCTCTTTTCCATATCTTTTGGTCCTCGTACTTTCGCACCTATATTTTTAATTCCCGTTTTTTTTATTTTTAAACAAAATTAAAAAAAATTTTATCATTTCTTTACATGATTTTTAATCATTTTGCAAATGCCAACAAATATACATTATTTAGAGCGCAACAAAAAAAGATTTGTATTATAAAATACGCTCATGGTGAAAATTTCTGTTATAGTACCTGTTTATAACGTTGAAGATTATCTTGATGTGTGTCTTGATTCTATCATTATGCAATCTTTTAAAGATTTTGAAGTCATTTGCATAAACGATGGAACTAAAGACGACTGCGGGCAAATTCTTGAAAAATACGCAAAATTTGATAAAAGAATTAAAATTATAACTCAAGAAAACAAAGGACTCTCTGCAGCAAGAAACACAGGACTCGCAGCAGCAAAAGGGAAATACATCACTTTTGTGGACTCGGATGATTACATATCTCCTATTATGTTAGACAAACTTTATGAAAACATAACAAGAAACAAAAGCGATTTTGTTTTTTGCAACCAATGTATTTTTAATTCAAAGACAGAAGATCTGCAAATTTGGGACTTTTTAAATAAAGACTTATTTAACAAACAAGTAAATAAAGAATGCTTCTGCGAAAATGACGTAAGCCCAGAAATATATGAAGGCATGCACGTTTCTGCATACGGGAAGTTGTACTCAAAAGAATTTATAAAAGATTTTAGATTTCCTGAAGGTTTGATTTTTGAAGATGTACCATTTTTTGCACAGTGTTTTCTTTCTGCAAAAAAAATCTCTTACGATTTTAATCCTTACTATTTCTACAGAGTAGAAAGAGAAGGTTCTATTATCAAATCCGCAGACAGTCGTTTTAAAGATATTTTTGAAATACAAAAACTAAGAAATGATATTTTTAAAAAGTATGGAAAATACGAAAAATATAAAAACGTAATTATGTTTATGCAAATGAAAGATTTAATCCAAAAACTTTGTGCTACTCAGGGAAAATTAAGACAAGAAATGTTTGAACTGGCAAAGAATAACTTTTCTCAAATTGATTTTTCTGAATTTGATTTAAATAAACTGAATCAGGAAAATGTTTATGCATTTTGGCAAAAAATGTTAAAAATGGAATTTGACGAATTTAATAATCTGCTTGAAGTATCACTTAGAGGTAGTCAGCATGCCTAAAATTTCTGTTATCATACCAGTCTATAACTGTGCAAAATATTTGCAGATGTGCTTAGATTCAATAATTTACCAAACTTACAAAAACTTAGAAATAATCTGTATAAACGACGGGTCAAAAGACAACTCTGGCAAAATTTTAGGACAATACGCCAAAAAAGACCCAAGAATAAAAGTAATAACACAACATAACCAAGGTCAAAGCATTGCAAGAAATGAAGGGATAGAAGCTGCATCAGGCGACTATATATCTTTTATTGATGGAGACGATTGGGTTTCTCTTTGTTTATACCAAAAATTTGCTAAAAAACTAAAAGAAATTAATCAAGATATAGACATATATATGTTCAATGCTTGTGATTACTACGAAAAAGCACAGAATCTATATCTCTCACAAATATTTAACATAAAAAATTGGAAACCTAAACAAAATCAATTATATGTATTTGATGACTGCATGAATCCATTCTCCGGAAACATGAGCCCTTGCAATAAAATATACAAAACTCAATTTCTGAAAGAAAACAAAATAAAATTTACAGAAGGTTTGATATTCGAAGACCAATTATTCTTTTTACAAACATTTATACCGACAAAAGCAATTTTTATTAACAATGATGCGCTTTATATGTACAGAAAACAAAACAGTTCCTCTACAATGAACAGCATCAATAAAAACGTTTTTGATATTTTTAAAATAATCAACAAAATGGAATCATACCTTAAAAAAACAAATAACTATGAAGAATATAAGTATGCATTTTTTCAACATAAATATATTCAATATTCATTCTTGTTTTTTAAAACACCTCTTATACACAGAGCTCGATTTTATGACGAAATGAAAGCAAGACTTATGCTATGCGAACAAGAAAATTTCAAACTTGATATCTGCGAAAGACTTGTAAACTATGACATATATCAAGACATATTAAAATTAAATTGGTTCGACTTTTATCAAAAATATAAAAACAGAAGAAAATAAGAAAAAAGCCGCTGTACTGATACGCGCGGCTCTAATATATCCCCAACTATTCTTTTTTTGATTATGAATTCTGGTTAGAAAGCTATTGAGGTTGATTCCACAAAGCATCTCTAATAAATTTGCTTTTTTGAGATTCTGAGCTCAAAGCTACATTGTTAGGTGTAAAGATGAATACAGAATCACCGATTTTTTGTTGATTACCATTTAAAGCATGTGTAGCACCGCAAAGGAAATCAACAATTCTCATAGCTTGTTCTTTATCAAGCAAATGAAGATTTAAAATAACTGTTTTTCTTTCTTTCAACTGTTTTACGATAGAAACAGATTCTTCGTAAGAACGTGGTTCAGAAACAACAACTTCATAACCTTTAAAGCCTGGGTGGCTCACAACGTTAGAAGCTTGTGATTGATTTTGTTTAGATGAATACATAGGTTCCAAAGCAAGGTTGTCTGAAACTGGATATTCATCCATTTCACTTGCCATTTCATCAAATATATCATCTCTGTTTTCAAATCCTGATGTTAAAAATCCAACGATAGATTTAATTTTGTCTGAAACGCCTGCCAATTTTTTCTCCTCCCGATATTATGTAAATAGCTTTCTACCAATTCTAATCATTGTTGAACCATACTCAACCGCTATTTTATAATCACTACTCATGCCCATAGACAATTCTTTAAGTTCATAAGCAAAATCCTTTTCAAGCTCTTGTTTTAAATCAAGCATGCCTTGAAACAAAACTCTCAACTCACTTTCTGAAGCTATAGGTGCTATATTCATCAACCCTTCTACTTTGACGCCCTTCAATGCAATAATTTCAGGGAATGCTTTTCTTAAATCCTCAACAGCAAAACCTGACTTTGCTTCTTCATTTGCGTTGTTAACCTGCAGAAGAATTTTCTGAACAATACCTTTTTGCAGAGCCTCCTTAGAAACAGTTTCAGCTAATTTTAAAGAATCTATCGAATGAATTAAATCGAAATTACCAACAGCCTTCTTTACTTTATTCGATTGCAAATGACCAATCAAATGAAAACGTGAATTTTGTTTTATCTCATCAGACAATGAACCGAACTTTTCTAATGCATCCTGCACTCTGTTTTCGGCAAAATCCCTTAAGCCATCATTATACGCTTCTATTAGCTTATCTGCGCCAAAGTATTTTGTTACAGCAATTATTATAGGTTTGTAAGGTACGATTTCTTTTCTCAGTTCAGACAAGTTATATTCAACTGTACTCATTTGAATGTTAACCCTCATTCCAAGAAATACGCACTGGTCATTATACCAATACTTTTTTTAGTATAAAGCATATTAAAATAATGGACAAATTCTTTGTCAACAGACAAAATTAACTTAATACCAATATGCCCAAAACTCATGTAAGCCATGGTTTTTGAAGAATCATCAACGATACAAAAACACTTAACATTTCTTAACAAATCAAATACAAAAAACGCACCTGCTTTAGGTGCGTTTTTAAAACTTATTAATAACAATTATAAATCTTGAGGTGAACTACGATTAAACTTCGTATTATGATTTACAAATCTACCCGGTCTTTCATACGTAGGGTCAATTATTTCTAACAAAGTCCAGCCAAAGCTCTTCCATACTGGATGTTTTTCTTCACTAACAGGTATTGGTGTGCTAGGATCAATAGTTCTTACTTCAATAATCCTTGATACTTCGCTAGAATATCCTTGATTGTGAATAAACTCCGGCGATGTTGTGTCTTTAACAGACAACTCCGCACTAGCACATACAGGAATAAACGCCAACACCAAAGTCAATAGAAAATATTTTCTTAAATTTTTCATCTATAAACCTCACATAAATTTATATAATATTATTATACTATATTATTTTAAAGATTTAAGCAAATCCTTTTTTTGCGGTATTTAATTTTCATTATTGATAATATTTAAAAGTTCTTTCAAAATATCTTCCTCCGGAACTCGTTTTATTATCTCGCCTTTCTTAAAAATATAGCCTTCTTTAATTGCGCCAGCAACGCCATAATCAGCATGTTTTGCCTCACCCGGACCATTAACAGGACACCCCATAACAGCCACAGTAATGGGTTTATTAACATTTTTTAGAGCATCTTCGACTTTTTTAGCCAAACCGATTAAATCGATCTGGCATCTCCCACATGTAGGGCAAGAGATAAAATTAACCCCCTTTTGTCTAATTTCAAGAGATTTTAAAATTGAATAACCTGCATAAACTTCTTCAACAGGGTTTTCTGTTAAAGAAACTCTTATAGTATCACCTATACCTTCAGCAAGCAAAGTCCCCATCCCAACAGCAGATTTAACAAGACCTCCTTTTAATGTTCCTGATTCTGTTAACCCCAAATGCAAAGGATAATCAACCATTTTAGCCATTAACCTGTAAGCCTCTATAGTTGTAATCACACTGCTTGATTTTAGTGAAATCTTTATTTTATCAAAATCATTGTCTTCAAGAATTTTTATGTGCTGCATAGCACTTTTAACCATTTTTTCGTACAAAGGCAAATCCATTGCAGCAATATTTTTTTCTAACGAACCTGCGTTAATCCCAATTCTAATTGGTATATTATTAGTTTTTGCCAAAGAGACGACTTTTTTAACATTTTCATCACGTCCGATATTACCTGGATTTAGTCTTAATGCGTCAATACCGTTTTCTATACATTGAATCGCAAGTCTGTAATCAAAATGAATATCTGCAATAACAGGAATATTAACTTGTTTTTTTATTTCTTTTATTGATGCAGCCGCATCCTTATTAAGAACCGCCAATCTTATCAACTCACAGCCTGCATCTTCTAATTCTTTAATTTGTCTGACTGTAGCAACAACATCTCTTGTATCTGTGTTACACATTGACTGAACACTTATTGGTGCATCTCCACCTATTTTTACATTTCCTATTTGTATTTGCTTAGAAACTCTTCTATTAATCATGACTTTATCCCATAAGATTTGCTACGTTAATATATTAACACTAAAAACTTGGTAACATTCGAAAAATATTCTTTATAAATAGTTTTTTTATGGATATAATAAATACAAGTGTAAGACAAGGAAAAGGAAAGATTATGCAAGCAAGAAGAGCTGCAAGAGAATTAGCTTTAATATTATTTTCACAATTTGATAAAAATATTGCAAAGTACAACCAAGCTGAATTTGAAGACATTATTTTAAAATCAGTAAGAACACTAACAAACAACGCCATCGATGAACTTAAGGTTTCTGTCGGCGCTATTAATGCAATGAAAGAGTATGTTGATACATACGAAGCAGAAAGTTCTGTCAATTTGTCTAGACCAATGCAATCAAACAATATTCCTGTTCCACTACCAATGACGTCTGACTTAAGTGGAAGATTAGAAGAACTTTTAAATATCTCTGAAAAAGTTGTCTTAGCTCTTGAAATAGCTGAAATGACAGCATTAGAACACACTGGAGAAGTTAAAAGTTACGTATTAGAAATTGCAACAACTTTCAAAGAACACTCTACAGAAATTGATGCATTAATCCAAAAATTTGCACATGGATGGGACATAAATAGACTCGTTAAAATCGACAAAGATATTTTAAGAATAGCAATTGCTGAACTTATGTTTATTCAAAGTGCTCCTGTTAAAGTTGTAGTTGACGAAGCTTTAGAATTGGCAAAAAAATATTCTACAGACGATTCATCTTCTTTTATCAACGGCATTTTAGGCAAAGTCATTGATGAAAAGAAAAGAGAAAACGCATAAAATTTAGGACTTAAAGATGTTTGACTTTTTTAAGAAAAAAGATACAAAACCTGATGTTGAACAACAAAATGAACAATCATCAACTCAGGAAAACCAACAAGAAAAGAAAAGTTTCTTTTCTTTGACTTTTGAATCCTTAAAAAAGACTATTGAAAACACATCTCAATCACTTGTTGGTAATGTTATCAAACAAGTTGAACAAGAAGAAGAGTTCGATGAGTTTATTCTTGATGATATGGAAGAGCTTTTAATTAAGGCTGATTTGGGTGTTAATACAGCTTCTTCTATAGTTGATAAACTAAGAAAACAAAACTCTATGAAGCCTTCTCAAGTTAAAGAATACTTGCAAAACGAGTTCTCTGATATTTTGACAGCAGCAGGTTCGAACGTACTAAATTACAAAGAAAACGAACTTAACTTGTATTTTATCGTAGGTGTTAACGGAGCAGGCAAAACAACATTAATTGGTAAACTTGCAAACAGATTTAAACAACAAGGCAAAAAAGTACTTGTTGCAGCAGGTGACACCTTCCGTGCTGCTGCAGAAGAACAACTGGACATCTGGAGCAAAAGAGCAGGAGCAGATATTGTTAGAAACGATGGAGCAGACCCTGCATCAGTAGTTTTTGATGCAATAAAAAAAGCCAAAAATGAAAACTACGACGTTATTCTAGTTGATACAGCAGGAAGATTACAAAACAAATTCAATCTTATGCAGGAGCTTTCAAAAATTAAAACGGTTATAGACAAAAATGCGCCTGACTCTTTAAGAGAATCTATTCTGGTTCTTGATGCAAATACAGGACAAAATGGGCTTTCACAAGCAAAAGTATTTACAGAATGCGTGAATCTTACGTCAGTAGCTTTAACAAAACTCGATGGTTCAGCAAAAGGCGGAATTATAATCGCGATCGCAAAAGAGATGAACCTACCAGTTAAATTAATAGGGGTCGGAGAAAAAATGGAAGACCTTAAAGATTTCAACGCTCAAGACTTTGTAAGAGCTTTGTTCAGCAATTAAAACCTAGGTCAAATTGTTTTTTTCAAGTTCTTTTCTTATTTTATTCAAACCTGATTGTATGATTCTGGAAATTCTTGATGGTGAAATATTAAAGTCATCAGACAACTCACGCAGCTTTTTATCTTGAAAGAATTTTGCCTCAATCAAATCACGTTCTCTTTGCGGGAGCTTTTTCATTGCCTCTTTAATAGCTTCACTCATTTCTTTAAAATCAGCGATCTCAGCAGGAGTGCGAGAAGTATCTTTTATTTGAGTAGGATTTTCCGCCTCTGCCATCTCATCAATAGAGAGAATTGTCTTATATACAGCTTCTCTGATATCCTCATGAAGATTTTCATCTTCATCCGTAACAACAACAGACTCTTTTTTAGTTTTTTGAGAATACCATTTATATCTTCTTCTGACTTCGTTTCTTATTGCCCATTTGATGGCAGTAGAAATGTAAGAATTATTATAGTTTGTTATGTCAGAAGTAGAACAAAGATGATGAACAACCTGAGTTCCTATATTAACGAGTTCTGAAAAATCTATAAGATAAGATGAAGAGAGCTTTTTAAACTCAATTTTGGCAATAGTTTCGATAAGTTCGTTATATTCTAACAGACTTTTTCTTATGGCTGCCCTGGTACTGATGTCCATTTCATCTCGCTTTTCAGTAATACAATTTTAATTTAAACTTTCGCTGTAACAACATTCTAAATTAAAAATAAAAAACTGTAAAATAATTATAAACTTTTGTAATTGTTTTTTAAAAATTTAACAAGTTTAAGATTATTTTAGTTTTGAAAGATATAGTAAGGAAGGAATTTTTGGCTATGAAAGTGTCTTTTAACCCTAAAAATATTAAAATCTCTGAACATAAAAAAAACGCAGAAAAACAAAGTATACAAAAGCAACAAACAGAAACACAACACAAAACACCTCTATCAAAAATAAAAACAAGCGCATTAGTTGGTTTATTTCTTTTGCCAACACTAGGACTAACCAACTGCTCAAACTCACCAAACAATGCAGGATCTGAAACAGTTGAAGAATACACAGAAAAATACGACAACAAAAAATATTTAAATATCTCCGATAGTACATTTTATGCAGTAAAATCAGGAGACACGCCTGCAAAAATAGCAAAAAAATTCAATATTTCAACAAGACGACTATTATCTGCAAACGGTTTAACAAAAACATCAACAATTTATCCTGACGACAAGTTGCTAATACCTCAGGCTTATACTGTTAAAAACATAAAAACTATTGATGACGTAGCTAAAATGTCAGGCATTTACAAAAATTATCTTGAAGATTTGAGTGAATTTGAAAAAGTACATAATGAACTTTATAAAGATAGAAACGGTCATAATACGATAGGAATAGGGCACCTAGTAACAAAAGATGAACTTACAAAATTCAAAGGCCAAAAACTAACAGAAGAAGAAATTTATACAATATTAGCACAAGACTTACTTGATATAGATTTAGATTTGCAAACAGTAATTAATGAAAATGCATACAAAAACATGCCTGTAGCTGTAAAAGAATCAGTTATAGATTTAGCTTTTAATAAAGGTATAGGAGCAATTGCAGACAATAAGGAACTTTCTGAAGCGTTAAACAGCCAAAACTGGATAACTGCAATTGCAAATCTTGACCAAGATTACTCTGTTGTTACAAATGCAAAAGGGAAAAAAGTTCATAGACCGGCAAGCGGGTTAAGCAAAAGACGTTTATATGATATGCAAAACGCTGCCAGAATATACAAAAAAGGCATGCCTGACGAGATTTTAAACTCTGCAAAAGAAGTTTATCTCAGAGGCCTAAAATACATGGAACAAGAAAAAAACAGAGGCGAAATTTCTAAAGAAGCATATCCAAATGTTTTAAAAGAATACAAAAACCTCGCTTACGAATGGTATGACGGAAAAATTGGTGAAAAATCCGATGATAAAGCAGGCTCAGTAAAAAAAGATTCTAAAGCATCTGAAACAACTCCATCAAACCAAACAATAAATACTGTTGATAATTCTAAAACTATTTACGTAAAAGGTAAAAAAACAAACTGGACAGTAAATTCACTTTATGCCGATTGGGAAAAAACAGCAGAAAGACAATTAAGATACGTAAAACGTCCATTACCTGAAATTGATAGCAAAGGCAATATTGTTGCTTATGTTAAAACAATTAACCCTACAGGCAAAGGAGCTCTTTCTGGCAAAACCATTTTGATAAACCCAGGCCACGGCGGAGCAATGAATACTATTGATAAACATGGCAAAATAAATGTAAATTTTGACCCAGGGACAAGCAACGCTGTAATGAGCAAGAAAAACCCTAACATCGAAACTAATACTTTCATCGGTAATGGTGGAAAATCACTTGAAGAATGGGTTGTAAACCAAAGAATATCAGATGAACTTGTTAAAAAGATAACAGCAGCAGGCGGAAAAGTTATCTATGTCCAAGGCTCTGTTTATAGCGCAATGAATGCTATAAGAGATATTCAGAAAAAACAAAAAATCAATATGATAGTTAGCCTCCACAGCAACTCAAGTGGTGGCAAACGAGGCATTCACGTCTATGCTAACAAACGTGGCGGTCTAGACAAAAAAGATGACCAGCTTGCCGCAACTATCGTAGATAACCTTAATGAACATAGCTGGTTTAGAGGCATAACAGAGAAAAAAGCAAAATCTTTGGGCGTTCTTTCTGCAAGTGCCAAACAAACTTCACCTGTTCCAGGTGTTTTGATTGAAACAGGCGACTTAAAAAACAAAGACGATGTTGCAAACCTTAACTCAAGGAACTTTAAAAACCAGATGATTGAATCAATCTTTGATGCTATCGAAGATTACTTAAAATAATTACACAATTGAATAAGTTTCAAAAGCTCTGTAGGAACTTCTTACCAGACCAGAAGCAACTATTTGTTTTATACCAACATCTTTTGCGATGCTTTCAATTTTCTTGAAATCATCTTCTGTGTAATATCTTTCTACATCAAGATGTTTTTTAGAAGGCTGCATATATTGTCCGACTGTCACAATGTCACACCCTACAGTTTTTAAATCAATAAAAGTCTGCTCTAACTCTTCAAAAGTTTCTCCAAGACCAACCATCAAACCTGATTTTGTTATCATATTTGCATCTCTGTCTTTAATGTGTTTTAAAAACGCCAAAGAACGTTCATACTTAGCCAAAGGTCTTGCTTTTGGATAAAGTCTTTTAACAGTCTCTATATTGTGGTTAAAAACATCAGGTTTAGCATCAGTTACTATATCAATTAAGTCCTCAATCCCTTCAAAATCAGGAGTCAAAACTTCTATTTTAATGTCTGAAACAAGTTTTTTTGTTTGCGTTATAACTTCGGCAAACATATCAGCCCCCTGCAAAGGCAAATCATCGCGGGTCACAGAAGTAATAACGGCATATTTTAGTCCTAACTCTTTTATGGCCTGAGCTACTTTTAAGTGCTCTTGCTTATCAACTGGTTCAGGTGTGCCACCTGCAATATTACAAAAACGACAATTTCTCGTACAAATATTACCCAAAATCAAAAAGGTAGCAGTGTTTTTTGCATAACACTCTGCTTTATTAGGGCATCTTGCAGCCTCACAAACAGTATTTAAACATTTATGCTTCAATATAGAGCGAACAAGTTTTGTCTTTTCTGTATCAACTATGCCACGTTTTAAATAATCAGGTAATCGTTTTCTTTCCATGTTTTACATCCCTTTTGGCAAACTCAAACTCATATTATCTAACCCAAGTACTGACTCAAATACCGCTTCAGAATATGTAGGATGAGCAAAAACTGTTTTTAAAATATCCCCTGTTTTAAGTTCATTATCAATCATCAGTGCAAACTGCTGAACCAAGGCTGAAGCCTCAGGGGAAACAATATGAGCACCCACTATCTTGTTATCAACAGATAACACTTTTACAAATCCATCTATCTCATCATCTGCCATTGCTTTGCCCAAAGCCGCAACAGGAAAATTAGAAACTCTATATTCTATATCAGCAAGCATTTCTTCCGTTTTGCCGACCCAAGCTATTTCAGGATTGCCATAAATAACAGACGGAACGCTATTAGTATCAAAATGACACTGTTTTTGTTCGGTTATATAATCAACTACAGATACTGCTTGATGCACTGCACTGTGCGCCAGCAGCATCTTTCCGACCAAGTCTCCAACTGCAAATATGTTTGGAATATTTGTTCTAAAATTATCATCAACTTTAACAAACTTTCCGTTTAAATCTATGCTAACGCCTTCTATTTTTGGTAAAACAGGTTCTCTACCTATTGCACAAAGAACCATATCAAAGGTAAATTCCTGACCGTCTAATCTAGTGTCGCAGTTGTCGCCTCGAACCTTCGAGCCGCCACTGCTCACCTTTTCAAGGTGACACTCCAAAAATTCGTTCACGTCTTCCTCTCGCAAAAACTGACATTTAGTCAGCTTTTGCTCGGCAGAGTGCTCCTTATCACGAATTTTTCTCGGACAGTTTGAGAGCAACACTGTTTTATCATTAATACTTTCAACTTTAGTACCAGTGAAAAACTTAATCTTATTCTTTTTAAATAACCTGTCTAACCTTTTAGATACCTCAACATCAGCCAAAGGTAAAAGCCTTTCAGCCAATTCAACAACGGTTACATTTTTATCCAGAGCATTAAAAATCCTTGCCCATTCAACACCTATTGCACCTGAACCGACAATCAAAATATTTTCAGGTATCTCTTTTAAATTTAAAATATCGTTAGAGTTAAGTACAAACTGCCCGTCTGTTTCTATGCCTTTAATATTAGCTGGTTTTGAACCGGTCGCAAGAATAATATTTTTACATTGATAAATATTTTCATTTGCTTCTATTTTATCTTGCGCAATGAGTTTTGCCTCTTCGCAAACTATTTCTATACCGAAGCTTTGCACCAGTTTAGTCAAAGACTTTTGGATTTTTAAAACGACATCATTTTTACGGTTAAAGATTTTTTCATAGTTTAATTTCTTGTCAGAAATTTCAATACCAAATTTATCTGCCTTTTTAAGATTTTTGTAAAAATCTGAACAATGCAAAATAGTTTTTGTAGGAATACAACCGCGGTTTAAACAAACACCGCCCATCGAGTCTTTTTCGAATAAAACTACACTAAGCCCCTTTTGTGCAGCCCTGATTGCTGCACTGTACCCGGCAGGACCTCCGCCTATAATTCCCAAATCATAAAATTTTTCCATACCAAATCCTAAAAAACTATCTCCCTATATTATATTACAGGGAGATAGTTTTATAAATCTTTATTGTTTTTAAGTTCCAAAATATCACTCTCTAGATTATCTAAAAATTGACTTTTTATATAAACTTGTTCTCCAATTTTTTCGTTACATATAAAAGATTCAACTCGATATGCTTTCTTATAAACATTCTGCACCCCTAATTTTACCAGATAGTCATATTCACTAATAAAATAATCTTTACGATGGTATGGATAGCGTTCTCCCTTTTCCATAATAGCTCTTGCTTTATCTTTAACACGGTAATCTTCATCATTAGCCCCTACGGAACTTTGTACATATACCTTGCCAAAACTTACCTTCATACGCTCTCCTTGTTATTACTTTCAACTGATTATAAAAAGAAAAAATAAATAATTTTGTTACTTATAATTTTTCAATTAAAAAATCTTTACATCAATTTTTATAATCAAATAAAAACACCTCTTTTAAAATTAAAAAGAGGTGCTTTTTTGTTTTTTTTAATTATCAAATATCTAGCAAGCTGCAGTTGCTTTGCATTTTGCAATAGCATCTTTAACTTTTTCAACGATTTCTTTTTGTTCTTCAAAAGTCAATTCTGCAAACATCGGCAAGCTCATTACGTGCTCTGTATTATATTCTGTATGAGGCAAATCACCCATTTTGTAACCCAAATGAGCGTGAACTTTTTGCATATGAAGAGGTATAGGATAATACAACATTGCACCTACACCGTTTTCTTGCAACATTTTTTGTACTGCATCGCGGTTTGGAACTTTAATTGTGTATTGGTGATAAACACAATATGTATCATCAAGCTCTTTTGGTGTAATAACATCTTCACAGCCTTTAAATAATTCTGTATATCTGTGAGAAACTTCACGACGCATTTTATTCCATTCATCGATATAATTCATTTTTACTCTTAAAATTGCTGATTGAATTTCATCAAGACGGCTGTTAACACCGATTTCATCGTGATGATATCTTACAGCAC
>CALVEI010000048.1 GCA_944326515.1 Candidatus Gastranaerophilales bacterium | reverse complement strand
TAATGCTGTGCATTTTGAGAAGCTTGATTTTTTTCTTCTGTAAATATTTTATTAATTTTTACTCCGTACCTGTCATTTATAATGATTAATTCGCCGGAGGCAACAATTTTGTCTTCAACTTTAAGATCAATTTTGTTGTCATAAACGGAACCTATATCAACAACAAGACCTTCTGAGATTTGTTTTAATTCTCCTAAAGTCAATTTTACTTTTTCAAATTCAGCATTTATTTCAACCTGAATAGTATCCCACATGTTATACATATCAGAATTGGGCATTGCTTTATCTCCTTTCGAGTTGTATGAAGTTTCATCAAAATTGTTGTCATAATCCACAATTATTGCAGGGTTAGGAAGAACCCTCATCGGGATAGATTTTCCGTTGTAGATTAGTTGCATAAGAGAAGATTTACTGTTTTCAAGCACAACAATATCATCTTTTTCAAGGTGTTTAAGCTCACTGAGTCTGATTCTTGTTGTACCAACGCTCAAATCAACTTCTGCTTTTGAATTTTCAAAATCAGAAATTGAAAAAGATTCTGTACTGTTTTCCAAAGGAACAGGGTCTATTGATATTACGGGAAGTTTAATAACAATTCTACCCATAGTAAAATTGTTAACTCTTAAGAAAAATGTCAAATTACATTCGTTATAATTATTATTGTCTTCAGGCAAAGCCTCGCCTGATTTTACCATTTCACAAAAATTTTGATAAAGAAAATCGTCAAAACCTGTAAGAATTTTTGCCTCTAAATCCGTCAGTTTATCGATATTAAAGGGTTTGCCGTTGTCGCCCAAAATCTTTTCCAACAAAGCTTTAACAAGTTTTTTAGACAATCTTATAAAGACAGAAAGTTCTCTATTTAATCTTATTTGGGTAACAAAAAATTCATCTCTTTCAGCCAATATATTAACGTTTTCACTGACACTCACAAGTTTTACATCGGCTTCAACACCCCAAAATTCTGCAAATGTATCAGCCAAAATGTTTGTAAAATGGCTATCAAACCATTCAAACGTATGGTCAAGATTATTTGAAAATTCTGATGTTATGTATTCTTCCTCTTCCCTTATTTGCATATCAGCAAAGTTTATCCCTTAATCTACAACTTCCCCTATAGTAATCTTAGAAATCTCGAGAGGTTTTAACATCATTTATCCGATGTATTTTAATCAAAAAACAGATAAAGATGACATTAGCGTCTATTTATTATAAAATTTTCTATGTAAACAAATAAATAAAGTTAATAGAGAAGGGCATAAAAATGAAAATTTCACTGGAATGGCTTAATGAATACATTGATCTTTCGGACGTAACACCCGAACAAATCGCTCACGAACTCACTATGAGCGGACTTGAAGTAGAAGAAATCGAAAAGACAGGCCCGAAATTTTCAAATATAAGAACAGCTCAAATCAAATTGATAGACCAACACCCAAATGCTGACAAACTTCATCTTGTTACTGTTGATTTGGGAACAGAAACTAAAACAGTTGTTTGCGGTGCACAAAATATTAAAGAAGGTCAAATAATCCCTTATGCTTCTGTTGGTTCAAAAGTTTTAGACAGAAAAACAGGTGAACAATTTGAACTTACACCAGCTAAAATCAGAGGGGTAGAATCTCAAGGTATGCTTTGCTCTCAAGACGAACTTGGTCTTGAAAATATGCAGGAAGAAGACGGCATACTTATATTAAACAGACTCTATGATAATGTAAAACTTGGTGAACCTCTGGAAAAATTATTGCAAATTAAAGAAGACATCGTATTTGATGTTGCTCCGACTGCTAACAGAGGGGACGAAATGTCTGTAATAGGTGTAGCAAGAGAATTGTCTGCAATATTCAACAAAAAACTAAACTTCTCACCGCTACAAAGCACACAAGATAACTCTACAGACAAATTCAAAGTAGAAATCATAGACAAAGAAGGCTGCAAATACTACAGTGTAGGTCTTTTAAACGACGTAAAAATTAAACCGTCTCCTGATTGGATGCAAAGACGTCTTACAGCTTGCGGAATCAGAGCAATAAACAACGTTGTTGATATCACAAACTACGTTCTTCTTGAATACGGATGTCCGTTACACGCTTTTGACAGAGACAAACTTAACGGCTACCTTTGCGTAAGACGTGCTTTTGAAGGCGAAACTATCGTTACTCTTGACGAAGTAGAAAGAAAAACTAACAGTGACACTGTATTAATCGCAACAAAAGAACAATCTGTTTGCGTAGGCGGTGTATTCGGTTCTGCTAACAGCGAAGTTGATGACAATACCAAAAATATAGCTCTTGAAGCAGCATACTTTACACCGGCACAAAATAGACGTTCAGCAAGAAGCATAGGTTACAGAAGCGAAGCCAGCGCAAGATTTGAAAGAGGCGTTGACATAGAAATGGTAAAACCTGCTTTGATGAGAGCAATGCAGCTTCTTGTAGAACTTGCAGAAGCAAAAGTTGATGGTATTGTAGAAACAGGAAACAACAAATTACCGGAAATCGATATAACTCTAAGATTTGCACAAATTAAACGTATTTTAGGAACAGAAATACCTGCTCAAAAATGTATAGAAATCTTAGAAAATTTAGGATTTGAACTTTTAGGTAAAAACGAAATTGCTGCTAAATTCAAAGTACCTTCTTTCAGAATGGTTGATGTGTACAGAGAAATAGACCTTATTGAAGAAATCTCAAGAATTTACGGCTATGATAAAATTGACCCTACCTTACCTAAAAACACACAATCTCCTGAAATCAGCGAAGAGTCAAAACTTCTTAAAAAGATTAACAACATGTTCTTAGGCGCAGGATTCTGTGAAGCTGTAACTTCTTCTCTCGTCGGAGATCCTATTTACAAAGAATTTTCTGTTAAATACGACGATGCAAAAGCTGTAAAAGTATGCAACCCTCAAAGTGAAGAACATACAATGCTTCGTCAGTCAATGATACCAAGCGTTCTTAACGTTGTAAAAACAAATATTTCAAACGGACAAAAGAACCTTCGTCTATATGAAATCGGACGTACATACTTCATTGAAAAGCCTGCAGATGAAAAGAATACAGGTGTTGTAGAAAAACGAATTATCGCAGGTGCTCTGACAGGGGACGTAAGCAACGAAAAATGGATTAAAAAGCCAGAAACTGATTTCTATACAGTAAAAGGAATCATTGAAAACTTGCTTACACTTTTGGGATTAGAAAGCCGAGTTCAATTCAGAGAATGCAAAGACAAAGATTTCTTGCATCCGGGAAAATGCGCAAAACTTGTTATGCTAGGTAAACAGCCTTTAGAAGTAGGCTTCTTCGGTGAAGTTCACCCTATTTTAAAAGATAAAGAAAAATTCCAACAAAATGTTTATCTTTTTGAAATAGATCTTGAAGAACTTTTAAAAGCTGTACATATTTCAACCGTTAAATACAAAAAACTTCCTCAATTCCCTGAGGTACAAAGAGACTTGGCATTTATCGTACCTGAAAACGTTAGCTGCGAAGAAATCTCAAAAATCATCAAAAAATCTGTTAAAAACAATTTGTTTAACGGAGAAGAACTCTTTGACGTTTACCAAGGTGAACACATAGAAGACGGATACAAGAGTATGGCTTTCAGAATCAAATTACAAGACAAAGAAGCTACACTGACTGATGAGACTGTTGAAGAACAAATGAATTCAATAAGAAACAACCTTAAAAAATCAGTGGCAAACTTAAGCTTTAGAGAGTAATTATCAATGAATAACGAACAACTTGTAAAAGATCTGACAGCAAAAGACGAGCAAAAAGCCTTCTGTGCTGCTCAGGAGATAATCAATAAAACAAATACGGAAGCCTTCAAACTTCTTGCAGACAAAAGCGAATTCCTTTTTGATTTCGTAAAAAATAATGTGAGCAAACGTTTGAATAAAGCGATAAACCAAAACAATTACAGAAACCTTTTTGCGTTTTTAAAAATCTACTGTCCTGATTTTGAAGATGTAATAATAGGTTCACTTGCAAAATTTGCAAACGAAGAAATGACAGACGAAATGCTTGAGCTTTTAGAACAAGGTTCTGATGAAGAAAAAGCCTACGCGGCTAAGTATTTTTCATACATTCCTGACACAATAGCTATCGATGATCTTATACAGTACGCTTTTGAAGACAACGAAGCTTTGGCATTTAACGCAGCAAAAGCGCTTGGAGCAATGAATGCTGATATTGCATATCAAAAAGCAATAGAACTTTTAAACTCTGATGATGAGTTTGCTGTTCTTAAAGCCGTAAAATTTCTCGTTGCTTATGAAAACAAAAATGCGGTAGAACCGATTTTAAAAGCAATGGAACACTCATCAATGAGCGAAAACATTGCTGGCGAAATACCATACATACAAAGTATTATGGAACTTTTAACAACTTATGAAGACAAGAGCCTTGTACTTTTGTGTGTAGATAATATTCTTTCGGGCCTTGGAGAAATTTTGCCGCTGAATCAAATATTTTGCTTTGAATTGTTTGAAGTTTTATCTTTTTTGATAGAATACAATATCAAAAACAAAGACTCTCAAGCTGCAGCAATTTTGTTAAAAGCGCTTTCTAAGTTTGAAATGCTAAACGAAAATGAAGAATACACTTTTGACGAAGATAAAAATACAAAACAAGAGATTAACGAAATTTATAATCTGCTAAAAAACCAACAGGAATACTTTTGGAACGCACAAAAAAATCTTGTAAAAAACGAACTTAACCCTAGCTTGCCAAACTACAGAACAAGCAGTGCACTAAGGGTAATAGCAGAATATAACCTGACTCAAGCAGCAGAAGAAGTAAAATCTTTGCTTAATTCGGAAAACGAAATCCTCTTGTGCGAAGCTGTCATAGCTTTAAAAAATCTCAATATGCTTGACAGAATCAACAAAGATGAAATCATCGGCAAGGTTAAAGACGAGAACAAAAAAGCACTTATACAGAGTTTAATATGCTAATAGATACCCATTCACATATCGACTTAGACAATTTTAAAGACCACTTTGATGAAATTCTAAAAAACGCACAAGAATATGGTGTAGGCAAAGTTATAATCCCGGGAACAGCTCCATCAGGCTTTGATAGGATTGTAGAACTGTGCGAAAAATACGAAAACCTTTTTGGTGCGGTTGGTATTCACCCTGAAGATTTAAATTCTTACAGTGATGAAGCAGAAAACAGAATCAAAGAACTTTTAACCCACCCCAAAATTGTTGCAGTTGGCGAAATAGGACTTGACTATTACTGGGATAAGTCACAAATAGAACGACAAAAAGAGATTTTTGAGCGTCAAATAGAAATAGCAAAACAAGCTAAAAAGCCGATACTTGTTCACGACAGAGATGCACACGCAGACAGTTTTGAAATATTAAAAAAGACAAACGCCAAAGAAACAGGAGTTGTAATGCACTGTTTTTCAGGAAGCCCTGAGTTCGCCTTAGAATGCGTTAAAGAAGGCTTTTATATAGCACTTGGCGGTGTTGTTACTTTTAAAAACGCAAAAAAAGTAAAAGAAGTTGCAAAAGTTGTACCACTTGATAAATTACTTTTAGAAACCGATGCACCGTATATGGCACCAACTCCTTTTAGAGGGAAAGAAAACCAACCTGCATACGTAAAATTTGTTGCCCAAGAAATCGCAGAACTAAGAGGCATAAGTTTTGAAGAAGTAGCTCAAGCAACAACAGAAAATGCCCAAAGACTTTTAAAGATATTTTGATAGTTTGAATGAAACGGTTCAACAAATTTTACGGACTATAGGTTATTTTTATCTCTGTAAATGAAAAAACGGCTCTGCCGTTGTAAGCTTGGTTACAGAGTCTTGGTATTTACACACAAAATTTTCGTTAAGCGAAGCGGTTAGAAAATTTTGAAGTTAAATACCATAGAGTCTGTTTTGATATAGCATGTTTCTTTCTTTTGGTTCGTTTTCTTTCTTTGCATTGCAACAAAGAAAGAAAACGAACGTAAAGCAAAAAATTTTTTATATAGAATAGAAGATAAGTTGAATGAAATGGCTCAACTAATTTTACAAACTAATTTCATTTAATAGCACATATGTTTTTCAAAGTCATGTATCTTAGATTCTATGTTTCTGCGTGTATCATACAGTAATTTAACGAGTAATAAAAATTCATCAGTTTCACCATTTTTACGTGCAAGTCTTTGAATAAGCCTTGAAATTTTGTCCATATCATTATTGATTGATTTTTTTAACAAACTTATTCGCTGCTTAGTATCCATTGTTTTGCTTTCTATTTTCTTATTTAATTAATAATATTCACAATATATTATGAATATTATTAATATATTATGATGATTATTTATTGTCAATAACTTAAAATGAACAGAATGGAAACAGAATTATTTTTAAAAAAACTTGGCAGTAAAATCAAAATTTTGAGAAACAACAAGAAATATTCTCAAGAGGGCTTGGCTGCTATGTCTAATCTGGACAGAAACTACATAAGTTTAATTGAAAACGGCAAGGCTAATCCAAGTGTTATATATTTAAAACAAATCGCAGATGCTCTTGATGTTGACATAACAGAGCTGTTTAATTTTGTGATTTAGTTTCTTTTTCCGTGTTCATGACATAATAAACCTATGGCAAAGAATAAAGAACGTTTAGATAAAATACTTGTTGATAAAGGCTTTTTTGAAACAAAAAGCAAAGCTCAAGGTGCAATAATGGCAGGCGACGTTAAAATAAACGACGAAGTCATTACAAAATCAGGTTACCAGTTAGAGCTCAAAGAGAACACAAAAATAGAAATCAAATCTCTTCCTTTTGTTTCAAGAGGCGGGTTAAAACTTGATAAAGCAATCAAAGCCTTTGAAATAGACTTAACAGACAGAATCTGTCTTGATGCAGGTGCTTCAACAGGTGGTTTTACTGACTGTATGCTGCAAAACAATGCCAAAAAAGTTTATGCGGTTGATGTCGGTTACGGTCAACTCGCTTGGAAATTAAGAAGCGACAACCGAGTAAAAACGGTAGAAAGAACCAATATCAAAAACTGTGAACCTTCTGAAATCTATGCAGAAGACGATATTTTGCCTGATTTTTGTGCAATGGATTTGTCTTTTATCTCAATAACAAAAGTCTTAGACAACATAAAAAGGCTTATGAACCAAGACCACCAAGAGATTGTCTCTCTTATCAAACCACAATTTGAAGCAGGCAAAGAGCTTGTCGGCAAAAACGGTGTCGTAAGAGAAAAAAGCACTCACCTAAAAGTTATCAAAGACGTTATAGAATACGCAGAAACAATTAACCTGTACCCGCAACAACTGACTTTTTCTCCAATAAAAGGGCCGGCTGGTAATATAGAATATCTTGTGCAATTAGTCAACCATAAGACTGATTTTGATATGGAATTAATTGATAAAATTGTAGAAGAAGCAAATAAAAATGATTTCTAGGAGAAAGTAATGCCTAAAAAGAAAAGAACTCCCCAACACAGACCAAGAAAAAAGAAAAAAAGCGGCGGATTTTTTGGGAAACTCATATTTTGTTTGTTTTTAGGAGTAATTTTATACTTCGGAATGAACACACTTACTTATGCAGAAACATTAAAATTTGCACAAATATCTGATGTTCATTTATCTGACAAAACCGTAGATACAAGCTATAAGGCACTTGCAAGCTCCTACGATCTTTTTAAAGACGAAATAGAGCAAATAAACGAAACACCAAATATTGATTTTGTAATAGTAACAGGCGATTTAGTCGATAAACCGAGAAAAAGCCTTGTGGATGACGCTTGCAAACAAATGAACAAACTAAAAGTTCCTTGGTATTTTGCCTTTGGAAACCACGATGCTGCTGTTGGTACAAGTTTTAAAAAAGATGATTATTTTGAATTTATAAAACAAAACAACAAAAACATAAAATCAGACAAGCAATACTACTCTTTTATTCCTAAAAAAGGCTACAGAGCAATAGTTCTCGACCCTACAATAGACACAAGGATTACAGCAAACGGGGAACTCCCGAAAGAGCAACTTGACTGGCTTGATACAGAATTGTCTAAAGCAAGTTATCAACAACAAATTCCTCTGATATTTATGCATAACCCATTGAGAGAACCCTTCCCGAGCTTTCATCACAGATTGATTAATGCACAGGAGATGCAAACAATATTAGACAAATATGATATGCCAATTGCCGTATTCAGCGGACATTATCATGCGACAAAGATTTATAAAGAAGGCCACATATTACACGTAAGCACGCCATCTCTTGTAACATATCCAAATGCATTCAGAATAGTTACTATCAACAATATGCCTAACAAGGTAATTTTCACTTTTGATTTTAGAGAAACAAGATTAAAAGACATACAAAAAAAAGCAAAACTGCTAACGTTTTCTTCTTCAACCTTAAAAGGAGAAGACTCCGACCAAAATACGGTTGTTATTATGGACAAATAGTGTAAAATAAGGTTATTAGGGTCGATTCGACTTAATAAAAAACAGGAGTTTAAGATGTTAGATTCAAAAGACAAGTTCATAGTTAGATTCCGTGGTGTAAGAGGCAGTCACCCCAAACCTGACAGAAATTATATGGAATACGGTGGCAATACTGCGTGTGTCGAAGTTCTTGTGAACAATCATCTTATCATCCTTGATGCAGGTACAGGAATAATCAACAGCGGCAACGACATAATGCAACAATATGTCGCAAAATTCCACAAAGAGCCAATTAATGCAACTATTTTATTAAGCCACCTGCATAACGACCATATTCAAGGATTGCCGTTTTTTAAACCAATCCACCTGAACAATGCAAATATAAACATAGTAGGATTTTCAGCTTACGAAGAAGGAATCGATGCAGTTATTTCTCAACTTGCGTTTGAAAAATCATTCCCCCTCGGTTTAAATGAAATCAACGCAAAATTAAGTTTTTACAATATCAATGACAACTACGCACTAATCTTTGACGACAACGACGACACACCTGATATGATAAAAATTGAAAAAGAAGAAGACGCAATCCCGCAAGATGAAGAAGTTGTTATCAGTTGTCTAAAATCAAGCTCACACCCCAAAGAAGGTGTTATGATTTATAAAATTGCATACAAAGACAAATCTCTTGTTTACGCTACAGATACAGAAGGTTATATCGGTGCAGACCAAAAACTTGCTCTGTTTGCAAGAGGAACAAACCTTCTTATACACGATGCACAATACACTACGGAAGAATACTTAAACACCTGCCAACCAAAACAAGGATACGGACATTCTACATTCGATATGGCAATAGATACATTTAAACAATCAAAGGCAGAATCTCTTGCGTTCTTCCACTTTGACCCTAACTACAATGATGAATTTTTACTTGAGATAGAAAAACATTATACTAATAATTGTAAAAATTGCATTATGCCAAAAGAAGGTATGGAAATTGTACTTCGCTAAAATTATAACAATAATATGTCTTATAGTTATGCCTTGTTCAATGGCCTATGGCGTACCGACAAAGTACGGGGTAGTTTCTATCGACGCACAAAAAAACGCCATAAACCACAACAATAGGGGCGTAATCTATATGCAAGACAGGTACTACGCAGCTGCAATTAAAGAATTCCAAATGGCAGTGCTTTTAGACCCTGACACGCAGGCTAGTGCATCATACTATGCAAACTTAGCAAATTGTTATATGAAAATCGGATACCCTGCACTTGCACAAGATACACTGCAAAGAGCAATAAGACTCAACCCTATGAACTTTAACTATTATCAGGATTTGGCAGTTGTATACAAAAGACTTGGAATACTTGATACACAACTTAGACGTTGGAAAAAAGAAAGCATCAAAAACCCTGTTGGACAAGTTATGCAAGGGATGATACTCATAGAACAAGGTAAAAAAGATGCAGGACTGGCAAAATTACAAGAATTTGCGTATACAGAGCCTGACCTTATAATCACTATCGGGGTTAAAAACTTCATTGATCAAAAAGACAAAGAAAGATTTTAAATCCAAATTTTACCCTGTTTTAATTTTGCCAGTTCTAATGCGTTAAATCTTGCTTTTAGCAGCTCTCTTCTGCCTTCCGGAGTTTTGGTAAAAATAATATCCATATACCCAAAAACCGGCTCTAAATTTTTTTCTAAAACAGTCACCTTTTTCTTTTTTGAAGCTATAATTTCCGGTACACAAAGATATTTAACCTGTTTTGTCTTAGGGTCTGTTTTTCTAAAAATATATCTCTGTTTTTTCGGCGGAGTAAACATCTCATTCAATGTTTTGACAAAAAGATTCCTTTCATAATTTGAACAATTCAAAACCGTTAAAAAATGAGAAGATGTCTTTGTATTGCAATCAAAACCGATTTTATTTATCACTTGTATATTTTCATAAGGTGATAAAATTATTCCTGTTTCGCACATAGATTTTAAAAGAGCTGTTGCTATAGCATTAAAATCTTTCTGCGTAAAATAAACATATGCTTTGCCAAATATATTTCTAAATGCTTTATACAAGGAACTCTGATTATCATGATAAAAAATATCAGGTAATTTAAAATCTTGAGTTTGAATCGTTTCGTAAACCTGAGGACGAATCTTAGATTCTATTAATTCACTTTCATCAAAAACCTGTTTCCATTTATCAAAAAGAAAAGCACGCTCTTCAGCCTTTTTAGAAGAATACTCATTTAAACTTTTACAATCGGCAGAATATATCTTTTCAGAATCGTATCCAAGTCTAAAAATTCCGTTTTGAATTTTATCATCAACAAAACTTATCCCCTCAAAAGTATTGAATCTCTTTTCTACAATATCTAAATCGGTACTTGCATCACCTTGAGAAAGAGATACAAGGTGCCAAATATTTGCAGCTTTTTTAGGACAGTTTCTGTCTATTCTCAACGCTCTACCCCTAATTTGATTGGATAACATAAACGAGCCTACGGTACTTGCTATGATTAAAGAATTAATACAAGGCGCGTCCCAACCCTCTCCAAGCAAAGATTGCGTACCTACAAGAATATTTATCTCACCTAAAGAAAAAAGTTCTGTAATAACCGGCACAATGCTCACAGAACCGTAAGTTTCTACCCTGATATGATTAACATCAAACTCAGAAGTTAAAACATTTTTCTTATCTATTTTATGTTTTTCAACAAGCTTGTATAATATTTCCTCCGCAGATTTTGGGATAACAACTACAGAACCTGTTAAAATACCACATTTTACACTTTGGCTAACAAAATTAATCAGTTTATCAAATACTGATAATACATTTAAAGCCAACAAGTTTTTACCACCGATATAATCAAGCAGAACTACCTCTCTTAAATTCTGCCCCAATAATTTGTTTTCCAATAAAGTTATATCCAAAACAGCATCAAGTTTATTTACACTTCTTGCATACAGTTTTTTTAAATCAACTTCTCCCTTTAAATCTACGGAAGTTGATGATTTCAAAAGCCCATATTCTTTTAATTTGCCTTTGATAAGAGGTACGTTTTTAAAATGCTTTTTATATTTCCCCAAAAAACCATTCAACAAAATCTCTGCAACAGAATAATCAAACTTAGGTATGCTTTCTTTAGGTACCGCCAAAAACTCCGTTAAAATTTTGGCTTCTATACTTAAATCATCAAGATATAACAAATAAGAAATAACAGAAATCGTAAAATCCGTATCGTCATAAATAAGTTCAATATTGTTTTCGTAATCAGCAACAAAAGCAGAAGTTTTTATAGAATAAGAAAAATCAGCCTCGTTTTTAATATATTCAAAAAAATCATGCCTGTTTTTTTCGTAATCAAAAACACACTTTTTTTCTTCTGCACTTAAATCAGAAAACCATATCAAATCTTGATGAACACACAAATCACCGTTTTTAACCAATTCAGGAATAGAAATCTCAGCATCAACAGGCCCACAAAGCGAATGATAATTACTCCACTCACTTTGAGAAACATCATAAGGAGGAGTTGCTGTTAATGACACTACCGTAAAATCCTGATCATCAAGTTCTTTGCACAAATAATCAAGAGAATGATACCACTCTGTGCGCAAATGATGTGCTTCGTCCAATACCAAAGTTTTCACGCCATGATTTTTTAACTCTGCGATAAATAAATCAGCATAATCAGGATTTTTCAAAAGAGTATGTGCAGCTTGATAAGTAGTTGATGTAACAACAGAAATATTTTTTATATTTGTACTCACCCAATTCGTATTGCTTTCAGGGGATAAAAAGCCCTCTAAAATTCTTTGTTTCCATTGATTTTTGATAGTTATTGTAGGTGCAAGTATCAACGCAGGCTTGTTAAGTCGTTTTAAAATTTCTAACCCCAATGTGGTTTTACCAGCACCCGGAGCAGCAACTACATTAAGCTTTTTATCGTCAATATGAACAGAAATGTCATCAAGAAAATTCTGTTGATAAGATCGCCATTTGCCTCTAAAGAAAAAGTCAGCAGGCAGTGTATTTTTTTTGTTTTCTGTCAAACTTGCCATAAACAAATTCTAACATTTTTAAAGAATCAATTAATACATTATCCGTATTAAACCCGAATGTCTTAGCTCTGTTGTGTAATGTAAAAAGCTATAGTTTCTTTTATCTTGGATTCATCAAAAAAAGGAGTATCGCACATGATGAACGACAAAGAATTTTTGAATGCGGTCAAAGACACCCGCAAAGCTCGTGACTATTTTCTTGATCAAATAACATTTTCTATAGGCCCTGACAGACTTTTAAAAATGGAAAAAAATTGTCTTGAAAACTTCAATCTTTTTGACGTAAGAGATTACGATGACTACATAAAAGGACATATTCCATACGCAACACACATACCATTTAAACAAATCGAAGAACAACTCGAAAAATTTTCTAAAGACAAAGTAAACATCATCTATTGTTATTCTATATTATGTCAAAGAGCTAAAAAAGCAGCCTATATGCTTGCAGAAAAAGGTTATCCTGTCATAGAGCTTGTAGGAGGTTTTAAAGGATGGAAAAAACGAGATTTTGAAATCATTGAAGATGATGTATCAGACTATCCGGGATAGATTCAATCATATAATAATAAGAAGAAGACAGAGGATTATTTAACAATCTCTGTCTTTTTTTATACTTTTTTGTTAAGATTTATAAAACAAATATTCAAACATGGTAAATTTTTTACTTTAGCCGTTTTATAAGAACCAAGGAAGTGTCAAAAAAGACTTTATGAAGCTGGATGTTCTTAACCTAAGAAATTATATTCAAACGCCTGAATCAGGTAATGTGCGAAATAATGTTTCTAATACTATAAACAACTCTGCAATGACGGTGCCGACACAGATTGAATCTCAAAGACCTGAGAAAGAGATCCCAAGCAACGATTCGCAAAAAGCAGAAGCTAAAGCGGCAGAAGCATTAAAAGCACAAACCCTGGCTCAGGCGCCTGTTTCATATAAGTATATAAGAGATATAAAACTTCCTTTTTCTGCTCCTGCAAAGTTATACAAACTTTCTAACGGGCAAAAAGTTGCTATTTTAGAAAAAAAAGGTCCAACAGTTCTTCAAACGTACTACAACGTAGGTTCTATGAATGAAGAGGACAACCAACGAGGAATAAGCCACTTTAACGAACACATGGCTTTTAACGGTTCTAACGGCCCAAAAGGCGGTCTTGGCTCAGGTGATTTTTTCAAAATAGTAAACAAAATGGGTGCGATGACAAACGCATCTACAGGCTTTTCTCAAACAAATTACTACATTTCATCCCAGCTTCTCAACAAAGACGACTTTGACACAAGTACTTACATCCAATCAGAGCAGCTTCAATACCCTACCCACTCTCAAGACATGATAGAAAAAGAGAAAGGCCCTGTTACCCAAGAAATAGCAATGGTAGGTGACCAGCCTGAAAATGCAGCTTTTACCAACTGTATTAAAAACCTTTATCAAATACAAACAACATCTCAAGATTTGGTAGCAGGCTCTATTTCAAATATAAACAAGCTAACAAATAAAGATACTTTAGACTACTACAACCTTTGGTACACGCCCGACAACTGTGCAACAATTGTAACAGGAGAAGTCCCTGAACAAGAGGCCATAAACACTGTTGCAAAATATTTCAACAAAAACATATCAGCCCCGATTGAAAAACGTAAGTACCAAGACTTTAACGGAATCCAACAGCCTGTACGTGTTGATGTAAAAATGCCAAAAGCTCAATCAACTATAATGGCATTAGGTTTTGCAGGCCCCAGCAACAATTCCACAAAAGAAAATATCACAATGGAAGTTCTTATGACTGCGCTTTTAGGCTATAAAAACGCAAGAATAAGTAAAGAACTAAACAAAATCCAATCTTCCGCTATCATGAACATCGAACGTGTCGGAAACAGACCAACTGACCCAAAAACAATTCTGATAGCTTCACAATCAACACCTCAAAAAACAGAAGTTATAATAAAAAATATTTATCAACAAATTGCAAATCTTGAACAACAACCACTTACACAAGAAGAACTTAATACAGCCAAGAAAATATTAACAATGGCGTTTTCTAAGATTTCAGAAAACTCTCAAATGCTCAACATGATGTTAGGCAATGCTCTCTTGGATGATGATATCAATTACGTAGAAAATTATCTTGAAATTTTAAACAACATTACAAGCGAAGATGTAAGCAAGTTTGCAAAAAAATATCTAGACCTAAACAAAGCTTCTCTTTCTGTTGTCCATCCGCAAAGCCAAAATGATGCAGAAATTATAGAAAGCTATAAAAAAGTTAACCAACAAAACACTGCAACGGTAAATATAAACAAAACCTCGCAAAAATTGTCGTTCAAAGCAAGATTAGAAGACAAGATGCTTGATTTATCAAAAATTAAGCAGTACCGTCTTGCAAACAACATGGAACTTGTTATAAACCCAAACAAGTCAGACATAGCAACAGGTCAAATCACATTACAAACAACCGCTCCTGCTGACGTAAAACCTGCCGTACCTGCCATACTTGCCGTTATTTTAAACGAAGGCTCTAAAAACAAAAATTACGAACAATTTTATAAAGATGTGCATAAATCAGGAATCACACTAAAATTCGACTCCAGTTTCCGCTCAATTAATGCAACATTTGAAGCACTTGCTCAAGATACAGGTTACACACTCAACCTGATTAAAGAAGTCTTTATGCAACCAAGATTTAATGAAGCCTCATTAAAATATGCAAAAAATCTTGTAAAAGAAGCTATTTTAAACTTAGACGAAACAGCAGCGGATACAGCCTTAAAAGAAATGTTCCCAAACCTTAACGAATATGCAACTAAAGAAGAAATCTTGCAATCTATAGACACAACAACACTTGCAGATATCGAAGGATTTTTTAACTACATAAAAGCTAACGCAATGGCAAAAGGTATAATCACTGCACCTACAGATAAAATTCCAAACCTTGAACAAACAATTACCAACAAACTTTCTGTAGGCTTAGACAACTATAAAACATTTAATACAGAATCTTTTAAATCTTTTGAACCTATCGCGCAAAACAAAATTTTAACAAAAGCAGAACAAAGAAACCAAGCTGATATTATTCAGTATTACAAATTCAAAACAAACCACAACCCAAAAGACCATGCAACTTTTGCCTTATTGAATACAATACTTGGCGGCGGTCCTTCATCAAGACTTTTTGAAGACCTTAGAGAAAAACAAAAGCTTGCGTACAGAGTAGAATCGAATATCGATTTTGTAGGTAACACAGGTATAATGGCTCTAAGCATCAAAACTACAACAGACAACCCGTTGGAAAATATTCAACAATTCGATAACGTTGAAAAATCACTTAACGGATTTAAAAAGCATGTTGATTTGATAAAAACTCAACCTGTTTCACAAGAAGAACTCGATGCTGCAAAACTAAGAGTAAAAACACAAATACTAAACTCGCTCGAATCATCAGGAGCGCAAACACTTGTTTTAAATTCAGCTAAAGACAACAATATGGGCATTGCTGCGGTAAATGAAAACATTAAACTCATAGACCAAGTAACGCCTCAAGACATCATAAACGCAGCTAATTATATATTTAACTCAAACTCAATCACATCAATACTCGCAAGCCAAAAGACATTGGACAATATTAAGCTGTCATAGAATGGTTAATAATCAGAAAAAACTTCATTCCAAGAGAATCGAAAAATTTATAATGTTTTGACGTCTAGTTTGTGAGATTCTTCAGTCAATTTAATCGTTCAAAATACCAGAGTATTATTTACCAACAGTCCATCTGATACCACCAGTTAGTGATATACCATTACGACCACCGTTGTGTATCATTGCTTGTCCAAAGGCTATGAATCTGTCTTTGAATCTCTTTTGAATACCTGCTCCATATTGTACATATGGGTCGATACTCATCTCTGGTAATCTTACATCATTTGCTGTTACCTTACTGTCATCTAGCAAGTTCCATATCATTGCTACACT
>CALVEI010000047.1 GCA_944326515.1 Candidatus Gastranaerophilales bacterium | reverse complement strand
AAATTGCGTTGTCTTTAATGTATGAGCAATTTTGTTCAAACTCTTTGCCAAAAAAGAATTTTTCTCCGCAGTAATTTTGACCGAATTCTAATAATTTTTCATCTTCTGCATTAAAGATTGCAAACCCTGGCATTTTGTTAGCCGCAAACAAAGATGCTTTTGCTTCAAAATAGCCTTCCAAGCCGCCGTGCCAGTCGATGTGGTCAGGGGTAAAGTTCATCCAAACAGCAATTTGAGGACGGAAGCTCGGGCTGTAGTTTAGTTGGAATGAGCTTACTTCGCACACAAAATAATCTGTTTTTGTATCCAGCAAAGAGCAAGGCGGAATACCGATGTTTCCGCATTTTTCTGCTTTGTATTCTTTATTGATTATAAAGTTTGTAAGTTCTGTTGTAGTTGTTTTGCCGTTTGTACCGGTGATTGCAATAAACGGTACTTGAGTTTCCAAATATGCAAGTTCAATTTCGCTTATGACTTGTATATTTTTTTCTTTTAACTTTTGCATAAGCTCTGATTTTGGAGGAATCCCGGGGCTTGTTATTGCAATATAAACATCACTCATAAATTCTTCGGAGTGGTTTTCAAACTCTGTTCTTATACCCAGTTCATTAAGCTCTTTGACTGTTTGTTCGTCATTAGGTGAGAGCGGTTTTTTTTCTGTAATAAAACAATCTGCACCTTTTGAGTTAAGGTATTTTGCTGCTGCAATACCGCTTTTTGACAAACCTAATATTAAAACTTTTTTATCAAACCATTTTCTTTTCATAGTTTATCCTATCTGTTTAAGTACCAGAACAGAAGAACCGCACCTGTGCAGAAGATAAAGTTCACAAGTGTAAAGACTTTAACGATTGTGACTTCTTTCCATCCGCACAATTCAAAATGGTGATGTATAGGACTCATTTTGAAAATTCTTTTGCCTGTAAGTTTGTAGCTTGTAACTTGCAACATTACTGATAAAGTTTCAAGCAAAAATATTATCCCGATAGGTATGAGCCACAATTCAAATTTGCCCATAACCGCAATAGTACCTAAAACTCCGCCTAATGCCAAAGAACCGGTATCGCCCATAAAAACTTTTGCAGGGTGTCTGTTGAAGTATAAAAATCCTAAACAAGCACCTGCTACAGATGCACATATTATTGCGATATCAACATTACCCATAATAAGGTTTATTAAGCCGAGAGCAACTGTTGATACAATCATATTTGATGCAGCAAGACCATCTAGTCCGTCTGTTAAGTTAACCGCATTTGAAACACCTGTGATAAGGAAAATACCGAAAGCAGGGTAAAAATATCCGAGGTTGAATGTGTATTCGCCAAAAGTTAAGAATGTTCTTCCGCTTATTGTAACAAACATAACTGGCAAACAAGCTATTGCAACTTGCAAAATAAGTTTGCCTCTTGCGCTAAGACCTTTGTTTTCGTGGTGTGCAAATTTTTGTGAATCGTCTTGAAAACCTGCAAACATATAAAATATAAATGTGATTAAAAGTAAAAATGCGCCTGTTGAAGTTTTTTCAGCCATAAACAATGACACAACGGAAGCAATAATTGCTGCTGTTACGAGAAATACACCGCCTGTTGTTGGTGTTCCGCCTTTTTGTGCATGAGATTCAGGTGCTTCTTCTCTTATGTATTGACCCAGCATCTTTTTCTTTAAAAAGTCTATATAAGGAACTCCCAATAGCAATGACAGTACAAATGCTATCAATGCCGCAACTATTGCTAATATCATTGTTGATTTAACTCCTTGATTATTTCTTCAAACTTCATTGAACGTGACGCTTTGAACAGTATTGTTGTGCCTTTTTCTACATTGTTTAGTATGTATTTTGCAACGTCTTTGTTATCTGCAAAACTTACTGATTGGTGTTTTGTGTTTTTTGCTATGTGTTTTGCCAAATCACCGACAGTAATTAGCATTACGTTTTCATATCCGTTTAAAAACTCACCTATTTGTTTGTGGTATTCTTTTTCGTCTTTGCCTAGTTCGCCCATGTCACCTAGTACAAGCAATCTTGGCGGCTTTTGTGTGGAAAGGAATGTAGAAATCGCAGCTTTTAAAGACTCAGGGTTTGAGTTGTAGCTGTCATTGATTATTTTTAAGCTTTGAGTTTCTGTGATTTCCCATCTTTTTTCAATAGGTTTGTATTTTTTTAGGCCTTGAGCAATTTTTTGCTCGCTTATTCCGAGTTTAAGCGCTGCATTTATTACAAAAAGAGCGTTTTGTATGTTGTGGCGACCTTCTATATTAAGCTCATAGGTATAGTTTTTGTAAGTAAATTTGCTTGAGCTTTGGTTTAATTCTATATTTTTAAGCTCAGGTGAATTTAGCCCTACGTAAACGGTTTCGCCTTCAAAGTCGTTAGTTTTTCTTATAAGTTCTGTATCGTGTGCAAAGAGTGTTCCTTCTTTGTGCAAGTATTTTGAAATTTCGCATTTTGCTTTTGCAATATTTTCTTCAGAACCCAATCTGCCAATGTGTGCTGTACCAGTGTTGGCAATGATAGCTATATCGGGTCTTGAATATTTTGACAAAAGTTCAATTTCACCAAGTCCTCGCATACCCATTTCGACAATTAAGACTTCAGTGTCTTTTGGCATCGAAAGCAATGTTTGGCACAAGCCGATTTCGTTGTTGTGGTTTAAAGGTGATTTATGAGTTTTATAGGCTTCTTGTGCAACAGATGCCATCATTTCTTTTGTTGTTGTTTTGCCTGAACTGCCTGTTATTGCTATTGTTACAGGGTTAACTTTTTCTTTGTAATATAGCGCAAGTTTTAGGTATGCCTCAAGCGTGTTTTCAACATACAAAATAAATTTTGCGGCAGGGAAAATTTTTGTTTTGTCGCTTGTAAAATATCCTCTAACACCTTTATCTACTGCATCTTGGATAAAGTTGTGTCCGTCAAATTTTTCGCCCTTTAAAGGAATATATACATTTGTGTCATTAATATTTCGAGAATCTGTAGAAATCGACAAAGAACCGCTTGTGTTAGAACATTGCAGCACTTTAGCTTCCGTTACTTTCACTAATTCTTCGTATGTAAACTTCATAAACTATACCTTGCCACACATTAGAAACATCCTGTTTCCAAAAAAATTTTACTAAAAAAGCATGTCAAATACAATTTGTTTGGGTGTATTTTGAGCTAAAATCAATTTTTTAAACTACGAAACTATTGCAACTCCAGAACTTGTACCCAATCTGTCGGCTCCTGCTTCTATCATAGCCAGAGCTTTTGCTTTGTCTCTTATTCCTGCAGAAGCTTTAACACCAAGCCCGTGTGGTTTTACAATGTCTGCCATAAGCTTTACATCTTCAGCTTTTGCGCCTTCTCCGTTTTTAACAAAACCTGTTGATGTTTTAACAAAATTGGCTTTTGCTTCTACGCAAAGTTCGCACGCTTTTTTTATTTCATCTTTTTCAAGCAGGTCGGTTTCTAAAATTACTTTTAGAGGTTTGTCTGCACAAGCTTTTTTTACTGCTTTAATATCTTCCAAAACAAACTCATAGTCTTTATCTTTGAGCTTTGAAACGTTAAGCACCATATCAATTTCGTCTGCACCATCTTTTATTGCTTTTTCTGTTTCAAAAGCTTTTACCTCTGAAACATTTGCCCCTAGAGGGAATCCGACTACTGTTACTATCTTTACGTTAGTATCGTTTAGATACTTTTTGGCTGTTGCAACGTTTATAGGGTTGACACATATGCCTTTAAAATTGTGTTTTTTAGCTTCATCAAAAAGTTTTGTTAGCTCTTCTTTTGTTGCATCTTGTTTTAAAAGAGTGTGTTCAATGTATTGTGAAAGATTTGTCATCTTAAAATTCCTTATTTTATTATTTCCAACATTTGTGATGATTTTATTTTTTTTGGGGCAAACTGTTCAACGTGTTTTTTCAGTAATTCTACGCAAAAGTTGCATATTTTTTCCGTTGCCAGTTCGTCATATTTTGTTTTTGCATTAAAATCCATTTGCAAAAGAGTGTTTAAAAAGTCTCTTAGCTTGTAGTGAAGCTTAACCTTTTTTACCGAATGTTTTGCACATTCAAGACAAACAGTCCCTCCACTTTCTGGAGAAAAATATATTTCTTCTTTGTCCAGTGCACCACCGCAGCAGGCACAGGTTTCAAGCTCAAGAGAGTAGCCGGCAATATGTGTTATTTTTAGTTGAAATTTTAAAACAGCAAGCAACAGTGCCACTTTGTCTTTTGCTTTTGAGATTGCGTCTAATGTTGTATAAAACAGTTCGTAAATCTCTTCGCTGTTTGGGTCATTTTCTATACCAAAGCTATGCACAACCTCTGAGCAGTATATGGAATAAAAAAGTTTATCCATATCATTGCGAGTGTTTTTGAACGTGTTTATTGCAACTGCCTGACAGATTGTATCAAGGTTTTTGCCTTTATGGAGCATAAGCTTGTTTGCAATCAACAAATCCATTCTGCCGCCGAGTTTGCTTGTGGTCTTTTTAGCCCCTTTGGCAACTCCTCTTATAATGCCTTTTTCTTTTGAATACATGACAACAATCTTGTCAGTTTCCGACAAGTTATAAGATTTTAGATTTATTGCATTAGTAGTAAAGTTTTGCATGGCATGCTAAAACGCCTAGAACTGGATGTCGAATTTATCAACAGTTCCGTGGTATGCTCCCCTCAACATTTGTTCGATTTCAACTCTGTTGTCGCTTGCGTCAATTGCTACATCTTTAGAGATGAGATCTTCTTTTATCAATTGGAATAATGACATGTTCATAGTAATCATGTCGTTGTAAGAGCCTTTTTTAACAAGGTCGTATATTTGTTCCAATTCGTCTTTAATAATAAAGTCTTTAATAGTTGGTGTAACAACCATAATCTCGCAAGCAGGAATACGACCATGACCGTTTTTAAGCGGTATAAGTTTTTGGGCAACACAGGCTCTTAATGTTTCTGCAAGTTGTCGTCTTACATTATCTCTGTCTTTAGGGTCAAACATGCCGACGATTCTGTTTACTGTTTGAATAGCATCGTTTGTGTGTAAAGATGCAATAACAAGGTGGCCTGTTTCTGCAGCTTTCATTGCGCTTGAAAGAGTTTCCAGATCTCTGATTTCACCGATAAGGATTACATCAGGGTCTTGTCTTAGGGCATATTTGACACCATCAGGGAATGACAGTGTGTCAATTTCTACTTGTCTTTGAGTGATAATACAGTTTTTGTTTGAATAAATAAACTCAATAGGGTCTTCGATTGTAATGATGTGTTTTCGTTCGTTTTTGTTTATTAAATCAATCAAAGAAGCAATTGTCGTTGATTTACCGCTACCTGTAGGGCCTGTTACAAGAACAATTCCGCTGTTGAATTTTGAGAACAGGTTTAACGCAGGCGGTAATTTTAATTGTTGGAAAGTTGGTATTTCATAAGGAATAATCCTGAATACAAGGGATGTATTGCCCATTTGACGGGCCATGTTGATTCTGAATCTTGAAACGCCTTTAATTTCATAAGAAAAATCCAAGTCAAAAGCTGATTGAACCTTTGTTCGCAAGTATTTTGGCAATACTATATTCAATACGTGAGAAATATCCTTTTCTTTAATTACAGGATAATTTGTTTTTATAATTTTCCCGTCTTTTCTTACAACAGGTACTTCATCTATTCTTAAATGGACGTCTGATACGCCTTCAGATACTGCTTTTTTTAAGAATCCGTTTATATCAAAAATTATTTCAGGTTTATCCACTATAGTCTCCTCCTATCACATTGTATCTTGTTTTGTTAAGAAAAGAAACAATTTTATAAAGCTTTACATAATTTCGCTAAAGTTTTGAAAAAAATTGCCGTAATAGGGTATATGAACCGGAGGGATGAAAAATTACGGTTCGTAGGATTACATAATTGGAGGCGTATTCGTGATTTCAAAGAACATGTACTTGGACATGGACACAGACATGGCTTTAGAAGAACTTCAACAAGAATTGGAAGGCATCAAGCTTATGTTCAATGAAAAGAAATGTATTAAAGTTAGAAAGAAGGAGAAAAAGTTCAAAAACAAATTGTGTTGGGAATAGCCCAGCTTCTGATAACAATTGAATAGAGTTTAAATCAAGCCGGCTTATTTTAAGCCGGCTTTTACAATTTAAAATGGGGCAAAACATTGACAAAAAGCCTAAAAAAAACGACAATACTAATAATGTTATTTAAGGTAACAATTTGTTAAGGGCATGGACTAAATAAGTAAATTTAATTTTTGAGACAACTTTATATCTGTGTGAAGTTATCATATAAGGTTAATTAATAGGCGGAATTAGATATGTTTAATTTGAAAAACTTAAAAATTGTGAAACAACTAAAATCAATTAAGCCACGACTTAAATGGTTAATGTTTTCTCAAATGCAAGACTATAAAGTCAATTCTAAATACATAGATATGATTTGTTCTGACAACGATACAGAAACAGCAAATGACAAGCTCGAGGAAATTGTTAGAGCTTCTTTGATTAGAGAATTCACTCCTGAAATTACTAAAATGAAATCTTATGATTTCTTGGTAGATGCGGTTGTGCACAACCTTAAAAAGAAACAATTAGCTTCATACGATGCTATGTACAAAGATGAAGAATAATCGGTTTTATTAATTTTTATAATTACAAAATGATACTTGCAGGCAATGTAAGTATCATTTTTTTTGTTCAAAATGTATTCATAAAAATTCCACAAATTATTTTTTAAGGAGATAGCTATGAAATATTTAATCAGAAAACCTGATACTTTTATGAATACTTTGAATGAAGAAATTAATTCTATTTTGCGCAGAAGTTTTGATTCTGTTTTCCCCGAATATGTTTTGGAAAAAGAAACTAACGGTTTGACAATCCCTATAGATATAAAAGAATTTGATGACGAATATGCTGTTAAAGTAGAAGTTCCAGGTATAAAAAAAGAAGATATTGATATTAATTTAAACAAATCTTATTTGACTATTTCTGCAAAAAAGCAAGAAGAAAAAGAAGAAAAAAATAAAAAATATCATAAAACAGAATTTGCTTACGGTAACTATTCAAGAACAGTCTATTTTCCACACGAAATTGATGTCTCTAAATCCGAAGCACATTTGAATGATGGTGTCCTGCGTCTTGACCTTCCTAAATTAAAATCAACAGAAGAAGAAACTAAAAAATTAGAAGTAAAATAACAGGATTCATTTAATAACCCGCTTTATACCTAATCAAAAGCGGGTTTTTTATCAAAAGGAGATATGTAATGACAACAATTATAGGCATAAAAATTAACAACCGTTTGGAAAATGCAATTTCTGTTCAAGAAATTTTGACAAAATACGGCTGCCTCATAAAAACAAGACTCGGTTTGCATGAAGAAAAAAACGGCAAATGCTCACCAACAGGTCTAATTCTGTTAGAAATAATCGATGACAAAGCCGCTATCGACATAGCAAATGAACTATGCGATATCGATGAAATTGAAATCCAGCAAATGAGATTCAACTAAGCTTGTTTTGTTTTTGATGTGTCCATCATGCTCAAAAGATTTTTGAAAGTTTTTTGAGCAGATGATCTGTGGAAACTCAATATACCTGATGAAACTCTAAATACAGGAGATGTTCTTTGCATTCTCAAATCAAAAGTTTCTTGAGTGATTTTTCCTTCATCAAGTTTTTTCTGATATTTTTTCTTAGTTGTAATGATGTTCAAGTGAGGTAAGAAATAACCTAATGTTGCAGCCATAAAGCCGATACCACCAAGTTTAACTCCTGCTTGAGCTTTTTTAGCAAAAGAAAGCAAGTTGTTATCAGGTTTGATAGCTTTTAATGCTTTTTCAAGGTTTTTGAATGCTTCTGTTCCGTTAGCTTTACCTTCCTTGATTGCATCAAGAATACCTTTGTTATCTGTTTTTTCGGTAACAGCTTTCAACAAGTCTGTAAAACCAAGTTTTTTAAATACTTTTTGTAAATTTCCGCCGTGTTTATTAACTGTTTCTGAGAAGTTAACCAACGCATCGTCAGCTTTAGCAAGGTCTGAGAACCAGTTAACCAAATCTTTTTGACCTCTGAATTCTGCTGACAATAAGTTTTTCTTTTCTCCAAGAGTAACAATCGGTACACCTGATTGTTTTGTAACTGCGTAAGCTGCAGCTTTGTTAATTAACGGTGCACCTGCTACAGAAAGAGCTACAGCAGGAACGTCACGTGTAACAACTTCTCTTTTTTCGTCGTTGCTGCGTGATTCAAAGAATCTGCCGCCAAGCATAAACAATGTTGCAACGATAAAGAACATTGAACGTGTTAATGAACCGTTTGGTGAAATATCACAAGCTTCACCAAGCTTTTCAAAAGCTACTCTGGCAATACCTTTATTACCGAATGAAGGTTGGTTTTTAGTATTATTTTGAGTGTAATTAGCACGCGGAGTTGCTGCTGAATAACTGTTAATAATCATTTATGCAGCCTCCTTTGTTTGTTTATCTTCTGTACCTGTTGGTTGTGGATTTGTGTTATTTTCCAAACCTTCAACACCAGGGAATTTGTCACCTGTTTGGTACAACTTTGGAATTATACACAAGAAAGCTGATAACGCGCCAACTGCAAGGATATTTGTTATGTAGCGTAAGTTTTTAGCTTGCTTGTGGAATTTGTCAATAAAGTTTTCAGTAGATTCGCTTGTTTTAGCGGCTTTTTGAGTAAAGTCGTCAAGATAATTTGACATATCTTTAAAGAATGTAGTGATGTTATGTTGTTGACCGCCAACTTCTATTGTAGAAGCGTTATCAAGGAATTTGCCGTTAGCTTTGTTTAATTTAACCATAAGCTCGTCAGCTTGTGCTCTAAGCATAGAAGGAGTAACCTTCTTGTTTGCTTTGCTTTTGAATATATTTGAAATCTTATCTGTAAAGCTTAATTTTTCTGTAACGTTGTGGTTCATAAGGTTGGTGATTTCATCAATCAAGCCTGTTTCTTTTGTGTAACCTTTGAATGCATCGCTAACAACTGTTTTAACAAAGTTAGCTTTTGTTTGAGCTGCATTCTTAAGTTCAACAGCAGTGTTTTGCATAATTGGTTTGAAACCGTCAAGAACTTTAGCTTGAACTTTGGCAGCCTTACCACGTAACAAACCTGCAAGTGTTAATACAGTCAAAGGTACGTAGAAAAATGCAGGGCCTGATAATAACTCACGTACTGCTTCTTCACGACCTGCTTTATAGTTTAAGTGGCCTAAATCTTCTCTGTTTCTTAAGTAACCTTGAACTGTTCTTGGTGCCATCATACCTACTGTATCGATGGTTAAAAATTCGCCTAAGAAACCGTTATTTTCGATGAAAGTAGCCAAACCTACGCCAACGCCTTTGAAGGATGGGCTTTTGCCTTTGTTATTATGCTCCGTATTTAGGTTTTGTGGCTGTTTTGTATAACTGATTGGTTGTAACTTCATTTATCCCTACCAAAGTCTTCACACATGAATGTTTAATGCAAAACACACTAATAAATTGCTAATTGTATCGATTATTTTAACATAATTTTACAAATATGTGTACCCTATACACTTATTTTTGTCTCTTTTATTAAGTATTGTTAAAAATGTAGCAGGCACCGAACACGTTTCATACTACTATCGCTGTAGTGTTTGAGGCGTTAACAAAATAGTTGCAAATTTTTTTAGTCAGTGAGCTATAGTTTAAAAAATTTTTTTTGATTTATAATTAAGTCTGTATATAGTAAAAGTCTAGAAGGAAATTTTGATGTCCGAAACAATGCAAATAGGTATCCCAAGAGCTATGTCTTATTACAATTATTTTCCGTTTTGGTACGGTTTTTTTGAAAATCTCGGTATCAAGGTAGTTTTATCAGACAAGACTACAAAACAAACTATGTCTGATGGTTCAGCTCTTGTTGTATCAGAAACTTGCTTGCCGATAAAAGTATATGTCGGACATATCCTAAATTTATTAGACAAAGGCGTTGATAAAATTTTTGTACCTTCTATTCAATCTATAGACCACAAAATTTACAATTGTTCTAAAATCAGAGGGCTTCCCGATTTGATTAAGAACGTTGTTAAAAGAGATTTTACTATCATTGATGCTACTTTAGATAAATCAGAAAAAAACAGAGGTTTGTATTCTTTCTTGAAAGAAGCAGTTGCTCCTTTTGGTATTACTGATGAAAAAAGAATTAAAGAAGCGTCTAAAGAAGGTTGGAAGGTTTTAAACAACTTTAAAATCATGCTTAATTCAGGCATTCCGTTTGAAAAAGCACTAAACCATGCCAAAAAAGGTCAGGTTGTGATTGTTAATAACCAAAAATCTTATCCTATAAGTGTTGCGGTTCTTGCTCACAACTACAATTTGTTTGACGACCGTATATCAATGAAAATATTTGACAAGCTCGAAAAATTAGATGTTAAATCATACACTGCAGAGCAACTTTCTCTTGAACAGTTAAAAGAAGGTATTTCTGCTATGGATTCTAAGCTTTATTGGGCTAATGAATACGAGATGACAGGTGCTGCAGGTCATTATTTGCAAGACAATAATATTGACGGTGTTATTACAATTAATGCGTTTGGTTGCGGCCCTGATTCTATTATGGTTGAAAGAATTTCGAGAGCTGCAAGAAAGTTCAATAAGCCTGTTTTGAATCTTTCTGTTGACGAACAAACTGGAGAAGCAGGTTTTATAACAAGAATTGAAGCCTTTACTGATATGCTTTTCCGTAAAAAACGTGCAAGCATTGTTAATAAGATTAATATCAATGATTCTGTAAAGGAAACATCAGTTAAGAACATTAAAGTTTCTAAGCAATAAATAATAATGAATTTCTTACAAACAGAACATCATACAGACAAAGGTAATATAACCAAAACAGGTTATAGAGCTTTGTTCTTGATTATGCAATTAATACAAAAACCTTTATCAAGGGACGAATTAGTTGAGATTCTGGAAGCTGATCCTATAATTAAAAAAGATCTTTCAAAAGATACTATTACAAACACAATCAACACGTTGAGAAAAGCAGGCTGTATTATAAGCAGACCAACACAAAAAACTAATAATAAATACGTGTTAAAAAGTCATCCGTTTAATGTTTTGCTATCAAAAGAACAAATTGATGCTTTGCAAACGTTTAGAAATTGCGTTGTTTCAAACGCTGATTGGCGTTTTTTGGTTTATTTAAATAACTTGTATTTAAAAATATCAAAGTTTGCACCTGATGAACAATCACGAGAAATTTTATGCACCAAACATCCTTTTAACGAAATAAGTTTAGATATAATCAATAATTTGCTTCTTTTTATCAAAACAAAAAGAAAAGCTGTGTTTGTTTACAAATCACCTAAACATGGTTTGGAAAATCTTGAATTTTCACCGGAGTATATTACCTTTGAAAATGAAAAGTTGTATGTTTGGGGACATAATTTAAAATACGATAGTTTTGGATATTTAAGAATAGACAAAATTAAAGAGATTAATACAGATTTGTACAAAGCTCCTAAAGCTTCAGATGATGGTTTTATAAAAACATCAGTTGATGTTGAATATGTTTTAAAAGGTTATAGTGCAAAAACTTTTATTGCCAATGAGTATGAACAAATACAAGAAACATTATCAGATGGAGAATATTCTCTGAAAATTTTGGCAACGGTTAACAATAAATTTAACTTTTATCAAAGAATATTATCATTCGGTGCAGATTGTAAAATATTAACACCTGATAGTGTTAAAAATGAATTTGTGGAAATTTTAAAATCAATTAAAGCGAGATATGAAAATGTCGGATAATAAGATTAACAATGCTGGATACAGATTTATAGAACTGGTAAAAGAGTTGGTCAAATGTCCGCTTTCGGTTGACGAGATGCTTGCTATTGTTGAAGAAACTGCTGATAACAGTTATAGAAAAGAGCTTATTAACAAATACATAAATACTCTAAAACTGTTGAATGTTCCAATTGTTAAATTAAAAGACAAATATTATATTCAAAGAAGTTTGGAATCAATAAATTATACAAGCCCTGATTTGTCGGTGATAAAGTTTATGAATGGGGCTTTAAACAATATCGATTCGTTACAGTTTAAAGACAATCTTAAAGAAGCGTTGCAAGTTGTAGAAAAAAGTTTTTCTGATGACACGTACAACCTCATAAAAAATAAGGAAATAAAGGCATATCCTTCAACAATAAATATTACAAAGAAGGATGAAAATGTTGAACTTTATGAAAAATACTGTCGTGAAAAATATAAGCTGACTTTGTACTACAAAAATGATTTGACTGAAAAAACCGAGAAATATAACATTGCTCCGTTAAAAATAATATATAAAAAAGGTAATGCTGTCCTTTTGGGTTATTGTTACGGAACATGTTCTTATAAAGAATTTTTGTTGAGTAACATTTTAAAGTCCGAGCAGATGCCGCAAGTTTCTACCGTAAATCTTTCAGGAGCTGTAACTTTTAAATTAAAAGGACGCTTGGCTTCTTCTTACAAATTAAAAGAAGGTGAAACGGTTTTGGAAATGGGTGTTGATTACAAAGTTATATCTAATACCCTTGAGGATAAAGATTTAATACTAAAAAGATTAATAAGATATTTTGACAGTTGCGAAATTTTGTATCCTAAACAAATGAAAGAAAAAATGCTCAATCTTATAAAAGAGATGGAGAGCATTTATGTTTAAAATCTTTGGGAGTAATAAAAAGACAGGACAATATGGCGAAGACGAAGCCACTAAGTTTTTGCAAAAGCAAGGATATAAAATATTGGAGCGGAATTTTAGATATTCTCGTCTTGCTGAGATAGATATAATAGCAAAAGATAAAGATACAATTGTTTTTGTAGAGGTAAAGACAAGAAAAACTCTAAACTGTGGGCATCCTTTTGAGGCAGTGGATTACAAAAAACTTGAACACATTTATAAAGCCGCACTGGCTTATTTAAAGACTACGGAAGAAGAATATAAAAATTTTCGCATAGACATAATATCTGTTTTAGGTATTCAAAACCCTAAAATAGAACATTTAAAAGACGTAAGCTTAAATTAAAAAACCACTACTTTGCAATAGCTTTGTATTTAGCAGCGAGTTGGTTGTATTGTTCAGCTTGAGCGCAAGCGATTCGGCATGCCAAATCGTATTTTGCACACATCTTATCGTATTCTTCTTTAGAAACTGTATTGTTAGATGCAAAAGTCTGGGCAAAAGTCGGGTTTGCTGGAGAATTTTTCTGCTGCTGTTCAGCTTTTCCAAAGCTTTTCAAAGGTTGACAAGACATAACGTTTGATACAGAGCTGACGCGCATTTAAATCTCCTTTCTCTTACCCATAAAATTTCTTCAGCTCAATCATTATACATCTATATTTTGATTATTTCAATATATTAAGTTTGATTACGCAGGTGATTTTTTAAAAAATTTTTAGTGCTTTTTTCTATATACTTTTGAGCTATAAAATCGATGTATTGCGCTTTTTTGGTGTGTTGTGTAAAAATCAATTATGCAAAAAAAAAGCAAAATCTTTTTACAGATTTTGCTGAAATAGCGTCACTAAGGAGTTTAAGATGTCCAAAGAAGACAGTAATTTCTTTTTACAGAAATTATTGCGTTCTTTGAAAGTTGTTATTGCCTCAACGTTTCTGATTTTTAGTTTAAGTACTCTTTAAGATGAGATATTTCGTTATTGGCTTTTAGTTTTTGCAGGGCAATATTTTCTATTTGTCTTATACGTTCTTTTGAAAAACCGAGTTCTTTGCCGATTTCTTCAAGGGTTTGTTTGTTATGCCCGTCAAGCCCGAAACGGTTTATCAGTATGGTTTTTTCTCTGTGGTTCAAAAAATTAAGTGTTGTCATTATGTCTTTGTATAAAAACATCGATTGTGTTGTTGCATCCGGTGAACGATAGCTGTCGTCTGCAACGTAATCTTCAAGCACCAAATCTTCTGCTATCGGAGTATCAAGACTTACAGGATCTTTAAAAATTGCATTTTTGATATTCTCTACTTTTTTTATTGATATGCCGAGCTTTTGGCTCATTTCTTCGTTATTTGGTTCTCTTCCGAGTTTTGTTGTCAGTGCTGCCGTCACTTTTTTGTACTGGCGGATTTTGTCTGTCATATGGACAGGTATTCTGATTGTTCTTGAGTGGTTTGAGATGGCTCTTACTATTGCTTGTTTTATCCACCAAGTTGCATAGGTGCTGAATTTAAACCCTTTTTGATAGTCAAACTTTTCTGCTGCTTTTATTAGCCCGAGTGAGCCTTCTTGCACTAAATCCATAAACAGAACACCTTGTCCTATATACTTTTTGGCAATGCTTACAACAAGTCTTAAGTTTGATTGTATTAGTTTTTTCTTAGCAAGCTCAGCCTCTTTTGCTTTTCCTTCTTTGATTTGCTTGCCAAGCTCACGTTCTTCATCGCTTTTTAAAAGTTTTATGCGTCCTATATCTTTAAGATAGTTTTGTAAAATGTCGTTCTTTTTAACAATTGTATTAAATGTTTCAACAGTTTCCTGTTCTGGTTCTTGAGAGAGGTCGATTGAATTTTGACAGTTCTCCTTGTCAAGTGCCTCATCCTCAAAATTGTTCACGTCAAATTCTTCGACTGCAAAATTATGCGCCAAATTATTCATCATTCCCAATTCCTCTTAAAAAATTTTTAATAAATCTCTCTTCGTATTTCTTATGACGATACAATTAAAAAAAAGTTTCCGTATTTGTTACAATCTGTTTCTTTTTTGTTCAAAATATATTATCATTGAGTTACACGCGAGTTGTTGAGGTCTTGATGTTTAACAAAGAAAAGATTATCGAAATTTTAAACAGTGAAGATTTATTCATAGATAACTTCATTCTCGAAGCTTTCATAAAAAATTGGAAAATAGAACCGATTTATGAAGATGCCAACGGGGTGGAATTTTTTGACGAAATGGCCGTTGAAAAAATTCGTAACGGTATAAAACAAAAACAGCCAAAATGTGAGATTAATATTATGGATAAAGATGATATTACTCCTGTTGATATGGCTGTAGAAATTCCTGAAGAAAATCCAAATGCAGAAGAACCTGCCCAAGAAGATGTTGTTAATGAAGCAGAAATTGTTGTTGAACATCACGAAGAAGATTTAAAAGACCCTAAGGAACTACCTGTAACAATCTTGAACGAGGTAAATAAAGAGGTTGAAAGCGAGTTGAAAAACGTTACGCTTGATATTTCTAATCAGACTCTTGCTATTTTGGCTGAGTCTATTGCTCGCAAAATTACTTGTGATGTTGCAGATTACATCAAAAAAACAGATTTTATAGAAGATGCCGTACAGCTTGGAGAATTTAAAAAAGATAATCAAATTCTTGTCGGCAAAATTGAGGAGCTTGTTGCTGACAATAAAATTCTTGTGAAAAGAATCAAAGAACTTGAAAAAGAACGTAATTCTTTTGTAAAATTGTTCGGTAACATATATGTAAAAAACCGCTAAGACATGTCTTTAAATATAAAAAAACAACTAAATTCACAACTTTCAAAAGATGTATTAAACGTTCTTGAGTTATGTTCTCAAACTGCAGATGAGAATGGCTTTAAAATATATTTGATTGGCGGTATTGTTAGAGATTTGCTTTTAAAAAGAAAATCTTTTGATATTGATATTTCTGTAGAAGGTGATGCGATAAAATTTTGTCATCTGTTGGCAGAAAAAAAGTATTGTAAGATTACACAGGTGCAAAATGACTTAAAAACGGCAAAAGCTGTGTTTGAACACGATGTGGAAATTGATTTTGCTTCAACAAGACAAGAGTTTTATCCACGCAGAGGTCATTTGCCTGTAGTTGCAAAAATAGGCTGTTCTTTGGAAGAAGATGTGTACAGAAGAGATTTTACAATTAATTCTCTTGCAATGTCGTTGAATAAAGAAAATTATGGCGATGTTATAGATTATGTTGGTGGCGTAAACGATTTAAATAATAAAAAGCTCAGGGTTTTGCATGACAACAGTTTTAACGAAGACCCTTCTCGTATTTTGCGTTGTTTAAAATTTGCTGCAAGGTTTAATTTTCATAGAGATGAGCATACAAAAGCTTTGCAGGAAAAATATATTAACCGTCAGTTGCACGATGATATTTCGTGGACTCGTATTAAATCAGAGTTGAAACAGTCATTTTCTTTGAACAAGGCAAAAGTTTATGACATGTTTTTGGTTAACGAAAATTACAAATTGATTTATGGTGAAAGACCTGACATAAAAGGCCTTGAGATAAAGACACTTGTCGATAAATATCAACCTGAGCATGTATGGCTTGTATATTTGGGCACTGTTTTAAAGAACAAAAATATTATTGAAAGTTTTTGTTTTACCCGAGCTGAAAAGAAAATTTTTACTGATATAGAACATTTGATGAATGCTCATTTGAGCATGCTGAATTCAAATTATGATATATATAAATTTTTTGATAAAAAAACTATGGAATCTGTGCTTGTATATTATCTTTTGTCGAAAAGAAAAGAGGCTTTAATTTATTTAGAAAAGTTATCTTTGATAAAAGTTGAACTTAACGGAGATGAAATAAAAGAGTTAGGTATAACAGATGGCAAGCAAATTGGTAAAATATTAGATGAATTATTAAAAAAGAAATTGGCGGGAAGTATTGTCAAAAAAGGCGATGAGATAGATTTTGTAAAAAGTAAAATAAAATAGTTGAAAAATAAAATTTGCCATGTATAATAATAATTACCGAATGCGAGAGTAGTTCAGTGGTAGAACACTTCCTTGCCAAGGAAGGGGTCGCGAGTTCGAGCCTCGTCTCTCGCTCCATTAAAAAAAGAGTCCCAATGAGGACTCTTTTTTTAATGGAAGAAAGACAAAGAGGCTAAAAAGTAAGAAAAATTTTTGGAGAAAAACATTCACACTAAAGCCTCGTTGACCTCAGCTCTAGGCGAAGAATGAGCCTTAGAGATGAAGTCCCTACTTGGCTCTCGCTCCATTTTTAAGATAACACCCGATAGGGTGTTTTTTAGTATATAGAGACAGAGGCGAGAACTCAAGTAAAGTTCGAGCGGATTTGCGTACGGACGTAGTGAAACGAGTCCGGTGAGCGAACAGATTGAGCCGGCTTGTGCAAAGTACAAAAGGCGAAACTCTGAGAGCGTGAAGCAAATCCAAGACAGCCTCGTCTCTCGCTCCATTAAATAAAGAGTCCCAATGAGGACTCTTTTTTATGGAAGAAAGACAAAGAGGCTAAAAAGTAAGAAAAATTTTTGGAGAAAAACATTCACACTAAAGCCTCGTTGACCT
>CALVEI010000046.1 GCA_944326515.1 Candidatus Gastranaerophilales bacterium | reverse complement strand
CATCGGCTTCCACATGATGGATTACTATGCACACAAAGATGCCTTTTTACCCGGGTTTAGAGTAGGAACACCATACGGCGGAGAAGGCAGAGCAATAGGCAACGGTTCTCCTTGGGGGAATAACCAAACTTGGGATATACCTGTTGTGGACCCTAAAAAGCTTTTTGTAAAAGACGAATCAGGGAATATTACAGGACTAGGACCTGCAGGCAAACTTATTAGACAAAAGTTTGAAAAACTTTTAGATACTTACGAAAATATAAGGATAGACCACGCAATCGGACTTATTGACCCGTGGATTTACAACAAAAACCGTGTTGAAGTCAAAGTCGGCAGATATCCAGAAGAAGACCCTTCTGTACCTGAGCACGTTATTTACAGAAACGCACACGGCGCAAATATCAGCATGATTCATAAAGACCACGTGTTCGGTTACGACAGAGGCTGGGACCCTTATATCACAGACCAAATAAATGAAGACATAAAAAACATGCCTGACATAGACCCTGATGGCGATTATGCAAAGATTTTAGATGAAATCTTATTGCCGTTATTCGAAGAAAAAGGCGTAAACCCTGAGGATATGGCTTGGGAAACTTTAGGCTGTGACACACAAAAGTTTAGAGAAGTATTCAATAAAAACCGTGACGGCCACTACATCCCTGAGATTACTTCAGCTTATGAGTGGCAAATACAAAAACGTCTGGCAGACCCAAGACACCAAAACAATACGGTAATACTCGGATGCCACGATCATGGCCCATTTGCGCAAGTCTGTGATGACAATTTCTATGCACAAAAGAACTGCCCTAACGGCATTTATGAAGAAGCTTATATCGTAGGCAGCTTGTATCCTGAAAAAACGAATGACGAGCGTTCTAAAATAATGGAACAACTCAAATGGGACAGACGCTTGAGAGTTAAACTCAAATTTGAAGAGATGTTCAGATTTGCTCAAAAAATTCAATTAACGTTTATGGATTTCTTTGGGCTTGATAAAACTTATAACAACGCAGGAACTCAAAACCCAAATAACTGGAAACTGCGTATGAAGAAAAACTATCAAGAAGATTATTACAAAGCTCTTGAGTGGAAACCCGAAGATGAAGGCGTGAATAAAGTTGCTCTCAACATGCCTGAAGAACTCAAACGCCCTGTAATATCAAAGGTTGTGTGTGACGGAGATGATTTAAGCACACAAAAAGACCTGATAGACAGGCTCGATTACTTTGAAAAAATGCTAAAAACTCCTGATACAGAAGAACCCGAAAAAGTTTAGATTAAAAATAAATCAGATGTATGCTGATAATTCCGTTTAGCAAAGCTTTTTCATTGTTTTCAAGATACGGAACATTTGTGATTTCTTTGTAATCGTATTTTTTGCGACAAACTCTTTCGTTGTCGTCTTTGTTATGTTTTATTTTTGAATTTAATTTATAGTCTTTTATTTCAATAAAATAAGGTGCTTTTTCATAGGGGTCTGTTACAAGGACTTTTCCGTTTTCATCAATATTTACTGCGTTGACATAATGACCGTATTTACGATTTAAAACCTTGCCGTGTTGTTCATAAACCCCAATATTTAATATTACAGATTTTCCGTTTGTTATTTATTACAGATTTTCCGTTTGTTATTTCATCAAATATATTTAACACTTTGTCAGAACGGAATTTTTTATCAACAGGTCTTATTCCGTAGTACTTTATGTAAGCTTGCCTTTTATGCAGGATAAAATACTTGTCTAATGCTTTGCATAAATTATTAGCCTTTGTGCCTTTGGTTGAAGTTTTAGCTTCCTTTGAAAAATATTCTACAAGGTTGTTATTGTCAAAGTTGTTGTAATTTATTATACAGTTTGCAGCACATACAGGAGCGCAAGAATACTCGTCGTTCTGCTTTATGTCAGAAAATCCGCACACAAAACACAACAGAATGATACTGAATAGAATTTTAAAAAGCTTCTTAAACATATTAAACAGCAAATCTAAAGTGAACAATGTCACCGTCTTGCATAACGTAGTCTTTACCTTCAAGACGAGTTAAGCCTTTTTCTTTTGCTGCTGTATAAGAGCCGCAAGAGATAAAGTCTTCATATCCTGTTACTTCTGCACGGATAAAACCTTTTTCAAAGTCTGTGTGGATTACACCTGCTGCTTGAGGTGCTTTTGCTCCTGCAGGGATTGTCCAAGCTCTAACTTCTATTTCACCTGCTGTGATGAATGTTCTTAAATCCAAAAGATGATAAACAGCTTTAATCATTCTTTCGATACCTGAATTTTCAACACCTAATTCTGCAAGATAGTCTTTCTTTTCTTCTTCGCCTAATTCTGACAACTCAGCTTCGATTTTTGCAGAAATAACAACAACGTCAGCGTTGTGAGTTTTAGCATATTCTCTAACTTTTTCTACATAATCATTGCCTGTTGCAAGGTCTGTTTCTGATACGTTTGCAGCATAGATAACAGGTTTTGTTGTCATTAGATGCATAAGCTTGATGTAAGGCAACTCATCTTCGTTAAAATGATCTTTTACGTTAATAAATTTGCCGTCTTCAAGAAGTTTTAAAAGTTTTTCAACAACGGCAAGTTCAGCCACAGCATCTTTGTCGCCTGTTTTAGCAACCTTTGACAATCTTTGTTGTCTTTTTTCAAGACTTGCCATATCAGCCAAAGCCAACTCAGTGTTTATTGTTTCGATATCATCAATAGGATCAACCTTTCCTGTTACGTGGATTGTGTTAGGGTCATCAAAACATCTTACTACTTCGATGATTGCATCAGTTTCTCTGATGTTTGCCAAAAACTGGTTACCTAAACCTTCTCCCTTGCTTGCGCCTTTTACAAGACCGGCGATATCAACAAATTCTATAGCAGTTGGAACAACTTTGTCTGTTTTTACCATTTTTTGAAGAACATACAATCTTTCATCAGGTACAGTAACAACTCCGACATTCGGTTCAATAGTACAAAACGGATAGTTCGCACTTTGTGCATTAGCTGTTGATGTTAATGCGTTAAACAATGTTGATTTACCTACGTTTGGAAGTCCTACAATCCCTGCTCTTAACAATTTTATGTCCCTCTTTTTATGTAATTCTTAATCATAATCGTACAAAAAACACACCTGTTTTACAAATGATATGCTAAAATAAAGACACATAACGTTATGCTTAAAGGGGACTAAATCTATGAAACGAGCAATTATAATGGTAATAGACTCAATGGGTTGCGGTGCAATGGCTGATTGTGCGGATTATAAAGATATTCCTGAGTGCAATACACTTTGTAACGTAGCAAAAGCAAACGGCGGGTTGAATTTACCTACAATGCAAAAAATGGGCATAGGCAACCTCGGTGATGTAATGGGTGTTGCTCCAGAAAAAAATACGATTGCTCAATACGGCATAATGAGAGAAGTGTCTAAAGGCAAAGACACAACTACAGGTCACTGGGAAATTGCAGGTCTTGTTTTAGATGAGCCTTTTAGAGTTTACCCAGAAGGTTTCCCATCTGATGTTATAGAAAAATTTATTGAAAAAACGGGTTGTGGCGGTGTGCTTGGAAATTACCCCGCCTCAGGTACAAAAATTATTGAAGACCTTAACGAAGAACACCACAAAACTAAGTTCCCTATTATTTATACAAGTGCAGACAGTGTTTTTCAAATTGCGGTTGATGTTGATGTAATTCCTCTTGATGAGCTATACAGAATGTGTCGCATAGCAAGAGAAATTCTTGTTGGTGAACATAATGTTTCAAGAGTAATTGCACGACCTTATCACGTTGTGGACGGCAAACCTACAAGAATATCAAAAGATAGAAGAGATTACTCTGTGGAACCGCCAAAACCGACCGTTTTAAACGAGATTTTACAAGCGGGTGGAAGAGTTGTAGGTATCGGCAAAATTGAAGATATTTACGTAAAATCAGGTATTTCTCACGCAGTTCACACAGGTTCTAATAAAGAAGGTTTGGAACTAACATTAAAAGCCGTTGAAGGAAGCTTGGATCTTGATAATATAAAAATCGCTGATTCTAAAGAGCCGCCGGTAGCTGAGCTTATTTTCACAAACCTTGTTGATACAGATATGCTTTTTGGTCACAGAAATGACTGGAAAGGCTATGGAAATGCCATTGAAGAGATAGATGCTTTCTTGCCTAAAATTATGGACAAAATGACCCAAGATGATATTTTATTTGTAACAGCTGACCACGGTTGTGACCCGACAGTCCCTGGAACCGACCATACAAGAGAACAAGTACCTCTACTTGTTTATTCCAAAGCTGATAACTTTACAGCCAAAGATTTAGGTATTGTGCCTACTTTTGCTTACGTTGCTGATGAAGTCAGAAAGTGGTTATTGTAAATAGACTTGTTTTTTATAACTTAAACGGTTTGGTTGACATAGTTCGCCAAGGTCTGGTAGCTAAATACACAATAAAATTTCGGAAAAGGCTATGCCACTAGACAATAACAGGCTGACTTATTTTCTATAAATAAACTGTCTAATGAGCATAGTTAGCCAATATATTAAAACCCTAAAAAGAACAAAAGCCGGTGACGGGGTTCGAACCTGCGACCTGATCATTACGAATGACCTGCTCTACCAGCTGAGCTACACCGGCTTACTATGCTATTTTATTGTCGTATGCGGTAGAGCAGGCTCTACCATAATTTTAAAACGTTCCGTTTCACTCCACTTGGGGCTACACCGGCTTACTATGCTATTTTATTGTCGTATGCGGTAGAGCAAGCTCTACCATAATTCTTAAAACGTTCCGTTTCACTCCACTTGGGGCTACACCGGCTTACTATTCTATTTTTTTGTCGTATGTGGTAGAGCAGGCTCTACCATAATTTTTAAACGTTCCGTTTCACTCCACTTGGGGCTACACCGGCTTACTATGCTATTTTATTGTCGTATGCGGTAGAGCAGGCTCTACCATAATTTTAAAACGTTCCGTTTCACTCCACTTGGGGCTACACCGGCTTACTGTCACTATTTAATTGACTTGAGTCTATAAAAATCAAGATTTTTAATTACAGCCTCTCCATTTGCAACAAATTTTATATTGGAAGAAGCTTTGTCAGGATAAATTCTTGCAGTCATCGCAATATTATTAGCAAAGATTTCAACAGAAGATTTATCTACAAAAATTCTAAGCTTTAATAAATTATTTTCAAGAGGTAGTTTTACTTCTCTTTCTCCTTTTAAAGCGTGGCCTGATTTATCTCTGTTAAGCTTTAAAGTTTGAGTTTCTTTGTCATAAGTCAAAACAGTCTCTTGTATTTTTGACTCTCTTAACTTAACAGAAAAAGAAGCAGCCTTTGTCATATCAACAGTAGCTTCTATTTCATAAGAATCACCTTTAATATTAAAGAAATCTTTTTCACCATTTAACTTAATTTCTGTATGAGAGATTTTTTCATCTCTTAAATTTTTAAGCTCTTCTATCGGAGAAGTAACAATTTTTCCGTTAACAACCTTTATTTCTCTAGGCAAGGTCATTAAGCCTGCCCAATTTTCATTCTCTTCATGTAATTTAGAATCAGGCATTCCCAACCATCCGATAACAACATATCTCCCATCAGGAGTTTTTACAGTCTGAGGAACATAAAAATCAAAACCGTAATCTAAAAGACCAAAAGGCCCGCTTTGTTTAAACTTGCCTGTATTATAATCAAGCTTCCCTACAAATCCGCCTGAAATATACTTATTCAAATACATTTTTCCCTGAGGTTTTATTCCTGTTGGGTTGATTATTAAGACATCAGCATTATCAGTGTGTAAAAAGTTTGGACAATCCCAAGTATTACCCATCTCACCTTTAGAGCCAATAGCAGTAATATTAACAAACTTCCAATTTCTTAAATCCGAACTTTTGAACAACAAGACGGCACCATCTTTTGTTTGCTCATACTGAGTCCCCATCAAAGCATAATAGCTGTCACCATTTTTCCAGACAAAAGGATCTCTAAAATATTCATCAGAAAACTTGATATTAGAAAAATTACTATCCATCTTTATGACAGGATTATTGGCTGATTTTCCAAAATTAATCCCATCTTTACTCACTGACAAATTGGCTGTTTCTTGTTTTAGTATTTTGTCATTTTCTTTTTTTTCGGAATATCCTGTATAAAACAAATGCAACAAATCATTTTCAACAACAGCACTACCTGCAAAAATCCCGTCTTTATCATAATCTTCTGACGCAGCTAATGCCAGTTCAGAATTTTTCCAATGTATCAAATCAGTGCTTGTTGCGTGCGCCATCACAGTTGTTTTTTTGCCAGTAGAATCTTTTAACTCAGTTTCATAAAAAAGATGATAAGCATTTTTAAAATAAACAATAGCCGCAGGGTGATTCATTAAACCTGCTTGAGATGCAAAATGATATGATGGATACCATTTTGACGCAGTCATTTCTTTTTTAATAGATTCTATTGTACTTTTTGCATCCTTAAGTGCTTGTTTGTGGGCTGCTATATCAGCAGCAAACGAAGAACCTTGCAGGGAAAATATAAGTGCAGAAACCAAAAGCATTTTTACAAAAGATTTCATAACATAACTCCGTAACGCATTTAATGGATTAATAATACCATAAAAATGACAGATTTTAAATTGAGCAGCAAAATCGACCTGGAAGATGCTTAAGAATTAAAATAATCAATCATTATTTTTTGAAACTCATCACACATATCCTTAGCAGACTTTCTTACATTTTCAGGATTATGAATCTCTTGCAATATCTTTTTTGCATCTCCCTTTGCAAAATAAGAAAAATTAGATTTACAATCAAACGAATCCAAATATTTTTCACCCATTTTTAGTTCGGAATCAGGTGTTTTGGACAATTTAGAAAACAATTGTGATAATTTCGAAAATATCGGCAAATTGGCATCATTTAATACCAAAGGCCTGTAATTCAACCAAAATTCTTTTTTCGTTTTATTTAAAGATTCAACAAAATACTTATCATAGTGAAAAATTATTGTATTTTTCTGACAATCATTAGGAAACTTTCTTAAGATCTCACCAAAAGTACTTAAATCTTTTTCTCCTTCATCATTCAATGTTGTTGAAAGTGTAAGATGCACATATTTAGGCCTTTTAAAAAGCAAATTACCTTTCAATATTTGTTTGCTTTCTTTATTTATATCTACACCTATGCCGGTATTTCTAAATCCTTTAAAACTTATATCCATAAATTGCATCTTTTTTTTGTATTACGAGTGCTGTAAAACACCAAAAAATTATTTTTTGCTACTTGCCTCAGCCTTTTCTTTAATAAATCTGTATTTTGTAAACAGGTTAGAAATACCTGAAACAAAAAAGCCCATAAACCCAATACTAAAAACAAAAGGAACACCGGAGATTAAAACTTTTTGCTTAGCTAACCTTTTAAACTCTGACTCAACATTAGTTGAATTTTTGACTGCAAGTTTTTTAGCAAGACCTTCTAACTCTGCAAAAGAAGGTACTGATAAATTTTTGTCCAAAGTTTCTTTACACTTGCCAGCTTTTTTAAGCAAAACTTTAAACCCTTTTTCAAAAAGTTCGGAACCGGTAATCACATAAAACCCAACAATAGGGTATCTAAATAATGTTTCTAAAAAGTTTTGTTTGCCTCTGTCTTTAGCTGCGCCAAAATAGCCAGCACCACCTATAACCACACAAGATGTAAGTTGACCTTTGCTTAAAACAAGCTTTCCGTCTTGAGTAGCAAAATCTAGCGAACAATATTTATTAAAAAAGTTTTCTGCCTTTTTATTGTTTTTAAAGAATTTTGACCCAGGAGCCAAGATCGCCTCGCTTATATTTTGCACAAGTTTTGATTTATGAGCCCCTCTTGCTGATAAAAGTGTAGCCAATATAGTTCCCAAGCCAAAGATTCCCAGAGCTCTTTTTATATTTTTATTTGCACTGTTTCTTACTTTTGCTTGAAAAATCTTATCTTCTTTTTTGTCTTCAAGATTAGCGATATTATTAAAATCACTTTTTTTAAAGACTTTGAGCGTCATCAAATTTTTAATATAGTTTAAGGTAAATTCTGTCAGAGGAATCAACAAAGAGCTCAACGCAATAGCGGCTCTTACTGGAATAGCTTTTTTAGCTGCAGAATTATTTGAGTTTAACAATTTAGCAGTTGATTCAGTAACAAGCTTTTTAGACTCTGGTGTCAAACTGTGAGAATAAATATCTTTTGCAACTTTACCTACAAGCAACGGTGCAAAATACACAAGAGCACTTTCCGAAAGTTCAAGAAAACTGTTTTCAACAAGATCAGCCTTACTACGAGCAAAAGTAGCTTTGGGAACAAGACAAGTAGCCGTGTCTTGAATAAACCTTGATGTTGAAAGCCCAGAAGCTTGTTCATTATGGTTAACAAATTTTGCTGCTGCTTTTAACGGCTGAGATAGTGTGTTTATTAAGTTGATAGACATTGTTGTGATTCCTTCCAATTTAGACTGCTGACTTATCCCTATATACAGGTCTAAATTAAGAAATCATTGCCAAAATAATCGCAAAAAACTCATGCCTGTACTAAACTGACAGGCGCCACCAACGATTATTTAAATTTAAAAAGCCAGTGTATTTCATAGTCTCAATATAACTCCAACATTTAAGACCGTCAATAGCACTGACTTGTTTAATATTTTATCTAAAATTTGTTTTACACAAAATCTCTTGAATCAGTAATATAACCTGTTATTGCACTGCAAGCAGCGACAGCAGGAGAAGACAAATAAATAAAGCCTTTTGTATTCCCCATTCTACCTTGGAAGTTTCTATTTTGTGTAGCAAGACAAACTTCTCCATCACCTAAAATACCTGCATGAACACCTACACAAGGTCCGCAACCAGGGCCCAAAATTTGAGCACCGGCGTCAATAAGAGTTGTTATCACACCTTCTTCTACAGCTTGTTTATAAACTGTCTTAGACGCAGGGACAACAATTAATCTTACATCAGGATTTACCTGCTTGTCTTTAAGAATACTTGCCGCAATTCTTAAATCCTCAATACGTCCGTTAGTACAAGTTCCAATAAAGACTTGATTAACTTTTACGTCTTTTAAATCTTTAGCAAGCTTTGTATTATCAACTGTATGAGGACATGACACAGTCGGCTCTAGTTTTGAAGCATCAATTTCAATAACTCTTTCATAAACAGCATCTGCATCAGGTTTAATTTCGACAAACTTATCTTCTCTGCCGTGTTCTTTTAAATAAGCTTTTGTTTTTTCATCTGTAACAAAAAGCCCAGCCTTAGCACCTGCCTCAACAGCCATATTAGCAAGTGTAAATCTGTCTGCCATTGTCATATTTTCTATTGTAGAACCGTGAAACTCAAGTGCCTTATATGTTGCACCATCAGCACCAATCATTCCGATTAAATGCAAGATTAAATCTTTTGCGTAAACACCTTTTGAAAACTCACCGTTTACAACAATTTTGAATGTTTGAGGAACTTTCATCCAAGTTTTACCCAAAGCCATAGAAACAGCAACATCGGTAGAGCCCATACCTGTGGCAAATGCCCCTAAAGCGCCTGATGTACAAGTGTGAGAATCAGCACCTACAAGAATTTCTCCAGGGTTAACGAAAGATTCAACAAGTCTTTGGTGACATACACCACAACCAGTTTCTGAAAGTATTGCACCTGTTTCTTTAGCAAATTCTCTCAACACAACATGTGTGTTTGAAAGTTCTTTTCTCGGGCTTGGTGAAGCGTGATCAATAAAAAGAATAGAACGAGAAGGATTAGCCAGAGTCTTTTTACCCAATTTTTTAAACTCTTGAACCATCAAAGGCCCTGTCCCGTCTTGAACAGCTGCAACATCAACTTTTGCAATGCAAAGTTCTCCTGCTTTAACTTCGTGTCCTGCATGTTTAGATATTATTTTTTCTGCAATTGTTTGCCCCATTACTATCTCTTTTCTTATCTACATATCGACATCTTTTATATTAGCACATGTTCTAAAAAATAGAGTCTATGTTATCATGCTGTAAACTAATGTAAACTATCTTTATGCATCTAGCAACAATTTCCTTGTTCGGGTTTTGTATATGTACTTATCAACTAAATTTGGAAAAGGGGTAAAAGGTATGTCAATGAGCATCAGACCAATCGCTGCAACAAATGTATCAAATGTTTCAAAAATTTCTGCAAACAATGTAGCATTCAAAGCAAATGAAGAAAAACCAGCAGAAAAAGCTGACACAGTAGAAATTTCTAAAAAAGAATTAACAACTGAGGATAAGCAAAATATTCTTAAAAAAGCAAGACAAAAAGCGGCTGGTTATGCATTTTTCGGCAGTTTCTGGAGTACATTGTATTATGGTTTAAGATCTGACGAAAAAGTTGCTAAAAAATACAACCTTGATGTAGAAAAAGACAAATCTTTAGTAAAACAAATTAAACGTGAACAATTCTACGCTACCTTACCTTCTGTAATTCCAGGTATGCAGTTTGTTGGTGGTGCAGTAGCATATATTTATTGCAGAAACACAGATCCTGCTGATATCAAAGTAAAAGGATAATCTAATCGCAACATATAAAAGAAAACAGACCTCAAAAGGGTCTGTTTTTTATTGTTAGGTGATTGTTTTTATAAAAATGTAAACTTATGTAAATATATACATAATATATGTTTAAAATATATCAAAATGGGTATTATTATCATGTAGCCAATTCTCTTTATACTTTCTCTTCCACTCCTTTTCTCCATGATGAAAACTTTGCCGCCTCTACCCCGGCGGCTTTTTATTTTGATTTTTTCAAACTCCACAATTAAGATGAGTTCAAATCTTTTGTAGAATATTATAATGTGTTTGTATATCTACCCCATGGAACATAGTTGATGAATTGTCCTAAATGTAAAACCCCAATTTCAGAAAAAGATTTGATATGCCCAAAATGCAAAAGGGTCATTAGATTGCAATGCCATACCTGTGGAACTGTTACCAAAAACACTATATGCGAAAAATGTGGAACAGTATTGCTTAACAAATGCTATAAGTGTGGAAAATTAAACTCCACAACTCAAGAAAACTGTCCTAAATGCGGACTAAATATCAATGCAAGTATAGGACTAAGAGAATCAGTCATTGAAGAATTTGCTGTTTTAACAATAGAAGTTACAAACTTTGAAGATATTAAAACAGCATTTAAAAGCGATAAAATAACAGAACAATTCAAAAACAATCTTTATTCAGTAATAAAAAAAACAGCATCTCAAAAAAAACTTAGGGTGCAATTCATTGACGACACATATATTATAAGATTCTGCAAAGATTACAGCTTTGAAGAATCTTGTAAATCTGCTATAGACTTTTCGATATACGTAGCTCAAACTGTCAGCGAGATAAACAAAAAGCTTTTTGAAGCAAAAGGCGTAGAATTGAAAGTACAAATGGCAGTACAAAAAAGAGATGTTTATTCAAAACCGACTGAGTACAAATCAGGGCTAAATATAAACGTAGTATATTCATCGAGCGGAAAAGGTCACTTATACAACAATACAGAAGTAGTTGTGGACTCTTACATATACCAGCAGACAAAACTTCAATACCCATTCCAATCATTGAGCGCTGTATTTGTTAAAAATCAGATGGTTATGTTCTTTGAGCTTGTACTGCACAAGATAATACAAAGTGAAGAAGAAGCAGAAAAAACAATCGATGTAAATCAGGTAAAACTACCTAAAAACATCGATTTTGAACCGGAAGAAGAAGTTAACGAAGAACAGTTAATCAACTTTGACAGCCTAAACTGTACATTCCTTAGGGCAAAACAAGAAAACATAGCAACAGAACTTGAAAAAATAGCATCTAAAAATATGCTTAACCCAATTATTTCAGTACGTTCAGAAGAAAGGCTTGGCAAGCTTGCTCTTTGTGACAATGACAAATTAAAAGAAGTATTCAGTGATTATAACTTAATAAGATTTTCTTGTTCTAAAAACAACAAATACAGTGCTTACGGCCTACTAAAAGAAATGCTGTTGGCATACAGAGGCATAGATGAGTTGAGTATGTTGCTTAACAGTGACTTGCTTAATGCGGTTTCATCAGATGTTCATTTGTTAGAACTTTTTAAAATGGAAATAAAAGAACAAGTCCACCCGGAGGATTTACGATACAGTTATTATGAAGCATTCTCAAACTTCATTATATCTATACCTTACAAAACAATATTTGTAATAGAAGATTTTGAAAACACTGACGAAGGTTCGTTAGAAATCATTAAATATCTTTGTGAAAATAAAAAACTTGGCAACGTAGGGTTCTTGATTTCTTGTGATCCAAAATTCACTTTGCACAGAAAAATTTACAAATTAATGACTGCGCCAAACTACTTTGATATTGAGTTGAAAGCATCATCAAACAAAAGAATTGTCGCAGAAAAATTGATATTAATAAAACAAATTAAAGATTCTTTCTTTATTGAAAAAGCTTTGGAAAACACGAAAGGTTCATTCTTCTATTTTGATACAGCTTTAAAATATCTTGTTGATGACGAAATACTGAAGATATCAGACGGAAAATACGAAATTGCTAAAGATAGAATGATTGTAATTCCAAAAGACTTGAATGAACTAATTCAAAAAAGAATTAACCACCTTCAGGTCAAAGAAAATGCTTACGAATTTTATGCATCACTTCTTTTACTGGGAGAAAAAAATGAATTTTCCAACATACACAAACTCGGATTTAAAGACGACATAAAATTAGTTAAATACCTTGAGAAAAAAGAATTCATAAAAGTTGTTGATGACAAAGAAATCATCATAAAAGACTTTAATCTATACAGCAAAAACTTCTTAGAAATTTGTCCGCAGGAAAAACTAATTGAAATATCGAAAAATATTTTAGAAGCGATATATCTGGAAGAACAAATACCAAACTGTAACAAGGCAAAATTGCTTGAATTTGCAAAACTCAAAAAAGAAGCATTTGCTCAATGGCACGCTCTAGCAATGATATCAAGCCAAAGTGGAGATTTTTGCGCATATTTAAACTGTACTAACAAGTTCCTTTCACTCGTAGATAACGTTATCGATGCAGAAACAGACAGAACGGTAGAACAAGTCAAAATGGATGTTTATTCAGAACTTGCATCCCTAATGTACAAGTATTATCCTGATAAAATACGCAGCTTTTTAGAAACTCTATTAACAAATCTTGAAGCACAAAATGATGATCAAAGAATTAAAGAAGTAGCAAACAAACTTGTTCAAAGCTGTTTGATGAGCGGAAATTACAATAATGCTCTTGAATACATAGGCAAAATTATTTCCAGAACGCCAAGAAGCTCGTTCAACCCTGCAGATAAAAACTTCAATCTAAACTATTTCCTAGTTAATCTTGTTACACTCGAAATATACTTTAACCTCGGTAGATTAAACGAGTGTGTTGACTTAGGAAATGAATTATTCAGATACATTGACTTGGCAACAATTACAGACAGTGTCCTACCAGAAGGATTTTCAAAAAAACAATTTGAAGAAGCACTATGTGATGCAATGTTCTTTGTTTGTATTTCAAGAATAATACTATTAAAATCTGACAGAGTAGATGTCTTAATCGATTTTGAAGAAAGAACCCAAAAAAGATTTACCTTCTTTAAACTGTTGTATTTATTCAATGAATTTTTAGAAGGCAAAAACATTGTTGAACCAATGAATCAAATAGCAAATAGCGGACTAAAAGACAAATACTCTCAAATTTTATTCCCACTGATTCAAGGCTTGATTGCCGCCAATTACCAAGACTGGAACAATTTAGGCAACTACACTTATAATGCAAAACTTGTTGCTGCAATTTTAAACCAACATCAACTTGAATATTTTGCTGATTTAATGATTGGATTTGCATACCAAAATCTCGGTAATACTAAAAAAGCAAAACAAATCTATTACAACATTCTTGATATAGCAGAAGAAAAAGGTATAAAAAATATAATATACCTAAGCTGGATTCTCATTGCAAAGGCAGAATTCCAAGACGGCAACTTGGATATGGCTGTGGGTATAATCAACAACTCAATACTACATCTGGAAAAAGATTCAGACGCATCAGAATTCTTTGTTATTGTATTTAAAGCCTTATCTGCAGAAATAATGATTTATACAAAATCTAACATAGAAAAAGCAATGTTCTGTGCAGAACAATCTTTTGAAACTTCTTTAAAAAACAAATTGAATATTTACTTACCTCAATTTGCTAATATGCTCTTGTTTATTTATAATACAATCGCAGCGAGCAACAAATCACCTCAAGTAGCTCAAGTATTTAAGCAAAAAACAGACTACGTAAAACAGGTTATGACTGCTAGAGTACAACAAAAAAAATAAAGCGGGGCTTATGTATGAAAAAAATAATATCAGCAATCATATTATTTGTTTTTTGTTTTTTTCAGCACATTCCTGCGTTTTCGTTATCTAAAACAGAAGAAAATAACTATCTTTCTTTAAAAAGGACATCAAAACATCTTCACAGCCGTCTTTCAAAAGAATATACGGGCTATGAATACGAGCTAAAAAATATTTACGACAAACCGATTAATATACAAAGCATTAGCGTTTGGAATAATGCAAGTTCCAAAATAGCATATTTGTCAGTTAAAAGAACAGGAGCACGAGCAGCTGCAGAAACTCTAAGCACAGGAGTCGTTTTGGCACTTCCAACATTGACATTATCACTTATAGGCTCGGTTATTGCTACACCATTTATAATTGTCGGCAATCAAATAGGCAATATTGGAGCAAATAAAGAAGCAAAAAGATACGATAAAAGACAAAACAGTGCTTTTACAATACAACCAAAAGAAGAAATTGTATTCAAAACAATGGCTCTGCATAGACACAAACCATCAGTAAAAGTTATGTTTACAAACCCTATTACTGACGAAAATATGACATTAGATATGCAAAAATAAAAAGCTCCTGTTTAATCTAGTGTCACAGTTGTCGCCTCGAACCTTCGAGCCACAACTGCTCACCTTTTCAAGGTGACACTCCAAAAATTCGTTCACGTCGCTTTGCTCCTTATCACGAATTTTTCTCGGACAGTTTTAAACAAGAGCTTTTATCAGATTAAAATAGATTTAGCACCGAGTTTTAGATAATACCTTGTGCCATCATAGCTTTTGATATTTTGTCAAAACCTGCAATATTAGCACCTGCAACGTAGTTTTTATCTACCCCATATTCTTTTGCAGCTTTATCACAAGCTTTAAAGATGTTTGTCATGATGTTATCCAATTTTGCATCAACTTCTTCGAATGTCCAAGAATATCTCATGCTGTTTTGACTCATTTCTAAAGCAGAAGTTGCAACACCACCTGCGTTAGCAGCTTTTGCTGGAGCAAGTAAAACACCTTTTTCCAAGAAATATTCAATTGCTTCGAGGTTAGTAGGCATATTAGCACCTTCACCTACTGCAATAACACCGTTTTCAACAAGTACTTTGGCATCATCTAAATTAATTTCATTTTGAGTTGCACAAGGCAAAGCAATATCTGCCTTAATTTTCCAGATAGGTCTTTCTTCTCCTTTACCTTCTGTATAAACTGAACCGGCAACACGAGCGGCATAGTCTTTGATTCTGCCCCTTTCAACCTCTTTAATTTGTTTAACCACATCAAGATTAATTCCGTTAGGATCATAAATACAACCGTTAGAATCACTCATAGCAACAACTTTTGCGCCATATTCATGAGCCTTTTCGCAAGCATAAATAGCTACGTTACCAGAGCCTGAGATTGTAACTGTTTTGCCTTTAAGCTCTTGTCCGTTAGCTTTGAGCATTTCTCTCATAAAGTAAACCAAGCCATAGCCTGTAGCTTCTTTTCTTGCCAAAGAACCGCCATATTCAAGGCCTTTACCAGTTAATACGCCAGCTTCATAAGCATTTCTAAGTTTTCTGTATTGACCAAACAAATATCCAATCTCTCTGCCACCTACACCGATATCACCGGCAGGAACATCAACATCTTGTCCGATGTGTTTGTATAATTCAGACATAAAGCTTTGACAAAAACGCATAATTTCCATATCTGATTTACCTTTTGGGTCAAAGTCGCTTCCGCCTTTACCACCACCAATAGGCAAACCTGTTAATGCGTTTTTAAAACATTGTTCAAACGCCAAAAACTTCATAATACTTTGGTTAACGCTAGGATGGAATCTCAAACCGCCTTTGTATGGGCCAATTGCTCCGTTAAACTGCACTCTAAATCCACGGTTTACTTGAACTTGTCCTTTATTATCAACCCAAGGTACTCTGAAAGAAATCAGTCTTTCAGGTTCCGTAATTCTTTCTAATAAAGCATGTACTTTAAACTCAGGGTGTTTTTCAATAACTGGTTTTAATGATATTAAAACTTCATAAGCAGCTTGTAAAAATTCCGGTTCATTAGGATTCTTTGCTTTCAATTTCTCCAATACTTCATTTAAGTATTCCATTTCAACTCCTCGACCTTATGGTCATGCGCTATTTCATTTTTGCTAAAGATTATAACATGTTTTTTTTTAAAGATTTCTGTTGTAAATATTTTCTTTATATCTTATTTAATCTCATATTAAAATTCTGATTTTTAAGGTAAAATTTTCTTGTATGAAAAGATAAAGGTGGAATTACAGAATGAACATCTCAACTAATTACAATGTTGCTATCGTTGGTGCAGGCCCAGCCGGTATTTTCGCGGCACTCGAGATAATGAAACTTAAACCTGACTGGAAAGTTGTCATTGTTGAAAAAGGTCTAAAAATTGAAGAAAGAAAATGCTTTTTAAGAGAAGGTGTAAAAAAATGCCTTAACTGTAAAACTTGCGGACTCCTTTGCGGATGGGGTGGAGCCGGTGCATTTTCCGACGGCAAGCTAACTCTTACGCCAGATGTCGGTGGACATATGTTAGATTACATGGACAGAAAAGAAGTCGAAGACTTAATCAAATACACTGACGATATCTATCTTAAATTCGGCGCAACAGACGAAGTTTTTGGTACAAACAGAGACGATTTTGCAGAAATCGAAAGAGCTGCAACTTTGGCAGAATTAAAACTTGTTCATTCTCCAGTTCGTCACCTTGGTACAGAAAGAAGTCTTGGCGTTTTGAAAAATATGCAAGACTACTTAAGCGAAAACGTAACTATTTTAAATAAAAAAGCAGCAGCAAGCCTTATTGTTGAAAATGAACAAGTTAAAGGTTTCGTTACAACTGACGGTGAAGAAATTCGCTCAGAATATCTTATTATCGCCCCAGGCAGAGAAGGTGCTGATTGGTTAACTAAAGAATTTGCTAAAAACAAAATCGGCATGGTTAATAACGCTGTCGATGTTGGGGTACGTGTTGAGCTTCCTGCTCCTGTATTCTCACACATTACAGATAAGTTATATGAATCAAAACTTGTTTATCACTCAAAAAGATTTGGTG
>CALVEI010000045.1 GCA_944326515.1 Candidatus Gastranaerophilales bacterium | reverse complement strand
TTATTACCATATATCTCAAAATCAATACTGCTTTGCTTGCATATTTTTTCTAATTCTTTCTCAAGAGCTTCCAGTATAAAAGAAGATGTTTCTGATGGAACTTGTATTTTATTCTTGGCATCAATTCTAAATGTTATCGAACTTTTTATACTGTTTTGTGCTTCATCAAAAATTACATGCATGTTGTTTGGCAATAAATATTCTTTCAAATCAATTTCTTTTGCAAGATTTAGATTCCCTTTAAAAGAAACTTTTTCACTTTTTCTTTGAGGATGTAGCACTGTAAGTGATGCTTTTGATAAATCCAACAGTTTTTGTGTATATTCTTGAACGTCTTTTGGAGTTAATGTATCTAATATCTGCATTTCTTTTTCTATATTAATATTGGGCGAAAATAAAAGTTCGTACGCTAATACATTTGACAGCTTTAATGAATCTTCATACAAATCCGCTCTATTAGATTTTATGGAGGCTTTAGTTTGATTGAATTCATCTATAGACAGTGGCTTTTGGATAAAGTCTTGTATTTGTGAATATAATCTTTTTAGTTCTGTTTCAATGTCATCAGAGTTTGTCATTATTCTTAAACCGGTCATATGCAAATCAGGCTTCAAATTGCTAATACCTAATTTGAAACATTCCGCATTTAAAAATATATTATTTAGTTTTTCCTCTAATGCTTTGACAATAAATTCATTGATAACTTGCTCTTTTGGATTGGTACTTTGTTTGTTTAGAAAATTTAGTGAAACTTTATAAGGAATGCAATTTTTATCGGGGTTAACCAAATCAGTACGCACAGTTTTTTGTATGGTGTTTTCTAATTGTTTTTTTAATTCAAAATTAGAATCTTTTAAAACAGGGGGTTTAATTTGATTAAAATATTTTGAAATTATTTTTATTGTATTATCATCAACATTACCGACTATTGTTGTAACCATTTTGTCAGGACTATAGTTCTGTGTGTAAAAGCTTTGAACATCGTTTTTGGTTAAAGATAGAACAGCTTCATGGTTAAGATTTTGTAAAAAAGTATCGGAATTTTTTAAATTCAATAAGTTTTTGATAGAAGTATTGTATAATAGCCCAGATGTTGGTTCTTTCAAGCTTCTTTCATAAGTTTCCTGATGAATGATATTCTTTTCTTTTTCAACAATTTTTTCATCCAGTTCTTCCTGTTTTATTGTTTCATATTGCAGCTTAATTATATTTTCCAAATCACTACTGTCAGAAATAGGTGCTTCGATATAATAATGTGTATAATCATTATTTGTTGCTGCATTTGCATATAATGAAAGCTCTTGAACAATTTTTTGTGTATTAGGATTTTGGGGTGTCAAAATTCTACTACCAAGAACATGTTCCAGTAAGTGTGCGCATTCTCTTTTATCTGCTTTTTCATTATCCCAGCCAGCACGAACATAGGTGTTTACTACAGTCGGTCCTTTTTTAGGCAAAACAACAACTTTGTGACCGTTTCTTAATTGATAAACTTTGCCTACTCCAGTGTTTGGCAGCTTGAATGTTTCCAATACTTTGTACTCGGGATAAAGTTGCGATGATGCATATGCTTTTGAAACATTCAACGGGATTGTTGGTTCCAAAAAATTTTCGCAGGTGAAATTTCCAAAAACTTCTTTATTTATTTTGTTTTTTTTATAAACAACATAATTTGATAACGTATTTATTTGTTGAACTTGCATGCCAAATCCTAATAAATTTTTAGTTTTAATAAAACTCATAAAATATTTTTTTTGTTATGTGTGTTGAAATGATAAAAAAGCTATAAAACACTTGATATCAAAGGGATATAGAGCAATACTGTAAATACGATAAATGATAGAATGGAGAACTTTAGGTAGTTTTTCGATTCTTGATTTGACCACCAATAAATATAAGAGACCTAAAAAGGTCTCTTTTTTTATGCCAAGATCCCTGCTGTTTGCGCGTTTTACCAAACATCAGAGAATCTCTTGTTTCGATTTTTCGAAGATTTTTCATAAACTTAATCAAAATTCTCTTTTTGCTAATAAAAAAGGTCCTTTTTACTATATTATTAAAATTCATATCAATAATATAAAGAAATAGTTGAAATATGACATAGTAATTGATTCTGTTCTTCATTCTATTAAATAGCCTCAAAATATTACTTACAACACTTATCTGCAATAGCAATAAGCTTTTTCATGTTCAACTCAGGATCTTGAGTTCCGTTCATAATGCTTTCTATAATTTCAGGTGGCAGAAATCTTAATTTGCGTAATCTTTTATTGTTTCCATTTCTTGCTTCTTTAGGCAAGCGTCTTTCTGCACCGAGTTTGTTGTACCAAAAACTTTTTATAACAGCTTGAATAAGCTTTATGTCATAATTGGCTTTGCCAGGAATAATTATTTTATTTTGTCGTTGTGGGGTTACAGATATTTGTACATTTTGTGCTCTTGATATAATAAACTCATCTTCAGGGGAATATTTAAAACTAGCATTAAACGCTATTGTGGCGAAATGCTGAATTATGTAATTTATATCATAGCTTATAGTGATTGAATTCAACTTTAAATCAACGTTTTTTACTACAGTTCGGATAAAAACTTTGTCAGGATTATAGTTTTGTATTTCTTTGAGTATTAGATTTTGTTGTTCTATGGAATAATTTTCTAAATATTTTTGAATAAATAGAATGTCGGCTAATAACTTGTCTAAGTCATCTTTTACATACTGTTCTATTTCGCCTGCTGAAATTTTAGTTATTTCTCCACGTTCATATTTGCTAGGGTCTTTTAGTGCAGGGCTAATGTAATATCTGTATAGCTTGTTGCTACTTTTGCTATAACTTGCACACATTTTATTTCCTTTATCATCAAAAAGTAATCCGGCTAAAAGAGTTCCGGTTTTTGCGTTTGTTGAGTGTTTTCTAGCAACAGCATTTAATTGCAATAAATTTTGAGCATCATTAAATAATTCTTCTGAAACAAGTGGCGTATGTTGTGCATCATAGACTTTGTTTTTATGTGTAATTTTACCTAAATATACCTTGTTACCTAGTATGCGATATAAATTTGCTTTGGAGATTGGCTTTCCTGCTCTTGAAAGGATATTCTTTGATTTTAAAACCTGTATAAGGTTGCTAACATTTTTAACTTTTAAATATTCTTCAAAGATAATAGGGATATTATCACAGAATGGTTTTTCGGGGTGTAGCATATGTTGTTTATCTTTCACGTATCCGTAAGGCGGAGCTCCGCATAGCCAGAGCCCTTTTTGTCTTGAGGCTTCAAATTTGTCTCTTATTCTTTCGCCTGTAACTTCTCTTTCGAACTGCGCAAATGACAAAAGAATGTTCAAGGTGAGCCTGCCCATTGATGTCGTTGTGTTGAAATGCTGGGTAATAGATACAAACGACGCGTTATGCTTTTCAAAAACTTCAATAATTTTTGAAAAATCCATTAATGAACGAGTAAGCCTATCAACCTTGTACACAACAACTATATCTATTTCATCATTTTCTATATCTTGAAGTAACTGCTTAAACGCTGGTCTATCCATTGTTCCACCTGAGTAACCTCCATCGTCATATCTGTTTTTAGATAGGACCCAACCCTCGTGCTTTTGTGATTTTATGTATGATTCACAAGCCTCTCTTTGTGCATCAAGTGAATTGAAGTCTTGTTCAAGGCCTTCTTCTGTTGATTTTCTGGTATAAATTGCACATCTGATTTGTTTTTTCATTAGGCTACTCCAAAAAATTTCTTACCATTCCATCTAGTCCCTGTAATCTTATTTGCAATTGCAGAAAGGCTCTTGTATTTTTCACCATTAAATTCGTAACCGTCATTTAAAACGATTACTGTGTAACGCTTGCCTTTAAACTCTCTGACCAATTTTGTGCCATCTGCAATTGAGAGAACATTTGATTCTTTCTCTACTTTTTGCGTTTTGTCGTATTGTTCAACGAGTTTGTTAATTTTGCGCATAACATCTCGAGAAAGTGGACGATATTTTTGTTCCCACTCCTTAATTCTTTTTTCAAAACTGTTTAATGCCATACAGGTACCTCTTTAAAGCTTGTATAAAAATTTATCACTCTTAATGAGTCAAATATCAAGCTAAGGCATTCAAAACGTATCATTTAAACACAATTATTTATAAGTTGCAGTTAAACAGTTTTTGAATGCAACCTACAAATTACTATTGTTAAGATAATTTATTAACTCAGGGTTTACTGGGCAAAAAAAATATACGGCTTTTTAGTTTCTTGTTGTGTTTTGCAAAATATGCAACAGCTTAACTATAAATTCGCTCTGTAAGTTTTTCCAGTTTCCTAAAATCTTTTTGCTTAATGCGATATTTCTCACTTTTACTCATACGACTTCCTTTTTGGGTGTCGTATTCGTCAATTAAAAACATCGTCAAATTGAGCTTATTTCATTATTGGTATTATTGCTAAAACAATCATAATTAAATTTAAGATAACGAAAGTACAAAATTGAAAATTTGAAGACTCCCAAAATTTATTATTTTTTTGTAATTTAAAATTATATTTTATTAAAATCTTTGGAGTAAAAATTAATAATGATATAACAGAAATCATGCATAAAAGTGATAAAACAAGATTTAGCCAGCTTTTTTCTTCTATATACATTCCTGCCCCAAATGTCCAAAAGCATACTAATAAACTCAATACAATTGATTTAATTACTGGAAAATTAAAATCATATATAATAGCATACCAATTTTTCTTAGTATTTAAATAATCAGTTAGTAATTTATATTTACCATAATATAGAGTTTGATTTTCGCCTTTTGCATATAAAGTATTGAGAAATATATTTTCATTAGAAAATCTAAAATATACATATATTTCATCTGTTCGCAATTCAAATTGAATTGAATAATTTTTTATATTTTTCAATAAGTCCTCGTGAGTTGAAAACTCTTTACTAGAATTAAAGGTATATTTAGGCACATTTATATGTTTTTGCAAATATTTTTTATTTGGTTCAACATTAATTTTGTATTCTTTGATGTCGGTTAAATCTTGCTTTAGTATAATTCAATTTCAGTTAAATCATCAAGAGTTAGCTTTACGGACGGAATATCCCAGTCTAAAATCTTTTTTTCAAGAGTTATATTAACAGTTTCATTTTCTTTGCTATTTATGTTTTTATCTTCAGTATTATTCATATTGTCTATTTGTTTACTGTTTTCATTTATTTCTTGTTCAAAAACTTTTTCTTCTAGAAAATTGTCTTTCAAGAATTTTTCTAATACTTTTTTATAACCAACAACTATATGCTCATTTGTATCTCTTATACAACCGGAAATTTTGATTTCATTATTCTCTCTCTCAAGATACAAATTAAAAAAATCACTTAAATCTTCATTCAAGACAATAATTACAATTGAAAAGTTTTTATCAATGTTAGATATAAATTTTTTATTGTTTAATATATTTGCAAAAAATGTTTCGCTCAATTCAAGATTATCACATTTAAATCTTACTCTTTGTCTTTCATTTTGAGATAACAAATTTTGTTCATTTAAAAAGTCATTTAAAGCTTTTAACAAATCAATAGATATTTTATTACAATCTACTCGATATTCCCTTGTATATTTTATTCCTTGTTCCATAAATATATGATATACGAAATGAGAAGTATATTGGTTTTATGTGAATTTTTATTAATTTAACTCCATTTTATTTACAAGATTCAGGAGTTCTTCGACTTTGGAAACAATTCACTTTGGTTATGCTTATGTGGGATTGAACTTTTTAATTGTTACTAGTATGAGGAAAGTTTATAAGCAAATTCTATCATGAATTTGAACTTTTACCGTTTCATACTTGCAATTTGATACATTTTAAGTGATGAATACGACACCTGAAAAAGGAGGTCGTATGGAAGAAGGTTTTGTATTAAACAAGAAAGAATTTGAGTTTTTAAAAACACTATCAGAAAACATTTATAACACAATTGTTGTCACAGATTATTTTGTGTCAAATCAGTCAAACATCGAAGAGTTGTGGAATCTTTCACCAATTATAAAAAGTCTAAGAAAAGATTCTGATAAGTTGAGTACATTTTTTGTTAACTATAGAACTGAAGATTCTATCTCTACTGAGTCTTTAAGCTTTGGAGATAAAATATGATTCTAAAAAATAAACTTACTCGAGAGACTTTAGAAATAACATACCCAGAATTTAGAAAAAAGTTTGCCAAAGAAATACAAACTGCATTTGAAAGTTATCGTAGAACTCAACTGAATAAGTATTCTTACAATTTTAAAGACAACAACTCAATGGAGTTCAATTTTTACTTTCAGCTTCAGTGGAATTTCAATCATTTTGGAAATTCTAATTGGTATATTGAAAGAATGTAACGACTAAATTTTTTATGCACAAAATTTTATAATAAGAATTCAAAGAATATAGTTATTTTTTTATCAAAATACATTTGTAGCAAAAAAATATGTTTTTGTGTTTATAATCTATATAGATGAAGGGAGTAATCATGGCTATAAAATCTGTATCTTTTGGAACAATTTCTCCATACAAAAAGAATTATGAAATCCAGAAAAAAGACGGCACACCAGTAGATAAAGAATTTGCAGACAAGATTGTTAAAAGAAATATGTTACTTACAAACATGGTTGCAATGCCAGTTGGCTTTTCTGCAATTGCATCTGCTATTTGGCATACAAAAAAGGATTTAAAAGCGATTGCGATAACAGCTTTAACTTTATCTGGCACAATAGGTTTAGTCACAAACTGGAATTATAAAATGCATTATTTAAGAGAAAAAGAATATAATCCAAAGGCTTTTTATAAGTGGGGAAATTTTAAAGTAGTTGAGCATAATAAATAGACTATTATAATTGTATATTTGAACTGAATAAGCAAAACAACCGATTTTCAAATATTTTATGATGTAATAAATCGTATTTTATCTTTTTATTCGTATAGATAATAAATAGTTTTGCAAATTTTGGACTCAATAATCAACCAAAAACTAGGTATTTATAATGATTATTTAAACTGCCGACTTTTTACAATATTGGCCGTATTCGAAATTTTAAGAATTAAAATATTTCAATTTTTATAACTATTATAATTTATAATAAAATAATTATTATCAAAAGTGATTATTTACCTAAATGGATAAAACAATGTCAAGCCAACAAAGTTCATTTAATGAATATTTAAAAGAGGGTAAACAAAAACAAGAAAATGGGAATTTTCAAGAAGCATTATGGAATTATACTCAAGCAATAATTCTTGATCCAAATAATGCAGAAGTTTACTATCGTAAAGGTTGGGTTGAAAATATTTTGAATCAGCAAGAAGAAGCAATCAAAGATTGTTCTAAAGCAATTGAGCTAAACCCCAATTATGCAGTGGCCTATGCAAGAAGAGCTTATTCTTATAGAGAATTAAAAAAATATGACAGAGCACTTATTGATTATAATCAAGCAATAAAATTAAAGCCGGATTACGCAAATGCATATGCACGTAGAGGAAGTTTAAAACTAGATCTGGGTGAGTATAAGGACGCATACAAAGACTGTATACGGGCTATTAATATTGATGTTAACTGTGAAGAAGGTTATTACACAAAAGGTTTGATTGAATATGCATTTGATAAAAGACAAAAAGCAATAAAAAGTTTTAGAAAAACAATTCAATTGGCTCCTGGATGTTATGAAGCACATCATATGCTAGGAGAAGTATATTACAGCCTTGGACAATATGATGACGCAATTAACAATTATGAAAAATCCTTAAAAATTAATCCTAAATATATAGATACACTTTTAAGTTTAGGTTGGGTAAAGTATATATTAAATGAAAATGAAATAGCAAATAATTATTACTTAAAAGCAAGTAAATTATATCCGACTAATCCTAAAATATATTACAGAATAGGCCTTGTTCAAATTGATTTGAACTTATATAGTAATGCAATAAAAAATTTTAAAACAGCATTGGACATAGATCCACAATTTGCATATGCTTATTATGGAATGGCTAATTGCCTTTATTTAATGAATAAAATCAATGAATCAATAAAAAATATTGATAAAGCAATTGCTTTAAATCCTGACTTTATAGAAGCACATTTACTTAAAGCTGTTATTTGTTTTTATAGTAAACAATATGGAACAGCAATTCATGAATGTAATCGAGCAATTGAATTAAATAATAAAGAATCTTTTGCTTATATACAAAAAGCTCGTATACAACATTTAATGAATGATTTTCTCAATGCTGAAAACACTCTAAAAACAGCTTTATTGTACTGTGATTCAAAATTAGACAAAATATACTGTAATTTGTCATATTTGAATTTTATAAAAAACGATTATAATAGCTCATTGAAATATGCTAACCAAGCAATCCTTATAAATAATAGATGTGGAACTGCCTATTATCGTAAGTATTGCGCTTTAATGCATCTTGGTAAAGGAGATAATTATACTAGGCAATTGTTAGAATTAGCAACAAAATATGACTTTTGTGAAAATTTCTATTGAAAAAGTAATCACTTACTATGTACATGATGTATTATATAAAAATAATGTTATGAATGATTTTAAGAATGATGGGAGCAAAGATGGCAAAAGAAATTAAAATTAGAATTTATCCCGATGGACGCATCGTTTCAGAAACTATTGGAATAAAAGGAAAATCTTGTGTGAATCAAATGGAAAATATTGAAAACATAACAAAAGCTGCCATTGTAAATTCTGAATTTACTAAAGAATATAATGAAATAGAAGAACAATCATACACATACCAAGATAATTACCAATATGGCGAAAATTAGAATTAATTCTTATATTCCAATAACAAATTCAGAAGGTCCAAATACAAGATTTGCAATTTGGGTTCAGGGCTGTTCTATTAGATGTCAAGGATGTGCAAATAAGCATATGTGGAATCCAAATGGTGGCATTGTATATGACACTAAAGATCTTATAAATATAATAGAATCTTATAAAAATAAAATAGAAGGCATTACTTTCTTAGGTGGAGAACCATTAGACCAAATTGTTGCCGTTACCGAAATTTCAAAAGCTGTCCAGCAAATGGGGTTAACTGTAATGATTTTTACAGGTTTTGAATATGAAAAAATAAAGGAAGATTCTAACTTTCAAATATTAACTGATTATATAGATATTCTTGTAGATGGAAAATTTGAACAAAAACAATTAGATTATACAAAACCTTGGGTTGGGTCTTCCAATCAAAATTATTACTTTTTTTCAGAAAAATATAATAAAGCAATACTAGACAAATTTAAAAATAAAATAGAAATAAGAATAACTAAAGATAATAAAATCATATTAAACGGAATATGGGATACAAAAAAAATAAATATATAAGGAGCCAAAAATGAGCAATAAATCAAGCCATAGCCAAATGATAGATACAGAACAATACATAGCAAATCTTTTTAGAGCAAGATTTCCTTTTATATATATCCCAAGTTGGGAAGAAAATAGAGTAGTAGATTTAATTACTAATATTGCACAAAATGCCAATTTAATAAAAAGGACTCGTGAAGTTTACACTTGGACTTCTACAGACGGATTGAAAGAAATTGTTGAAGATGGAGAACGATACAAAAATAATGTCAATACTGCCGTTGAAGCGCTTGATTTTATTGAATCATATAATGAAGATTCTATTCTAATATTAAAGGATATACATAACTTATTAAATCCTCAAAGACCTGATTATAACTTTGTCAGAAAAATTCGAGATATTGCATATTCGTTAAAAAATCATCAGGCGTCTAAAAATGTCGTTATAATAACTCCTAGTTTAGCATTGCCTGAAGATCTGCAAAAAGATATTACTGTAGTCGATTTTAAACTCCCTGCCTTAGATGAATTGTTGAAAATCTTAAATAATTTAATTGTTGATTACGAAGACAAAATTAATTTAAGTGAATATGAAAAAGAAATCATTTGTAAAGCTGCTCAAGGTCTAACTTTACAAGAAGCAGAGAATGCTTTTATAAGAGCAATTGTTTCTAATAATAAATTAACAATAGACGAACTTGATATTATTCTTGATGAAAAATGCCAAGTTATCAAAAAAACTGGTGTACTTGAATATGTTAAATCTGATTTAAATATTGATGATGTCGGTGGACTGGAAAATATGAAAAATTGGTTAAAAAAGAGGAATAATTCGTGGATGGGCAAAGCTCAAAAAGATTATAATTTACCAGCTCCAAAAGGTATATTAATAACCGGCGTACCTGGTTGCGGTAAAAGCTTAACAGCAAAAGCTGTTAGTGCTTTGTGGAATTTGCCTTTATTAAGACTTGATGTAGGTAGGATTTTTTCAGGCATAGTCGGTAGTTCTGAAGAAAACATGAGAAAGGCTATTAAAACAGCTGAAGCCGTTGCACCTTCTATTCTATGGGTGGATGAAATTGAAAAAGGTTTTGGTAGTTCAAGAGGTGAATTAGATGGTGGTACTTCTTCAAGAGTTTTTGGAACTTTTTTAACTTGGTTGCAGGAAAAATCTGAACCTGTTTTTGTAATTGCTACTGCAAACAATATAGACAAAATTCCATCAGAAATGTTAAGAAAGGGCCGTTTTGATGAAATATTCTTTGTTGATTTACCTACTCACAATGAAAGAAAACAGATATTTAAAATTCATTTAACAAAACGCCTACAGGATAGTATTTCAAAAGATTTTAGAGTTACAGATGAGTTGTTAAATAGTTTAGCACAATCAACAGAAGGTTTTGTAGGTTCAGAGATTGAACAAGTGATAGTATCCGCTCTGTTTGAAGCATTTTCTGAAGACAGAAAATTAAGAGAAGAAGACTTATTCAAGGTAATTGCCAATACTGTTCCTCTTTCTACAACTCAAGCAGAGCAAATTATGTCAATAAGACAATGGGCGAATCAAAGGGCTGTTGCGGCAACAAAACAAAGTGATAGAAACGACTATATTATTATAGAAGAATCTACAAACGATAAAAACAAAGATAAAATAAAACGTTCTCGTGGCGGTAGATTTATTGATTTTTAGGAGCTATTATGACAGATAAAACAATTCTTTTGCAAAATATTAAAAACTTAAAAGAACAAATAGCAAATTTGCCTAACAGTTATGACTGGGATAGTGATAGGGCTTATGGCTTTTACAACATTGGTATCTTCTATTCAGAATTAGAAGATTATGACAATGCCATTAATAATTTTAATAATGCAATAAAATTTCATAAAGAATATGGTGATGCATACTATGAATTAGGCAAAGTCTACATAAAACAAAATTTATTCGAAAAAGCGATGGAATGTTTCAAAAAAGCTATTGAAATACATCCTGAAAGCCAACGTTTTAAAAACCAAATTGATGAATTAGAAGAAAAATATAGTGAGATTTTTAAGAAAAAAGATTATTCTAAAGTTAATATAGAGACCTGTTCTCAACAGGAAATACTGTCATTAAGTGGGTTTAATGAAATAAAAGCTGCAGAATTTATAGAAAAACGTAATAGTGGTAAAATGTGGTATAAACTGGATGCATTTGTAGAAGATTTCAGTTTGTCACCATACGATAGTATTAAAATTGCAAATAGGATTATTTTCCCAACCAAAAAAGTAACTGCAAACCGTGTACGTAAATTTGATTTATAGGCAAAAATAAGAATGGAAGATGTATTAGGCATATATAAACAAGGCAATTTGTTATTTAAACAAGCTAAATATGAGCAAGCTATAAAATGCTATGAAAATTGTCTAGATATTGATTCTAGCAATACTTATATGTTTTTAGAAATTGCAATGTCTTATTTTATGCTTAAGGATTACGATAATGCTCTAGAAAATTTTAGCAATTATATTGATTATTCTGATTATATCGATAATAACGTCTATTCATATATATCATACTGTCATTACAAAAATAAAAATTATATAGAAGCTGTAGAAACATATAACGAACAATTTGATCAAGATTCTTCAATTTCGTCAAATCCTCATGAAATGCAACTTAAACCTCTTAACAAAATAGTTGATGACGGAGTTACTTATATGGCAAAGATTTTGATTGAATTGGCGAATTTAAGTTTAGAAGAAGAAGATTATAAATCAGCTCTTCAATTTTATACGGATGCATCTGATTTTGATTCTGACATTTCTCAAAAATATAAAAATGAAATTAACAAATTAAAAATAATAGTTAATACATTAAACAAAGCTGATGAATATTTTGAAAAAGGTAATTCAGAATACAATAGCCAAAATTATGAAAAAGCTATCGAGTATTATGAAAAATCACTTGAATTCAACCCAAATATAGATTTAGTTCACTTAAACAAAGCAGATGCATATTATCAGTTGAAAAAATATGACACAGCTTTGGATTGTTATACTACATATATAAATAAAACAAATAAACTTGATGATTACATATATTTTAGACTCGCATATTGTAATAGAAAACAAGGTAATAATGATAAGGCTTTAGAGTATTATACCAAAGCAATAGAACTAAATCCTAATGATTCATCTTCTTATAATAATAGAGCATTAATATATGAAGATAAAGAAGAATTTAATTTAGCACTTAAAGATTTTGATAAAGCTATAGAAATTAAACCTGATGAAATTTTATATCGTACAAATCGAGCTTCTTTATACAAGAATTTAAATAATTATGATTCAGCCTTAGAAGAATATCTGTTTTTGATGGATTTGTCAGATTATGACGAACCGGAAGAATACCTCAAAAATATTGACGAATGCTATGAAAACGGGGTTGATAAAGAAAAGGTATTAGAAGGTTACGAAAAATATTTTGAATATTATGATCAAATAGATGAAGATGCTTTAGTAAAAAGTGCAAATTTATACAAGAAAATAAAAAATTATGAAAAAGCTATCGAAAAATATAATATTTTAATAGAAAATCTTGAAGATAATATTGAATATTATAAAGAAAGAGCCAATGTATTATTTTTCTATTGCAAAGATTATAGCAGAGCATTACAAGATTACAATATAATTGTTGAATATTATAATGATACGAAATGCGATAATTCAGTAGTTTATGAATTTCAGGCTAAACGTGGTGAATGTTACAAAGAACTAGAAGTATTTGATTTAGCAATAGCTGACTTATCAGAAGCAATTAATGCTTTAAAACAGGTAAGATTATATAAGTTAAGAGCACAAGTGTATGAAAACACTGGAGAGGTCGAGTCTGCTATAAGTGATTATATGCAAGTTGTTAATAACACAGAAAGTAATAAAGAAAAAAGTTATTGTCAAAATAAAGTAGATGATTTGCGCAATATAAATAACAAACAAATATATATTGAAGATTGTACAATGTCTGAAATCTTATCTATTCAGGGTTTTAATTCAGTAAAAGCAACCAAGTTCTTTAAATTAAAGAAAGAAAAATCTTGGTACAAGCTAGAACATTTTGCTAAAGATTTTGGGTTGTTTAATCCTCAATTTATGACATCAAAAGATGCAAAAAGATTAGTTTTTCCATCAAAACCAATAGTTGAATACGGAAAAAGAAAAATAGATTTTTAAAAAAGGAGGAATTATGTCAATAAAAATAGAAATGGAAAAAAATCCAGAAGAAATAATGGAACTTATGAAAAAAAACACAGGCAAAAAACTTCAAGAAGTTATTTGTGAAGATATAAAGCAAGAAGTGGAAAACAATGATACTTTTACGTTAGCGAATGAAGAAATTTTGGAAGATGATTCCATATTACTTACCCTTGTATTAAATTAAGAGGTTTTTAATGAGTAGAAATTACAAAAACAATTCGCAGCTAATAGCCTGGGCAATAACGGCTTTAATCGGAATTATTAAATTTCTAATTGAAGTTCACAAAAAAGGTTTGTGGAAAGAGTTTATAATTTCTACATCAATTTTTAGTATGATTTGGTACATATTACACCTTTTGTATACTGCAAAAAATATTTCATTTGCAATTTTTTCAGTAATTTTAATAATAGTGTTTATAATATATTGTGCATATTGGAGTAATCAATTTAGTAATTCTCCATATCAACAATTTTCGCGTTTCGATATCAAAAAGAATTCATATAATTGGTCTGCGCAAGAATGGTGGTGGACTTTAAATGGATGGGAATTTGAACAAGAAGTTGCAAAGATTTTTATATCAATGGGATATAATGCTACAGTTACAAGAGCAACAGGAGACGGTGGAGTTGACATCATACTAGAAAAAGATGGTATAAAGTCAATAGTGCAATGTAAACATCACAACGCTCCAGTCGGTCCAAATGATGCAAGAGCCTTATGGGGATGCAAAGAAGATTTTGATGCAGATGAAGTAATACTAATTGCTTCATCTGGAATAACTAAAGGAGCTGCGGATTATATTGCAAATAAACAAAATTATAAAGTTTATATATTGGATGACATTATAGAAATGTCTCACTCTGTACAAAATATAACGGATACAGGCATTTCAGATAACACTTTTGACGATGAAACAGAGGTTATTCAAGAGCAATATAATACAGAGGAAACCCATACTGTATATGAACAAAATGAGCTATTGGAAAATATTAGTGATGAACAATATGAAGAAAATAATTATGAGGAGAGCTCTGAGAAAAATAATATAGAAAATCAAGCTCATTATATTGCAGAAACCTACAACATTTCTTTTGATGACGCAATAGATTTACTGTCTGAACATGCCTATGAACAAGTTATTGCAGCACTAGAAGATTATGAAAAGCAATCTGATTTTGAAGAAGAAAATAGCTTTATTGATAATTCCTCAAAAAGTGAGATTGAAATTCAAGCACTGAGAATATCTGAGATATACAACGTTTCATTTGAAAATGCAATAGATTTGCTGTCTGAACATTCTTATGAACAAGTTATTGATATGTTAGAAAGTAAAGAAATTAGCTAAATTATTCTTATCCTAGAGTAGATCTTTTTATTCAATAATTTTTGAACTATTAGAAGTTATACACATCATATTTTTTAAACTTTTTAAAACTCAACACTATTTCATAAAAAAGTGCAGCATAAAAAATAATTATTTTTTCATATCTTCAGGATACATAAGCCACAAGGCAATCCCGCTTTTAACGGCAACGGTTTTGACTCTGTTTATGTATTTTTCACTTTTTTCAGGATTCTCTACAATTAAAACAATGCCTGGTTTCTTTTTGAGCACTTCTCCATAGTAGAGTGCTTGTCCAATAGATTCTGCCCACTTTGGTGTAAAGTCAAATTCTATTGCATGAGTGTTGGTAACACAATCCACTCTTGCCTTGTCATGCAAAACTACTTCCATTGTTCCACAGTGTGCATCACACCAAACTTTTTGATAATCTTTTTCAAAATAAAGATGGCTTTTTGATGTTTGAGCAAAAGCACAAGTAGCAGATATTAATAATGTCAGTAATAATGTGTAAAACCTCATGTAATCTATTTTAGCATCTAATTGGCATATAAAAATATTAAAAAATAATTAATTTTTGAATATTTAATAAAATTTCAAATGATAATATAGTTGGTGTTACACACCTCCTGACAAGGTATAATTTAAGAATTGTGCCTACTGCAGGGAGTAGCGAAAGCGAAGCAGTAGCACCGCTGTATCCGTATTAATTTTAAATATTTGTTTTTCGTCAGACTCAATTTTGAGTCTGTTTTTTGTTGGAAAACAATGGAAAGGACTATTTATGCAATACTTAAACAAACTACTTTTGTGTGTTGAAAAAGATTCAACTATCTTTAAAAACCAAGATTTGAATTTTATTGTAGGACTCACTAATACTCAAATCAAAGACCTTAAAAAACACGCAATTACAAATGAGCTGATTAAAGAAGAGAAAAAAGAATACTTTTTGACCGAAAAAGGTCGAGATTATTTAAAAGATGACCCATTTGAATCTTGGTGTAGTGGTGAATTTCCTAAACGACCTGAGATCAATCTTGAGTATTTAAAACTTGATAAAATGCCACCGACTTTGACTAAAGCAATAAGATGTCTTGCAAGAAACTTGCTTGAAGGTGAAGAATTAAAACAAAACTCGACAGAAGCGTATTTAGTAAAAGAGCTATTGTCTGACGATTCTAGTTGCAAAGAAATAAAAAACGAAATTGAAGAGTATATCTTGCAAGGCAAAAAAGTTAAATTAACAGACCTGTTTGATAAGTTTATGTCTTATGGCCTGACAAAATCTATCGTGGCTGTTTTGTTACTTGATGTATTAGCAAAAAACAAAGATATTCTTGCAATTTATGAGAAATTACAGTTTCAACTAAAACTCAATCAGCTTATGTTTGATAGGATGATATTCTGTCCTCAAAACTTTGAAGTCCAAAAGACAATAATGGAAGACTTGCCTATACTTGAAGATATTTCTCTCGTTTTATCAGATAAGCCGACTAAAAACATTTTAGATATTACCAAAGCCCTTATATATTTTATTAGAGACTTAGAAAAATATACTCTAAACACAGAAAGACTCTCTAAAAAGACGCTAAGATTTCGTAATGTAACTATGAATGCTAAAGACCCGATAAGCCTTTTTAACAGAGATATTCCAAAGGTTCTGACAGGTAAAATGCTTTCTGAGTGTGATAGTGAATTTTTGCAATACTACACAAATTCTATTGATGAACTTAAAAACGCAACTAAAAATATGGTGGCAGAAATTAATATCTTCTTTTTTGAAAGCTTTAAAAGCAAAAACAGACATGAGCTTACCTGTCGTTTTGAAGCAATAGAAGAATACATTGGCGAAAAAGAGTTAAAAATCTTGTTCAACAATGTTGTAGAAAAAGATGCTGATGACACCTTGTGGATTAATAGAATTGCTACGTTCATTAATAAATCAAGAGTGCCCAAAGATTGGTCTGATGAAGATGTTGCAGATTTTAAGGTTAAAGTAAAAGACTTAGCTTTGAGATTCTACACTTTAGAGGCTACCGTTGGAACTTCGAACCTTGGGCAAAGCAAAAGTTTTGATAAGCTGATTACGCAGATTTTATCACTGTCCAAAGCTGAGCAAAACGTGATTTTAAGAAAAGTTGTTAACGGTTAATTATTTTTAGAGGAGATTTGTAGAGATGGAAAATAAAAAAGAATATCATATATTGAGCTTGAGTGGTGGAAAAGATTCAGCAGCATTGGCTTTATATATAAAAGAGAACTATCCAAATATTCATAAAGAAATTCAATACTGTTTTTGTGATACAGAGCTTGAATTACCAGAATTATATGATTACTTGAATAAATTAGAAATATTTTTGGGCAAAAAAATTACTAGATTAAAACCTCCAATTAGTTTTCAGCATATCTATGAAACACGTAATATTTTACCGACACCTCAAAATCGCTGGTGCACTGTAGAATTAAAAACAAAAACTATTCAAAATATGTTTAGAACCATTATAAATAATGAAAATTGTAAGCATATTAACTTATATATAGGTATTAGAGCAGATGAACCTCAAAGAGTTAAAACGGCAACAAGCAATAAACCATACATAAAAGAAAAGTTTTTATTCGTTGAGGATGGTTTAATCAAGAAAGATATATATGATATTTTAAATAACTCAGGAATTGGTTTCCCTGAATACATGAAATGGAAATCTCGTTCAGGATGTTTTTTCTGTTTCTATCAATCAAAATTAGAATGGTTAAATTTATATGAACATCACCCAGAACTATACAGAAAAGCAATGGAATATGAATATAAAAATTGTAAAAATATCAAAAAGGGACATTTTGGATGGCGTTCAGATATAACTCTTGAAGATATGATTAAACCTGAAAATATAAAGGCT